>NZ_JBEZKP010000046.1:0-62056 GCF_040706335.1 Streptomyces sp. NPDC048389 | reverse complement strand
CCGCGGCGTTGGGCTTCTCCCGCCGCCGCCCCCCCCCCCCCCCCCCCCCCACGGCCGTGGGGGGCCGTTCCCCCACGGCCGTGAGCGGCGCCTTCCCGGGTCCTTCGCCGGCTGAAGAACAGGCCGCCAGGGCCCGCCCTCAGGGGCCAGGAGGGCGTGGAGCGACACGGGGCACTCACACGCACACATGAAAAACCTCCGGCCCGCGGATGTTTCCGCGGGCCGGAGGCTTACATGGGATGAGTGGAGATGGCGGGAATCGAACCCGCGTCCAACGGTGCAGAATCAGGGCTTCTCCGTGTGCAGTTCGCTGCGATTTTCTCGGCCCCGGAGATCACGCGAACAAGTCTCCGACGGGCTCAGTCACTGTTTGATTTCCCTCTACGCCCCGTGACCGGGCCCAGAGGTTTAGTTCCCTAGCTGATGCCAGGATCCGGGTCGGGAACAGCCCCGGGCTGACACTTCGCAAGTCGCTACTTAGGCAGCGAGGGCGAAGGAATCGCGCTTGGTGTTGGCGATTATTGTTTGCGACATATGGTTTACGAGATCATTGCCGCTTCCTCGACACGCTTCCCCTGCTTCGACATCCGCTGTCGAAACCGATCATCCCCATGTGTATTTTTCAAGCCCCTGGTGGGGCGGCGCCCCGTCTCGCGGGGCAGGTGCCATCGTACGTGACCAACGCACCCCGATGCCAGCGTATTCCCCGGGGTCAGCCGCGCGCCCTCCGCCGGACCGCCGACACCGCGCGCTCCGCCTCGCGGCGGTCCTGCTTCTCGCGCAGCGTCTGCCGCTTGTCGTACTCCTTCTTGCCCTTCGCCAGGGCGATCTCGACCTTCGCCCGGCCGTCCTTGAAGTACAGCGCCAGCGGGACGATCGTGTGCCCGGTCTCCTGCGACTTGGACTCGAGCTTGTCGATCTCCGCCCGGTGCATCAGCAGCTTCCGCCTGCGGCGGGCGCTGTGGTTGGTCCAGGTGCCCTGGCTGTACTCCGGCACGTGGACGTTGTGCAGCCACGCCTCGTTGCCGTCGATCTGCACGAAGCCGTCCGCCAGCGAGGCCCGCCCCTGGCGCAGCGACTTCACCTCGGTACCCGTCAGCACGAGACCGCACTCGTAGGTGTCGAGAATGTGGTAGTCGTGCCGCGCCTTCTTGTTCTGCGCGATCAGCTTGCGCCCTGTTTCCTTAGCCATAGTGCGGTCATTTTCGCACTACGACCCGCCTCCGAGGCCACTCAATACCGTCTGCGCCCGTTTTTCGGCGCCCTCCGGCGCCACCAGGTCCGGCGTGATGCCCTTGCCGTCGACGCTGTGCCCCGAAGGAGTCCGGTAGTGACCGACCGTGAGTTCGGCGACCGATCCGTCAGGCAGCCTGCTCGGCATCTGCACCGAGCCCTTGCCGAAGGTGCGGGTACCGACCGTCACCGCGCGGCCACGGTCCTTGAGCGCCCCGGTGACGAGTTCGGCGGCGCTCATGGTGCCCGCGTCGACGAGGGTGACGACGGGCCGGTCCGTGTCGCCGCCCTGCTCCGCGTGGAGGGCCCGCTGCCGGCCGCGTACGTCGTACGTGGCGACGAGGCCGCCGTCGAGGAAGGCCGACGCGGCGGTGACCGCCTCCGACACCAGACCGCCTTCGTTGCCCCGCAGGTCGAGCAGGACACCGGCGCCCGCGGGGGCATTGCGCACGGCCCGCCGCACCCGCTCGCCGGAGCCCGTGGTGAACGAGGAGATCCTGATCAGGACGGCCCCGTCCGCGAGGTGCTCCACGGTGACCGTCTCGGTGGTCAGCAATGCGCGGGTGAGCGTCTCGGACCAGCGGCGCCCGTCCCGCTCCAGCTCCAGGACCACCTCGGTGCCGCTGCCGCCGCGGAGCAGCGCCACGACCTCGGTGACCGGCCGCCGGGCCGCCTCCTTGCCGTCGATCGAGAGGAGCCGGTCGCCGACCCTGATCCCGGCCCGCTCGGCGGGACTGTCCCGCTGCACACCGGCGATCTCGACCCGGCCGCCGGCGCGTCTCGTACCGAGACCCACGCCGGTGTACTCGCCGTCGAGCGCCTTGCGGAACTCCTCGTACTCCTGCTTGTCGTACACGGCGCCCCAGCGGTCGCCGCTGCGACTGACGACCTCTTCGGCCGCCTCCGTCCCCGACTTGCCCTCCGCCGCGGCCTCGGCTGCGGCGCGGGCCACGACCTCGCGGTCCACCGTCGCGGCGGCGGCACGGGCGGAGAGCGGAGGGGGTGCGGAGGTCTCGTCCTGCGGCAGGCAGTTGGTGGCCGCGGCCGTGGCCAGGACGACTCCGAAGACCAAAGTCAGGGCAGCCCCGCGGCGCATGCCGTGGGGCCGGGGACTGAACTCGGGGCCCGACATGGCGATGAGTCTAGGACAAGCAAAGGGCGCCGTACGGAGGTTGTCCGCACGACGCCCGGGGCACTTGTCACACCTTCAGGTACTTGCGCAATGCGATGAAAGCGGCCACGGCGGGCATCAGCAGCCCGATCGCCAGTACCAGGGGCAACTTGGTGATCACGGCGTCCCAGCCGATGAAGTTGACCAGCTGCATCTTCTCGGAGAGCGCCAGACCATGGTCGATCAGGAAGTAACGGCCCACCAGCAGCATCAAGGAGGCGACCACACCGCCCAACAGGCCCGCGAAGGCGGCCTCCATGATGAACGGCATCTGGATGTAGAAGCTCGACGCTCCGACGAGCCGCATGATGCCGGTCTCACGCCGACGGCTGAACGCGGAGACGCGCACGGTGTTGACGATGAGCATCAGCGCGATGACCAGCATCAGTCCCATGACGAAGATCGCCGCCACGTTCATGCCGTTCATCAGGGAGAAGAGGTTCTCCAGGATGTTGCGCTGGTCCTGGACCGACTGGACACCGTCCCGGCCGGCGAACGCGGTCGCCACGACCTTGTACTTCTCCGGGTCGTCCAGCTTCACCCGGAACGACTCCTGCATCTGGTCCGGGGTGATCGTGGACGCGATGGGGGTGTCGCCGTACTGCTCGCGGTAGTGCTTGTACGCCTGTTCCGCCGTCTCGTGGTGAACCTTGTCGACGACGTCCATCTTCTTCAGATCGGCCTCGATCTGTTCCTTCTGCGCGGTGGTGACGGCTCCCTTGGAGCACTGCGGCGAGGTCGCCGCGTCGTTCTTGTTGCAGAGGAAGATGGAGACGTTGACCTTGTCGTACCAGAAGTCCTTCATCGTGCTGACCTGCTCACGCATGAGCAGCGCACCGCCGAACAGGGCGAGCGACAGGGCTACGGAGACGATCACCGCGAAGGTCATCGTGAGATTGCGGCGGAGACCGACCCCGATCTCCGACATCACGAACTGGGCGCGCATGGCGTGCTGTCAGCCTTTCAGTCTTGCAGTCTGTCCGGGCTCAGTGCTGGTAGCCGTAGACCCCGCGGGCCTGGTCGCGGACGAGACGGCCCTGTTCGAGCTCGATGACGCGCTTGCGCATCTGGTCGACGATGTTCTGGTCGTGCGTCGCCATGATCACGGTGGTGCCGGTGCGGTTGATCCTGTCGAGCAGCTTCATGATGCCGACGGAGGTCTGCGGGTCGAGGTTTCCCGTCGGCTCGTCCGCGATGAGCAGCATGGGGCGGTTGACGAAGGCCCGGGCGATCGCCACGCGCTGCTGCTCACCACCGGAGAGCTCGCCGGGCATCCGTTCCTCCTTGCCGCCGAGTCCCACGAGGTCGAGCACCTGGGGTACGGCCTTGCGGATCTCACCGCGCGGCTTGCCGATGACCTCCTGCGCGAACGCCACGTTCTGAGCGACGGTCTTGTTGGGCAGGAGGCGGAAGTCCTGGAACACGGTGCCCAGCTGGCGGCGCATCTGCGGCACCTTCCAGTTGGAGAGCCGGGCCAGGTCCTTGCCGAGGACATGGACCAGTCCCTGGCTCGCGCGCTCCTCACGAAGGACCAGCCGCAGGAACGTCGACTTGCCCGAACCGGACGAGCCGACGAGAAAGACGAACTCGCCCTTCTCGATCTCGAGGGAGACGTCGCGCAGGGCAGGACGGTTCTGCCTGGGATAGGTCTTGGAGACGTTGTCGAATCGGATCACGGGTGCACCACGGTCGGCCGGGAGTAGGTGAGCGTGACCTTACGCGACTGCGCCACGGCCGCGCAGTCCCCGTCCTGACTTGCGCATTTTGTCCGCTCACGTCCAAGGGCAAATCCGGCGGGCCGCGCCGAAAAGCGCGCGAGCTGGCACAGTGGTAGGGGAACAGTCGCGTTTCCCTGAGCGTTGTCGGGAGAGAAATGTGCTTGCGGTCCGCGCACCTTGCGGCCCCGGCGCGCGGTGAGGAGGAGAGCGCATGACCTATGACCGATTGGTGTGCGCCAACTGCGCGGCACCCGTCACCGAGGGCCGCTGCCCGGTCTGCCGGGCCAATCGTGAGCGACTGCAGCAGGACGGGCCGCTGGCCGGCCTGAGCCCGGCGGCGTTGCTTGCCCTGCTGGTGGTGCTGGTGGCCGCCGTGGCCCTCCTGGCGGCGCAGACCGCGTAGGGCGGCGCAGGCGGCAGTCGCGCGAGACGAGGAAGAGCCCGGGGCCGTCGGCCCCGGGCTCTTCCCGTGCTGCGTTACCGCCTGCGTCGCTTAGGCGACGGCACGGCCACCGGCCACGAGACGCGGCAGCATCCGGAAGCCGATGCCACCGGCGATCATCGTGGCGGCACCGATCAGCAGGAACGTGGTCTCGGCGGCGCCGGTCTCCGCCAGCTCCTCCTTGACCTCACCCTGCTGGACCGGCTGCGAACCGGCGCTGTCGGTGTCGGTTCCGTCACCACCGCCGACCGGGGCGTCACCGTCGATCACGCCGTCGTCGCCACCGTCGGTGTCGGGACCGTTGCCGTCGGTGTCGCCACCGCCGTTGCCGCCCGAGTTGCCGTTGCCGCCCGAGTTGCCGTTGCCGCCGGTGGAGTCGTCACCACCCGTACCACCGGTCGAGTCGTCACCACCCGTACCGCCGGTCGAGTCGTCACCACCCGTACCACCGGTCGAGTCGCCACCACCCGTGCCGCCGGTCGAGTCGTCACCACCCGTACCACCGGTCGAGTCGCCACCACCGGTCGAGCCGCTGGTCACAGCACCGGGACCGTTCTCACCCTCGTTGTTGATGCCGACCTCGGCCTCGACACCGATGCCGGCGACCTCGGCCTCACCGGTCAGGTCGAATGCCTGCGCCGCGCCGGCGGCGGTCAGCGACGCACCCGCGGCGATCACTGCGCCGGCGGCTATACGCGCGACACGGATCCGCGTGTTCTTCGTCATGTAACTGCTACCCCCAGTAGCTCTCGTAAGTGGAGCTGCGTCAGGGGCAGTGGATCCAGGGGCCGTTGTGCCGCGCCCCCGTTCACACGCGCCCCATAAGTACGCATGCCGCGCGTCACCCTTCCCAGTTTTCGAAAGCGCGTCAAGGTCGTTAGCAGACGCAATGTCCGAAATACTGTCAGTTGCCTGACCTGCGGGCATGCAACTGTGACATAAAAAGGAACTGCCGCCCCAAGGACGGCAGTTACCTTGTCGACAAAGCGCTCCGCTACTTCTCCTGCTGCTTGCGCCAGCGAATTCCCGCCTCGAGGAAACCGTCGATCTCGCCGTCGAGCACCGACTGGGGGTTGCCGACCTCGAATTCGGTACGCAGGTCCTTGACCATCTGGTAAGGGTGCAGGACGTACGAACGCATCTGGTTCCCCCAGGAGCTGCCGCCGTCGCCCTTCAGGGCGTCCATCTTGGCGCGATCCTCCTGGCGCTGGCGCTCCAGCAGGCGGGCCTGGAGGACGCGCAGCGCGGACGCCTTGTTCTGGATCTGCGACTTCTCGTTCTGGCAGGAGACCACGACGCCGGTCGGGATGTGCGTGATGCGGACGGCGGAGTCCGTGGTGTTGACGGACTGGCCGCCGGGTCCGGAGGACCGGTACACGTCGATACGCAGATCGTTCTCCGGGATGTCGATGTGGTCGGTCTGCTCGACGACGGGCAGCACCTCGACGCCCGAGAAGGACGTCTGGCGGCGCCCCTGATTGTCGAACGGCGAGATGCGGACCAGGCGGTGCGTGCCCTGCTCGACGGAGAGGGTGCCGTACGCGTACGGGGCGTGGACGACGAAGGTGGTCGACTTGATGCCGGCCTCTTCCGCGTACGACGTCTCGTAGATCTCGGTCTTGTAGTCGTGCCGCTCGGCCCAGCGCAGGTACATGCGCTGGAGGCGCTCCGCGAAGTCGGAGGCGTCGACACCACCGGCCTCGGCGCGGATGGTCACGAGGGCCTCGCGCTCGTCGTACTCACCGGAGAGGAGGGTGCGGACCTCCAGCTCGTCGAGGGCCCTGCGCACCTCGGCCAGTTCGGCTTCCGCCTCGGCGAGGGCGTCCGGGTCGTCCTCGGCCTCGGCGAGCTCGAAGAGGACCTCGAGGTCGTCGATGCGGGAGCGGAGCGCCTCGGCCTTGCGGACCCCGGCCTGCAGATGCGAAAGCTTGCTGGTGATCTTCTGCGCCGCGTCGGGGTCGTCCCACAGGGACGGTGCCGCCGCCTGCTCCTCGAGCACGGCGATGTCTGCCCTCATCCTGTCGAGGTCCAGAACGGCCTCGATCGACCCCATGGTCGAGGAAAGGGACTTCAGCTCTTCGGATACATCGACGACTGCCACGGGTCCAGCGTAACGGCTGAGCGGACGGACCAGTGCTGCCCCCGGGCGCCTGGGGTCCGGCGCAACCGGACGGCGCCTTCCATGCCGGCCCGGGAACCGGCAGTCGGCGCCCGCGGTGTCCTACGGCTCCGCGGGCGCCGACTGCCGGTTGTCCTGAGGAGGCACCTGGCCGTCGTCGCCGGCGGTGGCCAGCCAGCCGCCGACTCCGACCGCCGCGGCCACGGCGAGAGCGACGACACCGAACGTGATACGGCGCCTGCGCACCGCGGCGGCCCGGTTCCGGGCGGAGCCCGGCCTGCGCTGACCGGGCGTGCGGGGGGCCCGGGCCGTGCCGTGGGCGCCGCCCGCGAGCTCGTCGGGGGCGGGGACGCGCATCGACGTGTGGGTGTCCCGGTTGGAGTCGGCCGGTGCGGCGCCCGGGACCAGCGGCACGGCGCCTCGGCGGCGCTGCTCGCCGGGAGCGGGCTGCGTGACGTTCTCGTACGGCTCCGCGGGCTGCTCCGCGTCGGGCTCGTCGACGTCCAGGGGCGGCATGCCCGCGAGCGCAGGCAGCAGGTCGTGCAGCCGGGACGCCACCTCGGAGGCGCGCAGCCGGGAGGCGGGGGCCTTCGCCAGGCACTGGACGATGAGCTGCCAGAGCTCGTCGGGGATGCCGGGCAGCGGCACCACGGTCTCGGTGACGTGGCGGCGCAGGACGGCGCCGGGGTGCCCGCCGCCGAAGGGGGTGAAGCCGGCCAGCAGCTCGTACAGGACCGTGGCGAGCGCGTAGATGTCGACGGCCGCGCGGGGCGGCAGTCCCTCGATGATCTCGGGCGCGATGTAGTCGGGGGTGCCGATGATGCCCGACGGGTTCGGCGCGGCGCCCCCGGCGGGGCGCGGCGCCTTGGTGCGGCGCGGGGTGTCGATCAGCTTGGCGACACCGAAGTCGGTGAGGAGCGCGGGGTGCGAGCCGGCGGGCCCGAGCGGTCCTTCCATGTCGAGCAGGATGTTCTCCGGCTTGACGTCCCGGTGCACGACGCCCGAGGCGTGGGCGGCCGCGAGGCCGTCGGCGACGTCCGCGACGATCGCGACCGCGGCCTCCGGCGCGAGACGGCGCTCACGGTCGAGCCGGGTGCGCAGATCGGTGCCGCGCACGAGTTGCATCACGAGGGCGAGGTCGTTGCCGTCGACGACGAGGTCGCGGACGCCCACGACTCTGGGGTGGTCGAGTCCGAGCAGGGCGGTGCGCTCCTGGACGAAGCGTCCGACCAGCTCCTGGTCGGAGGCGAGGTCCTCACGGAGGAGCTTGATGGCGACGGGCCCTTCGGGTCCTTCGCCGAGCCACACCGTGCCGGCGCTGCCCCGGCCCAGGATCTGGTGGGCCGTGTACCGGCTGCCGATATTCCGTGCCAAGACTGCTCCCTCAGCGGCTGGCGTTGTCCCACAACGTACGCGGGCAACCGGGTGCTGTGTGCCCCGGATGGCGCCAACCTCCACTTCTGCGGGATAAGTCGGCCCGCAGAAGTCGACAAAACGACAGGGTTACTGCTGGTTACCGATCTGGTCGGCGGTGTCCTTCGCCTCGCCGATCTGCGAGACCCAGTCGGTGACCGTCGAAACGGCGTCGCCGATCGCCTGCCAGTAGCTCTTGCCCTCCGCGATCCAGCCCTGCAGAGGGGTCAGCTCCCAGATCAGCCAGCCGGCGACGATGAACAGCACCACCGTGAACAGGCAGCCCTTGAGGCAGCCGAGCCCCGGGATGCGCATCGGGTTGGCGCGCTGCCTCGGCTGCCGGGGCGGACGCCGGGCGGGCGGCTGCTGGGGCGGCGGCTGCGGGGGCGTGTACTGCTGCTGCGGGGCGTACTGCTGACGCTGTGGCTGCGGCGCCGGCGCGTACGGCTGCGGCTGGGGGCGCTGCGGCGGTCGCTGCTGCTGCCGGTTCTGCGGCGGCTGCTGCTGCGGGGCCTGGCGCTGCGGACGGCGGCGCAGGGGGTCCTGGCTCGGGTCGAGGTACTGGACCTGCGTCTGCTCGTTGCGGTCACGCGCGGCGCGGAGCTGGCTCTGCCAGGGGTGCGGCTCCTCGGGGCCGGACTGCCCCTGGGGTACGGGTGGCATGACGGCGGTCGGGTCGGCCGTACCGCCGGGCTGCGCGGGCTGCCCGGTCTGCGGCATGACGCTGGTCGCGGCGGCCGGGTCGTACGCCGAGCTGCCGCCGCCGGTGTTCGGCAGGACCTGCGTCGGGTCGGAGGCGCCCGGTGCGCCGGGAACCGGTGCCGGCGCCGGGTCCGGTGCCAGCAGCGCGCCGACGCCGAGAGCGGCGTCGACCTGGGCGGCGTTGGCGTGCACCCCGACCCCGGCGGCGACGGTACGCAGACCACGGGCGAGGTTCTCTGCGCTGGGCCGCTCCGACGGCTCCTTGCGCAGACAGCGCTCGATGACCGTCCACAGCGGCTCGGGGACCGTCGTGGGACGCCGGGGCTCCTCACTGAGGTGGCGATGCAGCACCTCGAGCGCCGTGCCGCCCGCGAACGGGGGCCGCCCGGTGACCAGTTCGTAGAGGAGGATGCCCGCGCCGTAGATGTCGACCGCCGACGTCTGCGGGCGGCCCTCCGCGGACTCCGGCGCGACGTACGCGGGGGTGCCGACGAACTCGTGGGTCCTGGTCAGCCCGGGGGAGTCGGCGAGGCGCGCGATGCCGAAGTCGGTCAGCATCGGGTGCATCCGGCCGTCGGCGTCCGTCTTGAGCAGCACGTTCGCCGGCTTCAGGTCGCGGTGGACGACGCCGTCGGCGTGGCTGGAGGCGAGCGCGTCCGCGATCTGGGCGGTCATCAGCGACGCCGCGACCGGGCTGAGCGGGCCGCTCTCGCGCAGGTAGCGATGCAGGTCCGGGCCGTCGACCAGGTCCATCACCAGGGCGAGGAGGTCCCCCTCGACGACGAGGTCGCGGGTGCGGACGATGTTCGGGTGGGTCAGGCGGAGCAGGACGGAGCGCTCCCGGAGGAAACGCATCACCACGTCCGCGTCGTTCGCGAGCTCCTCTTTGAGGACCTTGATCGCGACGGTCTCACCGGGCTGGCCCGCGACGGCCGCCTCCGCGCCCGCGGTCTCCCTCTGACGGGCTCGCCAGACGGTGCCCGTGGCGCCGCGCCCGAGTGGCTCCTCGAGCAGGTACTTGCTGCCTACCGGCCGCACGTCATGCGCTCCCTGCTGATCATGGTCCTCACCGGCCCGGTCCGCCGGATGGTTTTCGGTCCGCCGGGTTGTCCGACCCACTTTAGAGGGTGTCTTTCCTGTCATCCCGGTTCGAGAGACAGACGCGGGCATCGTACGGATGGTTGCCGGGTCCGCGTGCAGTGAACATCACGATCCCTTCCGTCCGTAGTTCACTGGATGACCTTTACGGGACACCACCAGGTGCTCTTCCGTCCGGACTTGTCCTACGGGCCGACCGGTCAAGATCACTTACGGGTGGGTGGCGGGCGTGTTGTCGGCGGCGGATGCGAGGATGCCCACAGCACGGAGCCGTGGGCAGCCAGTCCCCGGCCCGTGCCGTCCTGCCGGGTGGGGGCTGTCTGGGCGGCTCCCCTGCCGGGCACCCCGCGCAGAAGGGATGGCTGACGGCGATGCAGATCCGGCTGACTGTTCTCGCGCCGCGCGGCGGACAGTCCGCGTCCGCCGGACGTTCCTGCGACGTGATCGTGACCGCGCCCGCGGGCACGGCGCTCGCCGCCGTGGCCTCCGGCCTCGCCGCAGCCGTCTCCGGCCCGGACGTCTCGGGGACCGTCGTCCTCTACGCGGGCCAGGAGCGCCTCGACCTCCAGCGCCGCACCCTGGGGGAACCACCGCTGGTGGACGGCGCCGTGCTGGCCCTCCAGTCACCGGCCGACGACGAGTTCCACGGAAGCGACGTCCCGGCCCGGCTGCACGTCGTCGCCGGACCGGACGCGGGCGGCGTCCATCTGCTGCACGGCGGCCGGATCAGTATCGGCCGGTCCGCCGACGCGGACGTGCCGCTGGACGACCCCGACGTCTCCCGACTGCACTGCGCGGTGACCGTCGCGGACGACGGCACGGTCACGGTGACCGACCTCGGCTCCACGAACGGCACGACGGTCGACGGCGCGTCCGTGGGCAGCCGCCCGGTGCGCCTGCCGACGGGCGCGCTGCTCCGTCTCGGCGAGTCGACTCTCCGGCTCTCCCCGGGGGCCGCGCCCCCGGCGCTGCCCACCACGCCGGACGGCGAGGGCCACCTGCGCGTCCCGGGCGGCGGCGCGGCCGCGGATCCGGGTGGCGCTCCGGTCGCGGACGGTCGCGGACTGCCGGACTCCGGCAGGTATCGGCCGGTGGCCGGCGCGAGCGGCGGCAGCGGGCCGGGACCATCGTGGGCAGACCGCGGTCCCGATCCCTCCCGTCCGGCCGGGGCCGTCGCCCCCGTGTCGACCGCCGACGCGGCTCACCGGCCGGGCGGCGGCGCGACCTGGTCCTACGCCGCCACCGGCGTGGCCGACCACGGCGCGCCCGGCACCGGTCCACAGGGCCGCGGGGACGGAACCGCCCCCAGGACCACCGCCGCAGGGCCCGCGCCCGGCCACGCCGCCACCGGCCGGGACGCCGGGCCGTACGACGTCGCGAGCCGGTCCGGCGCGGGACGTGAGGGGAACCGGTCCGCGCAGACGCACCACATCGACGCCGCGGCGGCGCGGGTGCCCGCGCAGTACGTCCCCGGCAGCGACACGCCCGCCACCGGCCCGGACCCGGAGTCGCCGGGCCGGCGCAGGCGCGGCATAGGGACGTGGGCCCGGCGGCTCGCCGGAGGGCGGGGCGGACCGGTGGCCGAGGAGACCGGACCGGCCGGGCCCGTGGCCGCCGCTGCCGCGCCCGTCGTGGCCGGCTGGCCCGACCCCGCGGCCGTCCTGCTCACCGCCCTCGGCCCCGGACCCCGGTTGTGGGAGCGGGGCCCGGACCACCCGGAGGCGCTGGTCCTCAGGCTCGGTACGGCCGACCGCTCGGAGCTGTCCTCCGTGGCCGTGACCGTCGCGCTGAAGGAGGCCGGTTCGCTCGGGCTCGCCGGCCCGCGCGCACGGCTCACCGGCCTCGCCAGGTCCGCGGTCGCCCAGCTCGCCGCACTGCACTCCCCCGGCGACCTGGAGATCGTGCTGATCAGCGCGGACCGCTCCCGGGGCGTCGAGGAGCGCAGGGCCGAGTGGGCCTGGCTCGGCTGGCTGCCGCATCTTCGCCCGGCGCACGGCCAGGACTGCCGGCTGCTGCTCGCGTACGACCGCGACCAGGCGACCGCCCGCACCGCGGAGCTGTCGCGCCGGCTGGACGAGGGCCCACTCGGCCCCGGCTGGCCGGGCGCCGACCGACGGGCCGTCATGGAGGCGGCCGACCGGCACGACGGCCCGCGCACCGTGGTGATCGTCGACGGTGATCCGGGTTCCGCGGCGCTGCGGGAGACGACGGCCCGGCTCGCCGGTGCCGGCCGGGCCGCCGGCATCCATCTGATCTGTCTGGCGGAAACGGCCGCGGCCTCGCCGCTCTCCCCCGTCGCCGTGACGTACGAGTCGGCGTGCGCGGTGTCGCTGCCGTTCCGCGAGTGCGGGGCCGCGGCCCTGCTGACCGGAGACGTGGCGACCGCGCTGCGCCTGATGCGGGTGGCCGGCGGGCAGCCCGCGGGCCACGGCACCGTCGGTGTGGTGGACGCGGTGTCCGCCGCCTGGGCCGAGCGCTTCGGGCGGGCGCTGGCCCCTCTGCGCGCGGAAGGCTCGAGCGTCGGCCCCGGCAGGGCGGCCGTGCTGCCGCCCTCCGCGCGGCTGCTGGACGAGTTGGAGCTGGCGCGGGCCACCCCCGCGTCGCTGATGGCGCGCTGGGCGTCGGCCTGTGACGGGACCGTGGTCCTCGGCGCCGGCCCGCGGGGGCCGCTGGCCGTGGACCTGACAGAGGAGGGCCCGCATCTGCTGATCGAGGGCCCGGCGGGCAGCGGCCGTACGGAGCTGCTCCGTTCGGTCGCCGCGTCCCTGGCTGCGGCGGGCCGCCCGGACCGGCTCGGGCTGCTGCTGGTCGACGGCGCGGGCGGGGAGCGCGGTGACGGGCTGACCGCCTGCACCGAGCTGCCGCACGTGACCGAGCACCTGGTGGCGAGCGATCCGGTCCGGATGCGGTCGTTCGCCCAGGCGCTCGGGGCGGAACTGAAGCGCCGTACGGCCGCGCTGGACGACGCCGGCGTCGCGGACTTCGCCGAGTGGCGCACCCGGCGCGAGGTCGCCGAGCGGATGGTGGGCCAGCGCCCGCCGAGCGCCGCCGAGCAGCGCGGCGATCTGGACTCACCCTCCTCCGGGACGCTCAGGCTCCGGCCCGGCGGGCGTACGAAGAGCCGGGAGCCGGATCCGCTGCCGCGCCTGGTGGTGCTGGTGGACGACTTCGACGCGTTGGTGGCCCCGGCACTGGGGAGCCCGGGCCGGCCGGCGGCCGGTTCGGTCGTACGGGCGCTGGAAGCGGTGGCCAAGGACGGCGGGCGGCTCGGCATCCATCTCGTGGCCACGTCGTCGCGGCCCGACCGCACCGCGGACACGCAACTGGCCGAGGGTGCCCGGCTGCGGGTCGTCCTGGAGGCGCCGCCGGTTGCGCCCGGCCCGGACGACCCGGCACCGGGCCGTGGCCGGCTGGGGCATCCGGACGGGCGGGTGACCACCTTCCAGGGCGGCCGGGTGACCGGACGCATACCGCGTACGGCGACGTCGCGGCCCACCGTGGTCCCGCTCGAGTGGGAGCGGATGGGCGATCCGCCGACCCGCCGTCCCCTACGCGAACTGGGCAACGGCCCGACCGACCTGGCGCTGTTGGCCAGCGCGCTGGAGCGGGCGGCGCGGTCGGTGGACGCGACGCCCGTCCCGCCACTGGCCCCGGCCCACCCCTGACGGGCGCCGGCGCCGTCCCGCCGCTGAGCCCCGGCCCACCACCTGCCCCGCGCCGCGCGCGTCCTGCCCGGGGCCACCCGCGCGCCCTGCCCGTGCACCGCTGATCGACCTGACGTCACGTCACGAGGCCATCACGAAAGGGCGTTACCCGCCGGGGGCGCTATTGCGGCACCCGTAGCGCGGGCGTAGACCTGTCGAGAGGCGCGACAGGTCGGGTACAGCAGCGCACAGGAGAGACGGGGCAGTGATGCGCAGAACTCTTCGTACGGGCAGGGCCGCAGTGGTGTTCGCCGCGATCGGCGCCCTCGCCCTCACCGGATGCGGCGGCGGCAAGGACGGCGGCGAGCCGGGTGACGCGGGTCCGACGAACGGCGGCGAGTCCCCCTCTTCGGTCCGGCTGCCCGAGCTGAACGGCGAGAAGGTCGAGGTCGCCGCGGTGTGGAGCGGCCCCGAGCAGGAGAACTTCACCAAGGTCCTGGACGAGTTCGAGAAGCGCACCGGTGCGACGGTGACCTTCGTGCCCGCGCAGGACCCGATCGTGAACTTCCTCGGTACGAAGATCGCCGGCGGCAGCCCGCCGGACGTGGCGATGCTGCCTCAAGTCGGTGCGATCCGGCAGTCGGTGGCCCGCAAGTGGGCCAAGCCGGTCGGACCGGAGGCCAAGGAGCAACTGGAGAGGAACTACTCGAAGGGCTGGCAGGAGCTCGGCGCCGTCGACGGCACGCAGTACGGCGTGTACTACAAGGCCGCCAACAAGTCCCTGATCTGGTACAACAACGCCGTCTTCGAGAACGCGGGGGCGACTGAGCCGAAGACCTGGGACGAGTTCCTGTCGGCAGCGGACACGATCTCCGCCTCGGGCGTCACCCCGGTCTCCGTCGCGGGCGCCGATGGCTGGGTGCTCACCGACTGGTTCGAGAACGTCTACCTCTCCCAGGCGGGCCCGGAGAAGTACGACCGACTCGCCAAGCACGAGATCAAGTGGACCGACCCCTCCGTGAAGGACGCCCTCACCACGCTCGGCGAGCTGTTCGGCAAGCCGAACCTGATCGCGGGCGGCACGGACGGCGCTCTCCAGACCGAGTTCCCCACGTCCGTCACCCAGACCTTCACCGGCGGTGACGCTCCCAAGAGTGCGATGGTCTTCGAGGGTGACTTCGTGACCGTCAACATCGCGCAGACCGACGCCGAGATCGGTAAGGACGCGAAGGTCTTCCCGTTCCCGGCCGTCGGCGCCGAACCGCCGGTGGTGACCGGCGGGGACGCGGCGGTGGCGCTGAAGAACACCAGAGGTGCCCAGGCGCTGCTGACCTTCCTGGCGTCCCCCGACGCCGCGGCGATCCAGGCGGGCGCCGGCGGCTTCCTCTCGCCCAACAAGTCGCTCGACGTGGCCGCGTACCCGAACGACGTGCAGCGTGACATCGCGAAGGCGCTGATCGCGGCGGGCGACGACGTCCGCTTCGACATGTCCGACCAGATGCCGCAGTCGTTCGGCGGGACGCCCGGCAAGGGCGAGTGGAAGATCCTCCAGGACTTCCTGAAGAACCCGAAGGATGTCGCGGGCACCCAGCAGAAGCTGGAGGCCGAGGCGGCCAAGGCGTTCAAGAGCTGACGCCGTGACGCCCGTCACCGCGGGGGGCTCGGCCCGGCCGGTGCCCCCCGCCGACAAGCGCAAGAGCGTGACAGGCACACGTAAAATAGTCGCGGTCGGCTTCCTGCTGCCCGCGCTGGTGCTGCTGGGCGCGCTCGTGGTCTACCCGATCGGGTACTCCCTCTACCGGTCCTTCTTCGACCAGTCGGGCAACGGCTTCGCCGGGCTCGGCAACTACGTGGAGATCTTCACCGACGACACGATCCTCACCGCGGTCAAGAACAACGCGATCTGGGTGGTCGTCGCACCGACCGTGTCCACGGCGCTCGGCCTGATCTTCGCGGTACTCACCGAACGGGTCCGCTGGGGTACCGCGTTCAAGCTGATCGTCTTCATGCCGATGGCGATCTCGATGCTCGCGGCGGGCATCATCTTCCGGCTCGTGTACGAGCAGGACCCGGAGCGCGGCGTGGCCAACGCGGTCTGGGTGGGCATGCACGACACGTTCACCGAGTCGGCCGGCTTCCCGAGGGCCCGTCCGCTGCCGGTCCATCCCCTCGAGGCCGCGGGCGGCGGTGCGTTCGTGACCAAGGAGCCGGTCTCCGCCGGGACTCCCGTACGACTGCCCCTGGTCGGTGTGGCGCCCGCGAAGATGCCGTCCGACGCGGAGCCGGCGAAGGCGCCGGAGCCCGGCGACGGGAAGATCCACGGCACGGCCTGGCTGGACTTCACCCGGGGCGGCGGCGGCAAACCGAACGCCATCGACTCCGAGGAACTCGGCCTCAAGGGCATCGAGGTGGAGGCGGTCAAGGACGGCAAGGTGGTGGCCGAGACCCGCGCCGGGGCCGACGGCACGTTCACCCTTCCGGCCTCCGCGGACGGCGCGCTGCTGCGGCTGCCGGCCGACAACTTCCGGGAGCCGTACAACGGTGTCAACTGGCTCGGCCCGAACCTGGTCACACCCGCGATCATCGGCAGTTACGTATGGATGTGGGCGGGCTTCGCCATGGTGCTGATCGCGGCGGGACTGGCGAGCGTGCCGCGCGAACTCCTGGAGGCGGCCAGGGTCGACGGCGCGAACGAATGGCAGGTCTTCCGACGGATCACGGTGCCACTCCTGGCGCCGGTGCTCGCGGTCGTGCTGGTCACGCTGATGATCAACGTGCTGAAGATCTTCGACCTGGTCTTCATCATCGCGCCGGGCTCCTCCCAGGACGACGCGAACGTCCTCGCGCTCCAGTTGTACCGCTCGTCGTTCGGCACGGACGCGGACCTCGGTCTCGGCAGTGCGATCGCGGTGCTGCTGCTTCTGCTGGTGCTGCCGGTGATGTTCTTCAACATCAGGCGGATGCGAAGGGAGACCCGGCGATGAACTCCCGATGCCGCACAGCCGCCCCCTGCCGGGGGTCCGGGGGTCGCCCCCCGGGCAGGCACAGCACCATCAGGCGGATGCGAAGGGAGGCCCGGCGATGAGCGCGACCGACGCCACGGGGAGGACCGACGCCGCCGAAGGGGCCGGCGTCAGGGCGAAGCGCTCTCTCGCCACGCGGATCGCGGCCCGCACCGGTGGTGGCGTGCTGCGGGTCTTCCTGGTCCTCGCCGCCCTGTTCTGGCTGATGCCCACCATCGGCCTGCTGCTCTCCTCCCTCCGCGACAGCGGTGACATCGCGGCGAGCGGCTGGTGGACGGTGTTCAGCGCCCCGGCGCAGATCACCACGGAGAACTACTCGCGGCTGCTGGAGAACGAGGCGATCACCGGTTCCCTCTTCTCCACGGTGATGATCACCGTCCCGGCCACCGTGCTGGTCGTGGTCATCGGCGCGCTGGCCGGATACGCGTTCGCCTGGATGGAGTTCCCCGGCCGCGACTGGTGGTTCATGGTGGTCGTCGGTCTGCTGGTGGTCCCCGTACAGGTCGCGCTGGTGCCCGTCTCCGAACTCTTCGGTGTGGTCGGCATCTTCGAGACGACGATCGGTGTCGTCCTCTTCCACGTCGCCTTCGGCCTGCCGTTCGCCATCTTCCTCCTGCGGAACTTCTTCGCGGAGATCCCCCGCGAACTGCTGGAGGCGGCACGGCTCGACGGCGCGGGCGAGACCCGGCTCTTCACCAGGGTCGTCATGCCGCTGGGCGGTCCGGCGATCGCCTCGCTGGGCATCTTCCAGTTCCTGTGGGTGTGGAACGACATGCTGGTGGCGCTGATCTTCGCCGACTCCGACAGCGCGCCGATCACCGTGGCACTCCAGCGGCAGGTACGGCAGTTCGGCAACAACATCGACGTACTCGCGCCCGGCGCGTTCGTGTCGGTGATCATTCCGCTGGCGGTGTTCTTCGCCTTCCAGCGGCAGTTCGTCTCGGGCGTGATGGCGGGCGCGGTCAAGTGACCCGCTGACGGGCCGGACTCGCGGACGTACGGGGCGCACGGACACGCGGACGCACGGGTGCACGGGCGCACGGGCGCACGGACACGCGGACACGCGGACACGCGGACACGCGGACACGCGGACATACGAACACACGGGCGCACGGACACGCGCGCGTACGGGCACACGGGCGTACGGAACGGCGGCCCCGGTTACCCCCGTAACCGGGGTGCCATTCGCCGTTGGTCCCCCGTATGCCACGTGCGGCGTAACCAAGTCACCCCTTTGGCCGTTCTCGGGCCATCCTGCCCGCGCGACCCATGGATGTGACGTGCCCCGGTTCAGCGTCATCGTGCCCGCGTTCAAGGTCCAGGCATACCTCCATGAATGCCTGGAGTCGGTGCTGACACAGACCTTCGCGGACCTCGAACTCATCGCGGTCGACGACTGCTCGCCCGACGCCTGCGGTGCGATCATCGACGAGTTCGCCGCACGCGATCCACGTGTACAGGCCGTCCATCTCGCGAGGAACGTGGGGCTCGGCCAGGCGCGCAACGCCGGGCTGGCCCGCGCGAGCGGCGACTACGTTCTCTTCCTGGACAGCGACGACAGCTTCGTCCCCGGTGCGCTCGAGGCCATCGCCGGACGGCTCGCCACGACCGGCGATCCGGACGTCCTCGTCTACGACTACGCCCGCACGTACTGGACCGGGGACACCTCCCGGAACAAGTTCGCCGCGCTGCTGACCGAGCAGGGCCCGGCTCCGTTCGCCCTGCGGGACCGGCCCGGCCTGCTCAAGCTGCTGATGGTTGTCTGGAACAAGGCGTACAAGCGGGAGTTCGTCGAACGGGAGGGCTTCACCTTCCCGCCCGGCTACTACGAGGACACGCCCTGGACCTATCCGGCGCTGCTGGCGGCGTCCAGCCTCGCCACCCTGGACCGGGTGTGCGTGCACTACCGTCAGCGCCGCCAGGGCGGCAACATCCTCGCCACCACCAGCCGCAAGCACTTCGACATCTTCGACCAGTACGACCGGGTGTTCGCGTTTCTCGACACGCGACCGGACCTGGCGCACTGGAGGCCGGTCCTGTACCGGCGGATGGCCGACCACTTCTCGACGCTGGCCACGGCGCGTGGCCGGCTGCCGCGCGGCAGCCGCGCCGAGTTCTTCCGCCGGGCCCGCGCGCACTGCCGCCGCTACCGCACGCCTGGTGCGACGCCCGCGCTGCGCGGCCGGCTGCGCCATGCGCTGATCCGGACCGGCGGTCACCGGGTCTACCGCGCGCTGTGGGCGGGTGACCGGCTGCGCTCACGCGCCCGAAGCGTCGCGGGGCGCGGCCGCCGCGCACTGCGCGCCGTGGCCCTGCGGGTGCACTACCGCGTCCAGCTGCGCCTGCCGGTCCGCTCCGACCTGGCGGTCTTCTCCGCGTACTGGAACCGCGGCTACTCCTGCAACCCGGCCGCCATCGAGGAGAAGGTGCGTGAACTCGCGCCGCACATCCGCACGGCGTGGATCGCGGACGAGGCGTACCACCACACCGTCCCGGCCGGCACACGGCGGCTGCGGCCCGGGTCGTTCGGTCACTGGTCGGCGCTCGCCCGCGCCAAGTACCTCGTCAACAACGTCAACTTCGACCGGCGGTGGGTCAAGCGGCCCGGCCAGATCATGGTCCAGACGCACCACGGCACTCCGCTGAAGACCATGGGCATCGACCTGCAGGAACGCCCGGCCGCCGCCCGTTCCATGGACTTCGGGCAGCTGCTCGCCAACGCCGACAAGTGGGACTACGCGCTCTCCGCCAACCGCCACTCCACCCTTGTGTGGGAGAGGGCGTACCCGTCGGCGTGCACGGTGCTCGAGTACGGCTACCCCCGCAACGACGTCTACCAGCGCGCCGGTGCCGAGGACGTGGCCCGGCTGCGCGCCTCGCTCGGCATCCCGGAGGACCGTGTCGCGGTCCTCTACGCGCCGACCCACCGCGACTACCGGCGCAGCCAGCTGCCGCCGGTCGACATCGAACGGTTCGCCTCGGCTCTCGGCCCCCGGTTCGTGCTGCTCACCCGCGCCCACTACTTCAGCGACACCCCGCTGAGCGGCCCCGCGGCCCACCGGGTCATCGACGTCTCCGGCCACCCTTCGGTCGAGTCCCTGTGCCTCGCGGCCGACGCGCTCGTCACGGACTACTCGTCCCTGATGTTCGACTACGCGGTCCTGGACCGGCCGATCGTCCTGCACACCGGTGACTGGGAGGCGTACCAGGCCGCCCGCGGTACGTACTTCGACGTGCGGGAGTGCCCTCCGGGAGCGGTCGCCCGCACCGAGGACGAGCTCGTCGACATCTTCGCGACGGGCCACTGGCGCGGCTCCCGCTCCACGCGGCTGCGGGCCGCGTTCCGCGAGCGCTTCTGCCCGTACGACGACGGGTTCGCCGCCGAGCGCGTCGTGCGCCGCGTCTTCCTGGGCGAGAGCGCGGGTCTGCCGGTCGTCGTCCCGCCGGAGCAGCGCACCCCGGCGCCCGCGCCCGCACAGTCGCCCGCATCGGGTGCCGCACCGGCGCGGCACCCGGCCGGCCGGGTGCCCGTCCAGCAGGGCCCCGGCGACCTCGTCCCCAACCGGCGCGTCTGAGTCCGGCCGGACCCGCCCGAGTCTTGCCGGACCTCCCCTGCCCCGGCCGGTCCCGACCACACTCCCCCCCGCCGGTCCCACTGAGCCACAGAAGAACGCGAGAAAGAGTGTCCATGCCCCGTCTGAGCGTCGTCGTCCCCGTCCGTCGTGTGCGCGGCAGCCTGCGCGAGTGCCTGGAGTCGGTGCTCTCCCAGTCGTTCGCCGACTTCGAGATCATCGGGGTCGCCGACGGCTGCCCCGACGGCTCCGGCCGGCTGCTCGACGAGATCGCCGCCGGCGACCCTCGGGTGCGTGCCGTCCATCTCGCGGAGCCGGCGGGCCCGGACGGCCGGCGCACGGCGGGGGCGGAGCACGCGAAGGGCGACTACCTGCTGTTCCTCGAAGGCACGCATGTGCTGCTGCCCGGTGCGCTGCGGCGCATCGCCGACCGGCTCGCGGACGCGGCCGACCCGGATCTGCTGCTGTTCGGCCATCTCCGTACGCCGTTCCGCGGCACGCCGCAGGCCAGCCGCTCCTTGTCGCTGCTCAAGGACATGGGCACCACGGAGATCTGTACGCTCGCGGACCGGCCGGAGCTGCTCGGGGTGGCGGCGGTGTGCTGGAACCGCGCGGTGCGCCGCGAGTTCCACGAGACCGGGCAGGCGTCGTTCGCGCCGGGCCGGCACGGCGACGGGCCGTACGCGCTGGGCACGCTCGCCGCCGCCGACACGGTCGCCGCCCTGCCGGTGCCCTGTGTCGAGCACCGCCGGCAGCGTCATGTGCCGGGCCTCGCGGAGTCGCGGGAGGCTGGCTCGCCCGGCGAACAGGCCGGGCAGCTCGACCTGGTCGAGCAGTTCAGCGACCTGTTCTGCTCGCTGCGGGGCACGCCGCGGTTCGAGGCCGTGCGCGGGCCGCTCTTCGACCTGGCCGCGCGGGAGCTGCTGGAGACGTACGGGACGCTCCGACGGCGCCGCCGTGCCTACGTCCGGGCGGTCGCAACGTTCCACCGGGACCATCTGCCGCCGGGGCACCGTGCGAACGGCGGCCTCAGGTCGCTGCGCCTGCGGCTGCTGACCGGCGGCCGGGCGGGGCGGCTGCGGGCCCTCGACGCGGCCCTCGCCGTCCGCCGCGGGCTGCTCGCCGTCGCACCCGCCGTGCGCGGGCGGCTGGCGCGACGGCTCACGCCGCTGTACTACCGGCTCCAGCGGCTGCTGCCGCTGGACCGCGACCTCGCCGTCTACAGCGCCTACTGGAACCGCGGGGTGAGCTGCAACCCGGCGGCGGTGCACCGCAAGGCGGCGGAGCTGGCCCCCCGGGTGCGCGGGGTGTGGGTGGTGTCGCAGAAGGCCGCCGCCGCGCTGCCGCCCGGCATCGACCACGTCGTGCCGGGATCGCGGCGCTACTGGGCGGTGATGGCCCGTGCCACGTACTTCTTCAGCAACGTCAACTTCCCCAACCACGTGGTCAAACGGCGCGGGCAGGTGCATGTGATGACCCACCACGGCACACCCCTGAAGGTGATGGGCGTGGGCCAGGCCCGGTACCCGGCGGCGGCGCAGGGCATGAACTTCCAGGACCTGCTGCGCCGGGTGGACCGCTGGGACTTCAGCCTGTCGTCCAATCCGCACTCGACGGAGAGCTGGGCGGGCGCCTACCCGAGCGCCGCGGAGCATCTGGAGACCGGCTACCCCCGCAACGACGTCCTCGTCGGCACGGACCCCGACCGGATCCGCGCCGTCCGGGAGTCGCTCGGTGTCCGCCCCGGACAGCGGGCCCTGCTGTACGCGCCGACGTTCCGCGACTACGAGCGGACCTTCACCTGCCGGCTCGATCTGGAACGGGTGGCCGAGGCGCTGGGCGAGGACACCGTGCTGCTGGTCCGGGCCCACTACTTCCACGACGAGAGCGGTCTCGCCGAGCACCCCGGCATCCTCGACGTCTCCGGGCACGGGAGCGCCGAGGAGCTGTACCTGGCGGCGGACGCGCTCGTCACCGACTACTCGTCCGCGATGTTCGACTACGCCAACCTCGACCGGCCGATCGTGATCCACGCACCGGACTGGGAGACGTACCGGGCGGTGCGCGGTGTCTGCTTCGACCTGCTCTCCGGTGCGCCCGGTGACACGCCCGGGGCGGTGACCCGTACGACGGACGAGCTGATCCGGGTCTTCTCGGACGGCACCTGGGACGGCGAGGCGGCACGCGAGTTGCGCGCCGCCTTCCGGGAGCGCTTCTGCGCCTTCGACGACGGACGGGCCGCGGAGCGCGTCGTACGCCGGGTGCTGCTGGGCGAGCCCGGCCTGCTGCCGGTGACACCGCCCGCGGAGCGACGCCCGGTGGCGGTGCCGCGCCAGGCGCACGCCCCCGAGGGGGAGGCGCTCAGCGCTGCTGGCCGGCCATCACGGTGATCAGACCGGCGACCACCATCAGCGACCCGGCCCAGGTCCACATCGAGGTCCGCTCGTGCAGCACCGTGGAACCGGCCAGCACGATCAGCAGATAGCCCAGCGCGTTGAACGGATAGGCGACGTTCAGCGGCACCTGGGCCAGCGTCGACATCCAGGCCACCGCGGAGACGCCGAAGACGACGAGGCCGACGACGACCCACGGGCTCGTCGCGGCCCGCACCATCAGGGAGCCTCCGCCGTGCTCGGCGACGGCTGCCGCCGAGCGCATGCCGTGTTTCAGCATGATCTGCCCGGCCGCCGACGAGAAGACCGCGAAGAGCAGCAGCAACAGGCTGGGCAGCGCCAAGGTGGTCCTCCTGGTGGGCGGTCGGTGCCGTGGGTCAGGTGCCGGCGCCCACTCGGCCGACGGGCTCGGCCGGGACGTACTGGCGGCTGATGATGTCGTGTACATCGACGTGCTCCCCCGCGATGATCGTCTGCGCCGCGTGCGGGGTGAGCACGGCGACGTACTGGTAGCCGAAGAGTGTCGGCCGCACACGGGTGAGGAACCGGGAGACGCCGGCCAGTGCCCCGGCGGTGGCGCCGGCGCCGAGGACGGACCAGAAGGGCGCGCCGGTCGAGGTGAGCCGCAGCTGGTCGAAGCCGGCGGCCCGCACGGTGCGGCGCAGGCTGCCGCGGGTGAAGAAGCGCAGATGGGTCTCGTCGAGGATGCCGCGCCGGTCGTAGCCGAAGATGCCGAGGGCGACGCGGAGACGCGAGTACCAGTGGCCGAAGTTGGGCACGGACAGCAGCAGGCGGCCGCCGGGCCGCAGCACGTCCCGCAGTTCCCGCAGGACGTGTTCGGGCCGGGACAGGTGCTCGATGACGTCCCCTGCGACCACATAGTCGTAGTCGGCGCCGGTCTCCGGCGGAAGCCCCTCCTCCAGGTCGGCCAGGAGGAACCGTGAGCAGCGTTCCCGTACGCCGGGGACCTCGACGAAGTCCAGGCCGGTCACGGTGAAGCCGAGCGCTTCCAGGCGCTCGGCGAACCGGCCGCCGGAGCAGCCGACGTCGAGCACCCGGCCCGGGGGCAGGGTGCGCATGATGCCGAGGATCGCGGAGTGCGAGGAACCGTCGCCCTCCTTGAAGGCGTACTCGACGGGCTTGGGGACCCAGGGGCAGGTGCCGAAGCCCTTGAGCGCGAGCCGGTACTCGATGATGTCCTTGACGACGTCCCTCGCGTAGCGCAGCCCGTTGACGTAGCAGATCTCGTCGCCGTAGTAGGTCGGGACGGGGATCTCCTTGATCCGCATCCCGGCGTCGAGGAGTTGGACGATGATCTGGGTGTCGAAGTCGAAGGCGTCGGTGTTGCGGTCGATGGGCAGCCTGCGCAGCGCGGCGACGCTGTAGGCGCGGTAGCCGGAGTGGAACTCGGTGAGGTGTGAGCCCAGTGCCGCGTTCTCGAAGCGCGTGAGGAGGCGGTTGCCCAGCCATTTGTAAACCGGCATGCCGCCCCCGAGCGCGCTGCCGGAGCGCATCATCCGGGACCCGAACACCGCTTCGCACTCGCCGCGTTCGATGGGCGCGACCATCTCGGGCAGCAGCTCGGGGGCGTACTGGCCGTCGCCGTGCAGCAGCACCACGATGTCCAGGCCCCGTTCCGCGGCGAGCGCGTAACCCGCCTTCTGGTTGCCGCCGTAGCCGAGGTTCTTGGTGTGCCGCATGACGACGGTCGGCGGCATGCCCTTCAGCTGCGACCAGCGGCAGCCCGCGGTGAAGGTCTCGTCGCTGCTCGCGTCGTCGAGGATGAGGATCTCGGCGACTCGGGACCGGAAGTCCTCGGGGATGCGGTGGAGCGTCTTCTCCAGTGTGGATTCGGCGTTGTAGGCCACGACGAGGATGCCGATCCGCGGGCTGGGGCTTTCCTTCACTCGGTTTTCTCCGCTCTCCGTCGGTGAGGTCATCGGTGCGGTCGGTCGACGGGCCGTGCGGGAGCCGTCGGCCTGCCGGTGCGCTGGGCCACTACGGGGAGGGGCACGCCCGGCGTGGGGCCGGGCGGGTCCGCGAGCGCCCTGCGTACGCCGGTCACGGTCGCGGCGGCGAGCAGCAGCCAGCACGCCTCGGCAAGGTGCAGGGCCCAGTCGTTCCAGCGGACCGCGCTGGGAGCCGTGTAGACGATGACGGTGAGGGTGCCGGCGACGACGCCGTAGCCGATGGCCTCCCGAACGCCCAGCAGGCAGAGGGCCACGACGGGCCAGGCCAGGTACTGGACGGCGGAGCCGGTGCTGAGCAGGAGCAGCAGCGTCAGAGAAAGTGCGACGGCACCGGCAGGGGCGGTGGGCCGCAGCCATGCGAGCCAGGCGCCCGCGGCCATGCACAGCAGCACGAACAGGAAGTGGAAGCCGCCGTGCAGGCCCTCGACGAACGAGTCGGACGCACCCGCCAGGTCGGCGAACCGCACGAGCCCCCACAGCCGCCAGCGTCCGCCCTCGTACTCGAGGACGTTCTCCCGCAACGGCCCGGGCGCGGTGGCCAGCACCGGCCCCCACAGCACGAGCAGTACGGCCGCCAGACCGGAGCAGAACCTGACGGCGGCCGGCCTGCCGGCCCGCACCGCGACCACCAGCAGAGCGGGGACGGCGACGACCGGGACGAGTTTGACGCTCACCGCGAGCGCGGCCGCGACGCCCGCGGCGAGCGGGGCACGGCGGTCGGTCAGCAGATACGCGGCCAGGACGACGAGCACGACGGCCGCCGAGTCCGTGTTCCCGTGATACGCCGACGTGGTGAAAAGGACCGGGTGGAAAGCGCAGACGAGTGCGCACACCGTGGCCGTTCCGAGAGAGCGGCGGCGGCGGAGGATCTCGAAGACCAGAAGGGCGGAAACGAAATCGGCGGCACAGGCGGGCGCCCGGATCAGTACCGCGAACGGAATTCCCAGATCAGCCAGTTCATGGAATCCGGACAGCATCCAGCTCGCGAGCGGCGGATGGTTGTAGACGGGCAGACCGGGCATCGGATGCCCGTAGATGCGGACCGGCCCCACCTGCGAGACGGCGGCGGCGAAGGCTTCGAAGAAACGGACGTCCGCCGGTCCGCGCGTCAGGGCGGAGAAAGCCGTCTTGGCGAGGAAGACGAGCGCGGCGGCGCCGATGACGAGAACCCTGGCTCGTCGCACGTCGGACGTCGCCGCCGCGGTTCGCATGCGCAGGTCCATGGCGGGCGAACGTAGCAATCGGAAACGTCAATATCCCGCACCCGATAAACACACTTGGGCCGCTCTGCCGCCTTGCGCTGCGGCGTTCCGCGCCGCCCGGCGCGGGAATCACCCGTACGGCCGGGTCAGCCGATCGCCTCCAGCAGCCGGTCCGCGACCGCGGCCGCCGCGACCGCGTCGTCGAGATCGCAGAACGCCTGGCGGAACGCCTCGTACGCCGCCGCGTACGGCGCCGTGGCGCCGGCCGGGTCGCGCAGCGCCTCGACGAGGCGTGCGCCGTCCGGGATCAGCGGTCCCGGAGCCCGGCTCTCGAAGTCGAAGTAGAAGCCGCGCAGGATGTCACGGTAGTGCTCCAGGTCGTACGTGTGGAACAGCATCGGGCGGCCGGTCCTGGCGAAGTCGAACATCAGCGAGGAGTAGTCGGTGACGAGCACGTCGGCGACGAGCAGCAGATCGGCCGCGTCCGGGTAGCGGGACACGTCGAGCGCGAAACCGCCGGTGTCCGGGAGCCGGTCGCTGACGAGGTAGTGCTGGCGGACCAGCAGGACATGGCCGTCCCCGAGCCGGGTACGGGCCGCCTCCAGGTCGAGCCGCAGATCCATGGCGTAGCGGCCGCCGCCCGTGAGACGGTCCTCACGCCACGTCGGCGCGTACAGCACGACCTGTTTGCCGTCGGGGATGCCGAGGCGTTCGCGGACGGAGGCGGCGACCTTGGCGCGGTCCGGCACGTGCAGCAGGGTGTTGCGCGGATAGCCCGACTCGATCACCTCTCCCTCGTAGCCGAAGGCGCGGCGCAGGATCGGCGTGGAGAAGCGGTTGGGCGAGACCAGCAGGCTCCACTGGGCGGCGCGCATCGGCAGCGACTCGATGTACGGGCGGTTGGCCCGGTCGGTGCCGAGCAGGTCGCGGCCGATGCGCTTGAGGGGCGTGCCGTGCCAGGTCTGCACCACGAACTGGTCCGTGCCGCGCCGGAACCAGTCGGGCAGCTGAGTGTTGGTCACCACGGCCCGGCTGGTGGCCAGCGCCTCGTGCCATTCGGCGCCGCCGTACGGGACGGCGCGCACCCCGGCGGGCAGCCGCGCCTGCTGGTCGCGGACGACCCACAGCGTCTCGAACGGGACGTCGCGGCGGATCAGTTCCTCGTGGACGGCGCGCGGCGAGTCGGAGAACTGACGGCCGTCGAAGCTGCTGAACAGCACCGTGTCCCGGCGCGGTCCGGTACGCAGGGCCGCGGCCCGTTCGCGCATCAGCCGTTCGTTGAAACCACCGCGCTCGCCGGGCGGCAGCACGGGGCCCGACTCGAGCACGAGCTGGTCGTGGTAGCGGCGGTCGAGCGTGAAGTCCCTGCCGCCGACGCGTCGCACCGCGGGTACGGCGGCATGCTCGGCGAACGCCAGACGGAGGGGCGCGTACCGCTCCGGATCGCTGTCGCCGCGTTCCCGGAAGAACGGGTACCACCGGCCCTCGGCGAGCGGCAGCCGGCCACCGGGCCCTTCGACGGCGGCGGGGGTGAGGGCGGCGCGGAACCGGCCGTCGTCGCGAACCTCGTGGGCGACGACGGTCTCCTCCTGCGTGGCGCTGTGCCGCAGCACCAGCTCGGCCGGGCCGAACGCGCTCTTCCGCAACCGCCCCTCGATCGTCAGCTCGCCGGAGCCGGTCCAGTCGAAGGTGTCGACCAGTGGCTGCACGGGCTGGTCGACGAGCACGAGATCGCCGGAAGCGTCTGCCGTCACGGCGATCTCGCGGTCGCGACGTCCGCCGCCGTCGTGCGCACGCGTTTGCGGATGGCGGCCGGTGGGCGTCGCACCGCGGACGGCGAGGGGCACGCGGCTGCCGTCCGCGCGCAGCAGGCGCACCCGCCACGAGCCGTCGCCGAGCAGAGCCGTGTCCACGTCCGCGGTGAAGGCGCTGCCCTGTGGCGTGACCGGGAGCAGGTGCTGATCCTTGGTGCGCAGGTTCTCCAGCGACAGGGCCTCGGGCACCGGCCCTTCGGCGCCGCCCAGCACGGCGCCCTCGATGCGCAGCAGCCCGTCGGCCGTGCCCGTGTGCCCCGTGAACAGTGCGGCAACGCGGTCCATCCGGATGCGCAGCCTGTTGCCGGAGAGCACCGGCACGGCGCGCAGGTCCTCGCGGACGTCGAGCACGGTGGGGGCGGCGCGGTTGCCGAGCATCCGCAGCGGACCACGGCGCAGCGCCCCGCCGCCGACGACGCCGACCTCCACGTTCCAGGTGGTGCCAGGCCCGCCGAGCCTCGACGGGTCGATCACGGTCTCGAAACCGGCTCGGTCGTAACCGTGCAGTTCCTGCCGTGAGTCGGCGGTCGCCTCCGGCACCTCGGCGGCCCGCAGCCGCAGCGGCACCACCCGCCGCCGGCCTGCTCGCAGCCAGCCGAGGGTGACCGGCCGCCGCTCGCACGCCGGACGGTTGCGGATGTACGCGTAGCCCGTGAGATGCAGCTTGCCGTCGCGCCACACCGCCCCGGTGACGTCGGACATCACCGGCAGCTCGGCGGGCGCGGGTCGGTCGGTTCCGCGCGGCAGGGGCGCGGTGAGTACGGGGTACTCGGCGCGGCGTCCCCGCAGACCCCGGAGGCGGAACACGTCACGGCCGTGCTTCTTCTCGAAGGCGAGCAGATCGAGGAGCTCGCTCAGGCGACGCTCCCGCACCAGCTGCCACTTGACGCGGAAGTGCAGGGGGAGCCCTTCGAGGGCGGCCGGTCCGACGGAGTCCGCGAACGCACCGGCGTGCTCGAGGAACGCCGCGCGGTAGGCGTCGTCACCGTCCGGCAGCGCCTCCATGAACAGCCAGAGGTCGCTGCCGAGCACGCTGCGCTCGTAACGGCGCCTGCCCTCCGCCCACGTGGGCTCGTTCGCGAGGAAGTCGCGGGCCCCGGTCACGGCACCGGCGCGGTCGCGCACCGCCTTCGGCCGCGCCCTGCGGGTGGTGATCGACCCGTCCCGGTCGCGCCACAGATAGACGGTGTCGTGCAGGACGTCCACGGAGCCGGCGAGGAAGTGGGCGGGCAGAATCACCGGGATGTCCTCGAACAGGACCCCTTCGGGGAAGGCGAGGGCGTGCCGGTCCCAGAACGCCCTGCGGAACACCTTGTTGCAGGCGATCCGGTCGTACAGCAGCGGCCAGTGCCGGGTGACATGCGTGGCCGTACGGGACTTCGCCATCGGCTCACGGAACATCGGCGACTGCTCGACCTTGCCGCTCGCCCGCAGCCTGCTCACGTTCCCGCTGACGAAGTCGGACCCGGAGGCGTCGAGCGACGCCAGCATCCTCTCGTACGCCTCGGGCGGCACGAGGTCGTCGCTGTCGACGAACGCGAGGAACTCACCGCGCGCTTCACGGACCCCGGCGTTACGGGCGGCGCCGAGACCGGCGTTGACCTGCGTCACGACCCTGAACCGCGCGTCCTCCTCTGCGAACCGCCGGGCGATCGCACCGCTGTCGTCCGTCGACCCGTCGTCCACGACGACGACTTCGATGTCCCGCAGGCTCTGCCCGGCGAGCGAGCGCAGGCACTCGTCGAGGTAGTCCTCCACGTTGTACACGGGAACGACGATGCTGAGCCGCAGCGGCATGGTGGGACGTCCATTCTTCAAGCACGGTTCGCTGCGGAGAACAACCCGCCCATCCCCCTCGGGTCACCCCCATTCCCCCATCCGGGTGACTCGAGTGACTCCGCAGAGGCGCGCGGCGGTGGGGGCAGGGGTGCGTCGGTGACCCGCACCGCGGCCGGCCGGAGGCGCGGTGCGACGCTACGCGGGGGCGGGCGGGCCGGAAGTGAGGCGGTGTCCCGCTGCGCCGGCGGGGGCGGGTGGGCGCGGGCGCTGACGTTGCGCGCGGGGCGGGCACTCGCCGGGAACGCGCACTGGGGCACGGCGGGGGCGTCCCCACAGCCTGGGGCCGGTGCGCGGGCGCTGACGCTGCGCGCGGGGGCGGGTTCCGTCCGGCACTTCCCCAAGGGCCGGAGGCCGTGGAGCGGGCCCCGGCCAGCCACGATCGCCGCTGCGCGGCAACCAGCCCATCGCGCGGGGACAGGATCAGCCCCGACGGCGATTTGAGGCGCCGGCCCCGGGGACCGAGCCCCGACAAGACCCGCAAGCCCCAGCCCGGCACGGGACCCGAGGCCACCGGCGGGGCGGTGCCCGGTACGGGGGCACAGGGCGCGGTACGGGGCGCGCAGCCAGGTAGGGCGCGGTGCCCGGTACGGGGGGCACAGGGCGCGAGGCGCGGTGCCCGGTACGGGGGCACAGGGCGCGGAGCCCGGTAGGGGGGCACAGGGCGCGGCACGGGACTCGAGGCCACCGCGGGGAGCGCGGAGCCCGGTCGGGGGCACGGGGCGGAGCTCGTGAAAGCGGTCCGGAGTGCAGCACCGGTTTCGGGAAGGGGCGGGGTGGGGGGACGTCACGCCCGCAACGCCGCCACCGCCCCCCTCGCCACCTCGTCCAGGTACCCCTCCGGCACCCCACCCCGCACCACCACCAGCCGCCAGTACAGCGGCCCCACGATCACGTCCAGCGCCCGGTCCGGATCGGTTCCTTCCGGAAGTTCGCCCCTGGCCACCGCATCCCGGACGATCAGCGCCGCCACCCCCCGCTGCTCGTCCAGCAGCGCCGCCTTGATCGCGTCCGAGATCTCCGGATTGCGCACCGACTCGACCAGCAGGTCGGGGATGACCTGCGAGGCCACGGGGTGCCGCAGCGCATGCGCGGCGACCTCCAGCAGCGCCCGCACGTCCCCGTACAAGGACCCCGTCGCCGGCGCCGGCAGCCCTTGCGCCGCGAAGGCGGAGACCAGGTCCAGCACGAGCGACAGCTTCGACTTCCAGCGCCGGTAGACGGCCGTCTTCCCGACGCCCGCCCGCCGCGCGATGCCCTCGATGGACATCCGGGCGAAGCCGACGGCGGCGAGTTCCTCGAAGACGGCGCTCCGGATGGCGTCGGTCACGTCCTCCCGGAGCACGGCGGCTCCCGCGGGTGCGCGGCGTGGGCTTCTGGGGTCCGTCGTCATGCACAGGAGCATACGCGGCGACGACGGAACGGTTGCGTTCCGACGTAGTGCCGTCCTACCCTCCCCGTAGCGACGAAACGGTCCCGTTCCATCGTGGCCTCGACCCGATCAGCCCTCTGCCCACGCCCCTGGAAGGCGAGCCCACGTGACCACAACCACCACTCCCCCACCTGCCATCACGACCGCCGCACCCGCAGCACCCCCCGCACCGCCCACACCCCCGCCCGCCGACCTCGCCGCACTCGCCGCCCGCCACGGCCTGACCGTCAGCGGCGCCCGGCCCACCCTCCCCGCGTACGTCCGGCAACTCTGGTCGCGCCGCGACTTCATCACCGCGTTCGCGACCGCCAAGCTCACCGCCCAGTACAGCCAGGCCCGGCTCGGCCAGCTGTGGCAGCTGATGACCCCGCTGCTCAACGCCGCGGTCTACTTCCTGGTCTTCGGCGTGCTGCTCGGCACCGCCGACCATGTCCCCGACTTCGTTCCGTTCCTCGTCACGGGCGTGTTCATATGGACCTTCACGGCGAACTCGATCATGTCCGGGACCCGTGCGATCTCGGGCAACATCGGCCTGGTCAGGGCGCTGCACTTCCCGCGCGCCGCGCTGCCCGTCGCGCTCGCCCTGCAACAGTTCCAGCAGCTGCTCTTCTCGCTCGGCGCGCTGATCGCGATCCTGGTCGGTTTCGGCCAGCTCCCCACCACGTCGTGGCTGATCGCGGGGCCGGCGCTTTTGCTGCAGGCCGTCTTCAACACCGGCCTGTCGATGGTGATGGCCCGTGTCGCCGCCCGTACGCCCGACGTCTCGCAGCTGATGCCGTTCCTGCTGCGCACCTGGATGTACGCGTCGGGGGTGATGTGGTCCGTCGACAAGGTGGTCGGTGACCGGGACCTTCCGCAACTGGCGGCGCTCGCCCTGCAGTACAACCCGGCCGCGCTCTACATCGACCTGGTGCGCTTCGCGTTCATCGACTCGTTCACAGCGGACCGGCTGCCGCCGCACGTCTGGGCGGCAGCCCTGACGTGGGCCGTGCTCTGCGGAGTCGGCGGATTCCTGTACTTCTGGCAGGCGGAGGAGCGATACGGCCGTGGCTGAGAACCCGACCCGTCCGACCGTGGAACGGACTCCCACCGTCGTCGCCGACGGCGTCCACATCACGTACAAGGTCAACGGTGCGCGCACCGGCCGCGGCAGTGCCGTCTCCGCCCTGAGCCGGATCGTCTCCCGCAGGGCCGCCCCCGGCGTACGCGAGGTGCACGCCGTCAAGGGCGTCAGCTTCGCCGCGTACCGGGGCGAGGCCATCGGCCTGATCGGCTCCAACGGCTCCGGCAAGTCCACCCTGCTCAAGGCCGTCGCCGGTCTCCTCCCGACCGCGCGGGGCCGGATCCACACCCGGGGGCAGCCCTCCCTGCTCGGCGTCAACGCGGCCCTGATGTCCGATCTGACCGGCGAGCGCAACGTCGTCCTCGGCGGTCTCGCGATGGGCATGACCCGCGCGGAGATCCACGACCGCTACGACGACATCGTCGAGTTCTCGGGTATCAACGAGAGGGGCGACTTCATCTCCCTGCCGATGCGTACGTACTCCTCCGGCATGGGGGCCCGGCTGCGCTTCTCCATCGCCGCCGCCAAGAGCCACGACGTGCTGCTCATCGACGAGGCGCTGTCCACCGGCGACGCCCGCTTCCGCCGCCGCAGCCGCGAACGCATCGACGAACTGCGGCAGGAGGCCGGCACCGTCTTCCTGGTCAGCCACAGCAACGCGACGATCACGGAGAGCTGCGACCGCGCAATCTGGTTGGAGGCGGGCACACTACGGATGGACGGACCGGCACAGGAAGTCGTCGCGGCGTACGAGGAGTTCACCAAGGCCGGAGCCGGGTCCGGCGGAGGGACCGCGCGGTAGGCTCCCTGCCGGGCGGCCGAGGGGGTGGTCGGGATGAACGGTCGAGGGCCGGAGCCGCTGCGGGACGACGATCCGCGCGAGATCGCCGGTTACACGCTGCGGGCGCGCATCGGCGAGGGCGGTATGGGCACCGTCTTCCTCACCCGCAGCCACGACGGCGCGCTGCCCGTCGCCCTGAAACTGATCCGCCGCGAGCACGCCCGGAGCGAGGACTTCCGTCGGCGGTTCGCCCGCGAGGTCGAGGCCGCGCGGCGTGTCCGGGGCGCCCATCTGGTGCAGGTCGTCGACCACGACGCGGAGGCCGAACTGCCGTGGCTCGCCACCCGTTACGTACCGGGGCTGCCGCTCGGCGACGCGCTCGGCCACCACGGGCCGCTGCCCCTGCCGTGCGTGCTGAAGCTGACGGCCGGCGCGGCACGCGCGCTGGAGGCCGTGCACACCGCCGGTCTCATCCACCGGGACGTGAAGCCGGGGAACCTGCTGCTGACCGCCGAGGGGCCCTGGCTGCTGGATTTCGGCATCGCCCGCGCCGCGGACGGCACCTCCGTGCTGACCACCGTCGGGCGTATGGTCGGCACCCCCAAGTACATGTCGCCGGAGCACGCGCTGGGCCGTGAACTGACGCCCGCTTCTGACGTTTTCACGCTGGGGCTCGTGGCGGCGGAGGCGGCGGCCGGGCGCCACCCGTACGGCGAGGGCGGCGGGCTCGTCGTCGCGACCCGCATCGCCGGCACCGATCGTGAACCCCCGGACCTCTCCGCCCACCCGCCGGCCCTCCGCCGGATACTGAGCGCCGCCCTGGCGGCCCGGCCGCAGGACCGCCCGTCGGCGGCAGAGGTCGCGGAACTGTGCGGTCCGCCCGACTTCACCGCCTGGCTTCCGAAACGGATCGCGTCGGCCGTCACGGAGACCGACCGCGCGTCGGCCAAGTTCTCGGTCCCCCCTCAAAACCCCCGCACCGCCCCCTGGCTCCCCCGCCTCCGCCGCACCCGCTGACCCGCGCCTGAGACCGCAGGCCCACGGAACCGCAGGACCGCAGGACCGCGGAACCGCAGGACCGCAGGCCCGTGCACGGCAGGCCCGTCCGAAGCAGGGGGCGAAGCGTTCCGCACCCGCCGCGAAGCCGAGGCCGGAGCCCGGGGGCGGGCGGCGGACGTCACCGGGCACGCCTACCGAAGGTGCCCGGCACGCAGGTCCCGGTTCCGGAACGGGCGGGGGAGAAGGCCACGGACCCGGCCGCGCTCACACGCGCTAGCCGGGTCCGATCCACCTCCTACCGCCTGGCCCGCAGGCCGGCCATCAGCTGTGCGTGCGCAGCAGCTGCCGCATCGTGCGCATCGCGACCGACAGATTCGCCAGGTCGAACGTGTCCGAGCTCTGGATCTCCTCGAGCGTCGCCCGCGCCCGTCCCAGGATCGCCGCGTTCTTCTGCTCCCACGCCTGGAACCGCTCCTCCGGCGTCGAGGTGCCGTTGCCCACGGACAGCACATCGGCCGTGAGCATGGCGTGTGCCGCGTACAGGTCCTCGCGGATGGAGGCACGGGCCATGGACTGCCAGCGGTCGGCCCGCGGCAGTTCGATGATCCGGTCCATCAGCTGTGTGATGGAGAGCCGGTCCGCCAGGTCGTAGTACACGTCGGCGACCGCCAGCGCGTCCTGCCCGTTGCGGTCCGAGATCGCGACGATGTCGAGCGTCGGGAACGCGGACGAGAAGCCGGCCACCCGCAGCGCCAGCGCCTCCGGGACACCCGCTGCGGTGAGCTCGTCCAGGATGCCCTGGTACCAGTCCAGGTCCGCGCCACGCAGCATCTTCGGCAGCGCCGCCCACACCTGCTCGACGCGCTCGGAGAAGAACTCGATGGTCTCCGCAAGCTCCAGCGGCTGCGGCCGGTTGCCCAGCAGCCAGCGCGTGCCGCGTTCGACGAGCCGGCGCGAGTGCAGCCGGATCCGGGTCTGGACGTCCGCGGCGACCTCGTTGTCGAGCGCCTCGACCGCGTCCCACACCGCACTGAGACCGAAGATCTCGCGCGCCGCGGTCTGCGCCCGGACGATCTCCTCCATGGTGGCCCCGGTCTCCTCCCGCAGCCGGTGCAGGAAGGTCGAACCACCGGTGTTGACCGTGTCGTTGACGAGTACCGTCGTCACGATCTCGCGGCGCAGCGGGTGCGCGTCGATCGCGTCGCCGAACGTCTCGCGCAGCGGCTTGGGGAAGTAGGCGTGCAGCAGCCTGCGCAGATGCGGGTCGTCCGGCAGGTCCGTCTTGATCAGGTCCTCCGCCACCATGATCTTCGTGTAGGCGAGGAGCACCGCCAGTTCGGGCTGGCTCATGCCCTTGCCCGCGCCGAGCAGCTCACGGATCTGGCGGTCGTTGGGCAGGAACTCCAGCGCCCGGTCCAGGTGTCCGTCCCGTGCGAGCCGCCGCATGAAGCGCTGGTGGGCGTGGAGGAGGGAGGGCGACTGGGCGACCGCGTTGGCGAGGGCCGTGTTCTGCGCGTAGTTGTTGCGCAGTACCAGCGCGCCGACCTCTTCCGTCATCTGCGCGAGGAGCTGGTTGCGCTGCTTGACGGTCATGTCGCCCTCCGCGACGAGGCCGTTGAGCAGGATCTTGATGTTGACCTCGTGGTCCGAGGTGTCGACGCCCGCGCTGTTGTCGATCGCGTCGGTATTGATCTTCCCGCCGTTGCGGTCGAACTCGATACGGCCGAGCTGGGTGCAGCCCAGGTTGCCGCCCTCCCCCACGACGCGGACCCGCAGGTCGGCGCCGTTGACGCGGATGGCGTCGTTGGCCTTGTCACCGACATCGGCGTTCGACTCGGTGGCCGCCTTGACGTAGGTGCCGATGCCGCCGTTCCACAGCAGGTCGACCGGCGCCTTGAGGATGGCCTGCATCAGCTCGGCGGGGGTCACCTTGGTGATGCCCGCCTCGATGCCGAGGGCCTCGCGCATCGCCGCGTTGACCGGGATCGACTTGGCGCTGCGCGGGTGGATGCCGCCGCCCTGGGACAGCAGCGTCTTGTCGTAGTCGGCCCATGAGGAGCGGGGCAAGTCGAAGAGCCTGCGGCGCTCGGCGTACGAGAGGGCCGCGTCCGGGTTCGGGTCGATGAAGATGTGGCGGTGGTCGAAGGCCGCGACGAGGCGGATGTGCTCGCTGAGCAGCATGCCGTTGCCGAACACGTCACCGGACATGTCGCCGACGCCGACGACCGTGAAGTCCTGGGTCTGGGAGTCGTGCCCGAGCTCGCGGAAGTGCCGCTTGACCGACTCCCAGGCACCGCGGGCGGTGATGCCCATGCCCTTGTGGTCGTAGCCGGCGGACCCGCCGGACGCGAAGGCGTCGCCGAGCCAGAAGTCGTACGCGACCGCGACCTCGTTGGCGATGTCGGAGAAGGATGCGGTGCCCTTGTCGGCGGCGACGACGAGGTAGGTGTCGTCCTCGTCGTGGCGGACCACCTGCGCCGGCGGGACGACCTCTCCGGCGACCAGGTTGTCGGTGATGTCGAGCAGCGCGGAGATGAAGATCTTGTAGCAGGCGATGCCTTCGGCCAGCCAGGCGTCGCGGTCCAGGGACGGGTCCGGGAGCTGCTTGGCGACGAAGCCGCCCTTCGCGCCGACGGGCACGATCACGGTGTTCTTCACCATCTGGGCCTTGACCAGGCCGAGGATCTCCGTGCGGAAGTCCTCGCGCCGGTCGGACCAGCGCAGACCGCCTCGGGCGACCTTGCCGAAGCGCAGGTGGACGCCCTCGACGCGCGGCGAGTACACCCAGATCTCGAACGCCGGGCGCGGTGCCGGCAGGTCCGGGATGGCCTGCGGGTCGAACTTCATCGACACATAGCCGTGCCGCTCACCACCCGCTGCCTGCTGGAAGAAGTTGGTGCGCAGGGTGGCCTTGATGACGGTGAGGAAGGCACGCAGGATGCGGTCCTCGTCGAGGCTGGCGACCTGGTCGAGGGCTCCGTCGACCTCTTCGAGGAGCCCGTCGATCAGCTCGGTGCCCGCGCGCTGGCGGTCCGGCGACATCCGGGCCTCGAAGAGGGAGACCAGCAGCCGGGTGGTGTGGACGTTGTTGCGGAGGGTGTCCTCCATGTAGTCCTGGCTGAACGTCGAACCGGCCTGGCGCAGGTACTTCGCGTACGCGCGCAGCACCATCGCCTCCCGCCAGTTGAGCCCGGCGCCGAGAACCAGCGTGTTGAAGCCGTCGTTCTCGGCCTCGCCGGTCCACACGGCGGCGAACGCGTCCTGGAAGCGTTCGCGGGCGTCGTCGGCGAGGTAGTCGCCGCCCGGGACGCTCTTCGGCATGCGCAGCCCGAAGTCGTAGATCCAGGCGTGCGTACGGTCCGCGCAGCGCAGCTCGTACGGCCGCTCGTCGACGACCTCGCATCCCAGCCGCTGCAGCACGGGCAGCACGGCGGACAGCGAGACCTGCTCACCGGTCCGGTAGATCTTGAAGCGCCGCTCGCCGGGGCCGGCGCCGACCGGCTCGTACAGCGAGAGGGCGAAGTCCTTCTCCTCGTGGCTGAGCTCTTCGAGGCGCACCAGGTCGGCCACGGCGGAGCGCGGCGAGTGGTCGGCCTTGTAGCCCTCGGGGAAGGCGCCCGCATAGCGGCGGAGCAGCTCCGCGGCGCGCTCCTCACCGAACTCGGCGTTCAGGGCCTCGCCGAAACCGTCGGCCCAGGAGCGGGCTGCCTCGACCAGCCGGGCCTCGATCCGGTCGGTGTCGGCGTCGGTGAGGTGCGGCAGCTCCGTGCCGGACGGAACGCGCACCACGAAGTGGATACGGGAGAGGATCGACTCGGTGTTCCAGGCGGTGAAGTCGACGCTGGTGCCGCCGAGCTCCTCCTTGAGGATGTCGATCAGCCGCAGCCGCACGCCGGTGGTGTAGCGGTCGCGCGGCAGGTAGACGAGCGCCGAGTAGTAGCGCCCGTACTCGTCCTGGCGCAGGTACAGCCGCAGCCTGCGGCGCTCCTGCAGGTACAGGACGCTGGTGACGATCGCCCGCAGCTGGTCGGTGGGCGTCTGGAACAGCTCGTCACGCGGGTACGTCTCGAGGATCTGCAGCAGGTCGCGGCCGTCGTGGCTGTTGGGCGAGAAGCCCGCACCCTGAAGGACCTCGGCGACCTTGCGGCGCACGACGGGCACGCGGCGCACGGACTCGGTGTACGCGGCGGACGAGAACAGGCCGAGGAAGCGGCGCTCACCGATGACGTTGCCCTCGGCGTCGAACTTCTTGACGCCGACGTAGTCCAGGTAGCTGGGGCGGTGCACGGTCGCGCGGCTGTTGGCCTTCGTCAGGACGAGCAGCTTGTGCTCGCGGGCCTTGGCGCGGGCGTCGGCGGGCAGCCGGCTGAACGACGGGCTCACCGGGTGCGCCTCGTCCTCGCCGTGCTGCGGGTCGGAGCGCAGGATACCGAGACCGGTGCCGGGCACTGCGGCCAGGGCGTCGGACTCGGTGAGCTCGTACTCCCGGTAGCCGAGGAAGGTGAAGTGGTCGGCGGCGAGCCAGCGCAGCAGCTCACGGGCCTCTTCGACCTCCTGGCCGGGCAGGTCGTCGGTGGGCTCGCTCGGCAGGCCGTCCGCGATGCGCAGCGCGGTGTCACGCATCTTCTCCCAGTCCTCGACAGCCTCGCGGACGTCGGACAGGATGCGCAGCAGATCGGCGGTGATCTGCTTGAGGTCGGCACGGTCGGTCTCGCGGTCGATCTCGACGTGGATCCAGGACTCGACGAGGGCGTCGTGCGGCAGGTCCTTGGAGTTCGCCCGCAACGGCAGCAGTTCGATGAGCCTGCCGGTCACATCACGGCGGGCGACGACCTGCGGGTGGATCACGACGTGGATGCCGCGGCCCTGACGGGAGAGCTCGTTGGTGACCGAGTCGACGAGGAAGGGCATGTCGTCGGTGACGACTTCCACGACGGAGTGGCTGCAGGTCCAGCCGTTCTCCTCGACGGTCGGCGTGTGCACCCGGACGTTCGCCGTGCCCTGCGGACGGTTCTCCGCGAGCCGGTAGTGGGAGAGCGCCGCACCGAAGACGTCGACCGGGTCGCGGTCGGCGAGGTCCTCCGGAGCTGTGTGCAGGTAGTAGCGCTGGAGGTACGTGAGCAGGGTGTCCCGGTCAGGATGCTTTCCCTGTTCTGTCCCAGTCGGAAGGTGCCCCCCGGCCGGGCTGTTCTCAGCAACCCGGGCGGCCCGTGCGAGCAGCTCGGCCTTGGCTTCGTCCAGCTTGGTCTGCATGTCCTCTGGCTCCTGTCGCGCGCCGTTGCGTGACGTAGGTGAAGGGTGCGACGAATCGCTGCGGCCCGGGGTGTCCGGGCGCAGTCGACGCTATGCCGCGATGAGAGTCGTCCGAGCCGTAATCGGCCAATTCTGTCTGGCGGAGAGGGTCCGGACGGGAGGGGTCAGCGATCGCCCGGACGCTGTGGCGCTCCGGGCGCAGGCCGGGGGCTTCGCTGCCCCCACGGCGTATCGCGCTGATCACGCCCCCAGGCTATCCCGCCGCACCCCCGAACCGTCATGAGCCGTATGTGTACAAAAGAGGGACCCGAAGTTTGACACTCTGGACAGCGACACAGGCCCTCTTGGCAACCAAGCAACCGGGGAGCAGCCATGACCACGAAGATTCTCATCGTCACCGGGGACGCCGCGGAGTCCTTGGAGGTCCTCTACCCGTACCAGCGGCTGCTGGAGGAGGGGTACGAGGTGCACATCGCGGCCCCTGCACGCAAGAAGCTGCAGTTCGTCGTGCACGACTTCGAGCCGGGCTTCGACACGTACACCGAGAAGCCGGGCTACACCTGGCAGGCCGACCTCGCCTTCTCCGAGGTGGACCCCGGCGCGTACGCCGCCGTCGTGATCCCCGGTGGACGCGCGCCCGAGTATCTGCGCAACGATCTCGAGCTGCGCAAGATCCTCAAGGCGTTCTTCGACTCCGACAAGCCCGTGGCCCAGATCTGCCACGGCCCGCTGCTGACGGCGGCGATCGGCGGCCTGGCGGGACGCCGTGTCACCTCCTACCCGGCGCTGGAACTGGACATGCAGGCGGCCGGTGCGTCGTTCCAGGACCTGGAGGCGGTCGTCGACGGGACGCTGGTCTCCTCACGGGCCTGGCCGGACCATCCGGCGTGGATGCGGGAATTCCTCAAGGTGCTGCGGGCGACGGCACCGGCCGGCTAGGCGGCGCCGGGTCCGGGCGGCGCCGGGTCCGGGCGGCGTCACGTCCGGCCACGCACGACCGGGCGGCGCCACGACCGGGCGGCGCCGGGTCGAGCGCTGCTCAGGAGGCGAGGCGCAGCGCCTCCTCCACCGCCTCGGCGAGAGTGTCGACCACGGGCACGCCCACCGACTCCAGGCTGGCCCTGCTGTGCGAACCGCCCGTGAACAGCACCGCCCGGGCACCGACGTGCGCAGCCGCCAGCGCGTCGTCCACGGCATCGCCGATGACCACCGTGCGCTCGGGCACGACCGACGCCGCCAGGGCACCGAGGTGGCGCTCCATGTGCAGTGCCTTGGGGCCCCCGGACGGGCCGGTCCGCCCGTCGACGCGTATGAAACGGCGCTCTATGCCGTAGCCACGCACCACGGGGACCAGCTGATCGTGTCCGTACATGCTCAGCAGCGACTGGCTCCGGCCGGCGAGCTGCCACTCGCGCAGCAGTTCCTCCACGCCTTCGGTGAGCCCGCAGCCGATCCGGTGCCGGACGTAGTGCCGGTGGAACGTCTCGTCCATGACGGTCCACTCGGCGTCCGACGGGAGGCGGCCCATCAGCCGCTCGTAGAAGCGGGGGATCGGGACGCAGTACAGCTCGCGGTAGCGCTCGAGCGTGATCGGCTCCAGACCTATCTCCGCGAAGGCGGCGTTCGTCGCCTCGATGACCGCACTGATGTCGTCGAGCAGTGTGCCGTTCCAGTCCCAGACCAGATGTGCGTGCGTCCCCTTCATCCCCATGCCGAGAACCGTACAGGCCGGGTACGACACCAAGCCCGGGGCAGGTCAGCCGACGATGTTCGGGATCTCCTGCACGCCGAACCAGAGCAGCTCGTGGTCGTCTGCGCCGTCGACGGTGAACTGCGCGTCGTCGTCGCCGTGGTCGGCCGCGCCGAGCGCCGCCACCGCGGCGGAGACGTCACCCTCCGCGTCATCGGCGTCGACGTGGACGGCCGCCGCCTTGGCCATCGGAACGGCGGCGGCGATCCGCACCTCACCGAGCGCGCCCGCGTCGAGCCCCCGGTCCGGGTCGGCGACGGCGTCCTGGTCCGGTACGTCGACGGCCACCACGACGCGGCGCCGGGCCGCGTCGGGCGCACCGGCCAGCAGGCGCAGGGACGCGGCGGCTGCGCGGCTGAGGGCGGCGTACTCCAGCTCCTCGATGTCGTCGGAGACGTACCACTCGCGCAGAGCGGGTGTGACGGCGTAGGCGGCGAGCGGGCCGGGACCGAGTTCGCCCGCCCTGTGCGCCGCTGCGAGACCGGGAAGGGTCAGGGGGACGTACACGCGCATGCCAGGCCGCTTTCGTAGTCGGAGAACGCCCTCAGGATACGTGCGGCGTCCCCCTTCGAGGTGCCCTCACCGGCCTGCTCGCCGTCCACCCCGTACACCCTCGATACCTCTCCGGCCCTGAGTCGGCGGGGCCTCGTCACCCTGATAGGTGACTTTCGCGAGCAGGGCCGCCGGGTCTCCGGTCTCTTTGCGGTGCCGGTCCGCACGCCATAGAAGTTCCCCGTCGAGGCTACTTCCCGGTACCGAGTCCGGGACCAGCACATCGGGGGCGTTCCATATGGACAGGACCAGGCCCGCAGGCCGGCACGACCAGCGCAGGCCCGCCGCACACGCGGCGGCGGCACTGACCCGCGCCCGCGGCAGGCAGCACAAACCGCACTACTGGTTCGCCGATCGTCTGCTGGCGGTACTGAGCGGTCGGCGCCCCGTGCACTGGATGCTCGGGCACACCATCGGCGAGGCGTACGAACAACTGGTCCGCCTCGCGCCGGGCGCACCACTGCGCCCGGCGGACCGAGTGACACCGGTCGTCCGCCACTGCGGCGAATTCCATCCGCGGCCGGGCGTGATCGAGGCGTTCGCCCGCATCGGCTCGGGCGAACGCGTCACCGCGATGGCGTTCCGCCTGGAACAGGGAACGGACCTCCGCTGGCGCTGCGCAGCGGTGGAACTGGGCGGCGAACGCACCGGCCCGGACACCCGATGACCCCGGACGTTCCGGCCCTCCTACGCAGGCCGTGCCCTGCGCCGGCCCGGCCTTGCGCGAGGCCCCGCCGGAGGCGGTGGCGGTGCCCCGCCCGGTCGCCGGCCGCCGTGCCGACACCGGGAGGGGCACGCCTTGTCGGAAACCGGGCTCTGCCCGGACTCGCGCATTGAGGCACCGCCCCGGGCGGCTTCCACGCTCCTCGGAACCTGGCTCCGCCCGGCCCCGTACAGGAGCGCCCCGGCGCGCGGTGGGCCGGGTCCGGACCCATGCGGACCGACTCGGGACGCCCGCGTGTCGGCGCCCCGGGCCCGCCGCGAGCAGCCTGGAGGTGGGCCCGCGGCCTTTATCCTCTTCAGGAGTGGCCGCGGGCCCCGGCGGTCCTCAGCGCGGCCCGCCAGGGCAGAGCGCACCGGGCGCCGGGAAACCCCACCAAGACGCCTCCCATGGCCCCCGGAGACCGCCCAAGACAGCGCAAGCCCCGGCCCCCGAGGACGCGGCCCCTCTCCCGTCGGGAGAACCGCCTCCCGTCAGGAGAACCGCCGCGCCGCTCTGGGGCGTCGCAGCGCCCGCCCGGCGGCAGGTCCGGGTGCGGATCGCTCCGAGCGAGGCACCGGGCACCGTCGCCTGGGCGCGCAGCGATACGGGGCCGCGGGGTGGCAGCACCGTGAACGGTCCGGGCGGAGCCCGGTCTCGGCAGCAGCACCGGCCCGACCGGCCGACGGGGCAGCTCCTGCCACCCGCACTGTGCGGCGGTTACGGCTCCCTTCGCGCCACCCGGCCCACCTGGCGCCTCGAAGCCCGCGCGCAGCGGTACCGGCGCCGCGGGCCGAGCCGGTTTCGTGAGGGCGGCGGGGCGGGGGCCGCTCCGCGCGGCGGCGTCGGCAGAACGCCGCACCCGCTCCCGCAACGCCGCCGGGCCGGACACCCAACGGTGTCCGGCCCGGCGGCCTCGGATACGACGTACCCGGACTACTTCTTGCGACGACGCCCCGCCGTCTTCTGCGCCTTGCGGCGCTCCGCCCGGGTCATCCCGTCCGACCGCGCCGACCCGTCGCCGTTCTCGAAGTCCCCTTCGACCACACCGCCTTCGCCGTCCACCGTGGGAGCGGAGAAGTGCAGCCGGTCCGGACGCTGCGGAGCCTCGAGCCCCTTCGCGCGGATCTCGGGACGGCCCGCACCCGCGGGCACGGCGTCCTCCTTGGCGAGCGAGGTCTTCCCGGCCGCCTCGACCGGGACCTCCTCGACCTGCTGCTCGACCTGGACCTCCAGGTTGAACAGGTAGCCGACGGACTCCTCCTTGATGCCCTCCATCATGGCGGTGAACATGTCGAAGCCCTCCCGCTGGTACTCGACCAGGGGGTCCTTCTGAGCCATCGCGCGCAGGCCGATGCCCTCCTGGAGGTAGTCCATCTCGTAGAGGTGCTCGCGCCACTTGCGGTCCAGGACGGACAGCACCACGCGCCGCTCGAGCTCGCGCATGATGTCCGAGCCGAGCTGCTTCTCGCGCTCGTCGTACTGCTCGTGAATGTCGTCCTTGATCGAGTCGGCGATGAACTCGGCGGTGATCCCGGCACGGTCGCCGGCCGCCTCCTCCAGCTCCTCGACCGTGATCTTCACCGGGTAGAGCTGCTTGAACGCGCCCCACAGGCGGTCCAGGTCCCATTCCTCCGCGAAGCCTTCGACGGTCTCCGCCTGGATGTAGGCGTCGATCGTGTCGTCCATGAAGTGGCGCACCTGCTCGTGCAGGTCCTCGCCCTCGAGGACACGGCGGCGCTCGCCGTAGATGACCTCGCGCTGCCGGTTGAGCACCTCGTCGTACTTGAGGACGTTCTTACGGGTCTCGAAGTTCTGCTGCTCGACCTGGGACTGCGCCGAGGCGATCGCGCGCGTCACCATCTTGTTCTCGATCGGGACGTCGTCGGGCACGTTGGCCATCGACATCACACGCTCGACCATCTGGGCCTTGAACAGCCGCATCAGGTCGTCGCCGAGCGAGAGGTAGAAACGGGACTCGCCAGGGTCGCCCTGACGGCCGGAGCGGCCGCGCAGCTGGTTGTCGATACGGCGGGACTCGTGCCGCTCGGTGCCCAGCACGTACAGGCCACCGAGCTGCTTGACCTCGTCGTGCTCGGCCTTCACCGCCGCCTCCGCGCGCTCGAGCGCGGCGGGCAGGGCCGCGGCCCACTCCTCGACGTGCTCGACGGGGTCGAGGCCGCGCTGGCGCAGCTCCGCCTCCGCGAGGTCGTCCGGGTTGCCGCCGAGCTTGATGTCCGTGCCACGGCCGGCCATGTTCGTCGCGACCGTGACGGCGCCCTTGCGGCCGGCCTGGGCGACGATCGTCGCCTCACGGTCGTGCTGCTTGGCGTTGAGGACCTCGTGCTGGATACCGCGCTTGTTCAGCTGCTGCGAGAGGTACTCGGACTTCTCGACAGAGGTGGTGCCGACCAGGATCGGCTGGCCCTTGTCGTGCTTCTCCGCGATGTCGTCGACGACGGCGGCGAACTTGGCGACCTCGGTCCGGTAGATCAGGTCGGACTGGTCGAGACGGACCATGGGCCGGTTCGTCGGAATGGGGACGACGCCGAGCTTGTAGATCTGGTGGAACTCGGCGGCCTCGGTCATCGCCGTACCGGTCATTCCGGAGAGCTTGTCGTAGAGGCGGAAGAAGTTCTGCAGGGTGATCGTGGCGAGCGTCTGGTTCTCGTCCTTGATGTCCACCCCTTCCTTCGCCTCGATCGCCTGGTGCATGCCCTCGTTGTAGCGGCGGCCGGCGAGGATACGGCCGGTGTGCTCGTCGACGATCATGACTTCGCCGTCGATGACGACGTAGTCCTTGTCCTTCTTGAAGAGCTCCTTGGCCTTGATGGCGTTGTTCAGATAACCGACGAGGGGGGTGTTCACCGACTCGTAGAGGTTGTCGATGCCCAGCCAGTCCTCGACCTTGGCGACGCCGGCCTCGTGGATCGCGACGGTGCGCTTCTTCTCGTCGACCTCGTAGTCGCCGGTCTCCTCGATGCCCTTGAGCTGGTTTCCGGCCTCGCCCCTGGTGAGGCGGGTGACCAGCTTGGCGAAGTCGCCGTACCACTTCGTGGCCTGGTCGGCCGGACCGGAGATGATCAGCGGCGTACGCGCCTCGTCGACGAGAATGGAGTCGACCTCGTCGACACAGGCGTAGTTGTGGCCCCGCTGGACGAGCTCGTCCTTGGACCACGCCATGTTGTCGCGCAGGTAGTCGAAGCCGAACTCGTTGTTCGTGCCGTACGTGATGTCGCAGTTGTACATCTCGCGGCGCTGGGAGGGCGACATGTTGGCCAGGATGCAGCCGACCTCGAGGCCGAGGAACTTGTGGACCCGGCCCATCATCTCCGAGTCACGCTCGGCCAGGTAGTCGTTGACCGTGATGATGTGGACGCCCTTGCCGGACAGGGCGTTCAGATAGGCGGGGAGCGTGCCGACGAGGGTCTTGCCCTCACCGGTCTTCATCTCGGCGACGTAGCCGAGGTGCAGCGCGGCGCCGCCCATCAGCTGGACATCGTAGTGGCGCTGGCCGAGCACCCGCTTGGCCGCCTCGCGGACGGTCGCGAACGCCTCGGGCATCAGGTCGTCCAGGCTCTCACCGTCTTGGTACCGCTGCTTGTACTCGTCGGTGAGCGCCCGCAACTCGGCGTCGGAGAGGTTGACGAAGTCCTCTTCGATGGAGTTGACCTGGTCCGCGATGCGGTGCAGTTTGCGCAGGATCTTGCCTTCGCCTGCACGCATGAGCTTGTTGAAGACGGACACTGAGGTTGGTCTCCTTGCCGGTCGGGCCTGGCACTGGGTCTGTGATGGACACTGGCGCGGGCACGGCAGGTAGGCCCCACCGCACCGGCCATCGTAAGCGAGGACCCCGCCACGTCGGGAGGTCCATGGCCACTGAGGCCGGCTGTCCGCCATCAGATGAACGCGCGGGAGCCGCGGAAGGTGCCGGGAACGCGGCAAAAGTGCTCGCATCGGTCTGCCGCGCTGACCAGAATCCTTGTATGGAGCCGATCACACTCACCACTGAACGCCTGCTGCTGCGGACCTTCACCCCCGAGGACACGGAGGCGGTCCACCATGCCTGCCAGGATCCCGACATCCAGCGGTGGACGACGGTTCCCTCCCCTTACGAGTGGCAGCACGCGACCGAGTTCACGGAGCGCATGGTCCCGGACGGCTGGCGCAACGGCACCATGTGCACCTTCGCCGTGCTGCCGCGCGACGGCGGCCCGCTGATGGCTTCGGTCGCTGTGACCATGCGCACCTTCTCTGGCACCTGGGAGATCGGCTTCTGGACGGGCAAGGAGCATCGGGGCCGGGGTGTGATGGCGGAGAGCGTCGTCGCCGTGTCCCACTGGGCCTTCACCGGACTGGGCGCCACCCGCGTCGAGTGGCGGGCCGAGGTCGGCAACACCGGCTCCCGGGCGGTCGCGGAGAAGGCCGGTTTCCGTATCGAGGGAGAGCTGCGGGCGGCGCTGCTCAACAAGGACACCCTGCGGGACGTGTGGATCGGCGGCCTGCTCCCGTCGGACCTGGGCCTGCCCTGCAACGCCGGGTATCTCCCTGCCCGCTCCTGACCGTCTGCCCCCGGGCGGGGTTGTCAGTGGCGCCCTCTATCGTGCGGGACATGACGACGCCGCCCACGCTCGAACTCTCCGCCGACGAGGCCCGCCGCATCGCACTGCGCGCCCAGGGATTCCTGGGCGCGCCGGACCGGCGTGGCGGAGTCCGGGGCGTACTGCGCCACCTCGGCGCCGTACAGCTGGACACGATCTCGGTGCTGGCGCGTTCGCACGAGTTGATTCCGTACGCGCGGCTCGGCGCCGTCGGCCGCCGCACGGTCGAGGACGCGTACTGGACGGAGGGCCACAGCTTCGAGTATTGGTCCCACGCGGCGTGCATCCTGCCCGTCGAGGAGTGGCCGCACTTCGCCTTCCGGCGCCGCGCCTACCGCGCCCGCCCGCACTGGTACCACGACCTGCCGGACGGCGCGTACGACGCGGTGATCAAGCAGCTGCGCACGGAGGGCCCGCTGACCGCGACCGGTCTGGGCGGCGCGAACAACGGCGGCGAGTGGTGGGACTGGTCCGCCTCCAAGGTCGCCGTCGAGCGCGCGCTGATGTACGGCGAGGTGGTGTGCACCGAGCGGCGCAGCTGGAAGCGCGTGTACGACCTCGCGGAGCGGGCGATCCCCGACGCACTCCTGCACGACGACCTGGACGACACCGAGTGCCTTCGCCGGCTCGTCCGGCTGGCAGGCGAGTCGCTCGGCGTCGGCACCCGCGCCGACATCGCGGACTACCACCGCCTCAGGGGCGAGCAGTTCGACGCGGTGGTCGCGGACTCGGGGCTGGTACCGGTGTCGGTCGAGGGCTGGGCCAAACCGGCATGGGCCGATCCGGCGGCGCTGGCCTCGCCGCCACGCGGCCGGCATCGGACGACCCTGCTCTCGCCGTTCGACTCGCTCATCTGGGAGCGTGCGCGCACCGAGCGGATCTTCGGCTTCACCCACCGGTTGGAGGCGTACGTGCCCAAACCCAAGCGGGTGTACGGCTACTTCGCGATGCCGCTGCTCGCAGGGGGGAGACTGCTCGGTCGCGTCGACCCGGCGCGCGAGGGGACGACGCTGGTGGCCCGGCAGGTGTCGCTGGACACCCCCAAGGCCGTGGCACCGATGGCTCAGGCGCTGCGTGAGGCCGCCGAGTGGGTGGGCTGTGACGCGGTCCGTGTCGAACGGGTCGACCGGCCCGAGCTCACCGCGGACCTGGTCAAGGCGCTGTGCTGAGCACGTGATTCGCTCCCTCTGACGCAGTCGGGCGCAGCCCCGCGGTCCACGGCCACTCCACGGTCCGGGAGTCGTTCCACGGTCGGGGGGCGATCCCTTGAGCCGGGCGTCGGTCAACGGGCCGACGCGGCTACCGGATCTCGAGGATCTTCTCTCGCATCGCGTAGACCACGGCCTCCATCCTGGAGTGCAGCTGCAGCTTCTCCAGGATGTTGCGCACATGGTTCTTGACCGTGTTCTCCGAGATGAACAACTCCTTCGCGATGTCGCGGTTGTTCATGCCCGTGGCCACGAGCTTGAGCACCTCCAGCTCCCGGTCGGTGAGCCGGGGCGCCGGCACGAGCCTGCGCTCGTCGGTGCGCTGGATCATCGACTTGAACTCGGTGAGCAGCTTGGACGCCATGGAGGGGCTGATCTGCGACTGCCCGTCCGCCACCGCGCGAATGGCGGTCGCGACCTCGTCCGTGGAGATCTCCTTGAGGAGGTAGCCGGTGGCTCCGGCCTTGATCGCGTCGTAGAGATCGGCCTCCTCGTCGCTGATCGTCAACATGATGATCTTCGCGCTCGGGGCCACCTCCTTGATGCTGGTGCACGCCTCGATGCCGCCTCGCTTCGGCATCCGGACATCCATCAGCACGATGTCCGGCAGCAGATCCGCCGCCTTGTCCACGGCCTCCGCCCCGTCGCCGGCCTCGCCGACGACCTCGATGCCCTCCTCATGCGCGAGGACGATCTCGAGTCCTCGCCGGAACAGCGCATGGTCGTCCACGACAAGGACCCGGATCGGCTCCTTTCCGGAGCCTCCGGTGTCCTCGTCGCAGTGCGCTGCGGTTTCTGCGTGGGTTTCACCGGGGTGGCCCGCGCCGCCGTGCACCGGACCGAATCCGTCCGCCATCGTTCCTCCCCCTGAAGGCCGTGGCCCGAAGATCATGTGTGGTTCGCCAACGTCTGTGCGGGGCGCACCGGTTGCTTCTGACGCCATGCTTTCATGCCCGGGGGCAGAGCGCTGGCCTGCCGGTCGCACGAGGTGCCCCTGGGGGCGCACAACGCGCTCCAGGGGCACCGAATTCGTCACCGACAGACCTTGGGCATCCCGGCGTCAGCCGCCGAGCGCGCCTCCGGCGCCGCCGGCCTCCGACCCGGCCAGGGGGTCGGTCTCCAGGTGGATGACGCCGTAGTCGTAGGCGTGCCGCCGGTAGACGACACTGGGCTGCTTCGTCTCGGAGTCGACGAAGAGATAGAAGTCGTGTCCGACCAGCTCCATCTCGTAGAGCGCCTGGTCGAGCGTCATCGGTGCCGCGGTGTGCAGCTTCTCGCGGACCACCAGCGGCCCTTCGCCCTGCACCTCGATCGACCCGATCTTGGTGGTGGGCACGGACTGTGTCGCCTCTTCGGTGAGGGGCCGGCCGTTCGTCGCACTCAGCTCGGCGACGCCGGGTACGGAATCGGCCACATCGGCTGCGGACAGGCGGCCGCTGCCACGTCGGTTGTGGCGCTTGTCGTGCTGCTTGCGAAGCCTTGCCTCCAGCTTGCCGGTAGCGAGGTCCAGCGCTGCGTACGGGTCGGCTGCCGCTGCCTCGGCCCGGATCACGGGGCCTCGCGAACGGAGTGTGATCTCCACACGGTCGGAATGGTCGGCCTGCCGCGGGTTGTGCTCCTTGGACACCTCGACGTCGAGGCTGATCACCTTGGCGTCGAGCTTCTGGATCTTGTCCAGCTTCAGCTTCTCGGCCACGTGCTTGCGGAACCGCTCGGGCACCTCTGTCTTGCGGCCCTTGACGACGATGTCCACGCAGAACTCCGTTCCCGGATTCACTCCGCCCGCTCATCGGCTGCGGAGCATCTCCCTCTTGCACCAGACTCCGGTGTTCTCCGGAGCCTCGGACTTGGCGACTTTCACCTCCTCCTCCCCAGTCGACAAGATCTCCACCCACCCCAATTTTCGAGGGGCTGCCGCCGCTCTTCCCCGGCCGGGAAACCGGCAGCCCGTTCGAGGGTCAGGCTCTCGCCTTTCCTCACACCCGAACATAGCTCTCTCGGACGGATGTCGGCACCCGCTACCCGGAGGTACCTCCGATCAGGGGTCCTTGCTCTCTTACTACCTGCAACGATGCAGGTTCCCAGTCAGTTCCGGTTTAATTCGAAGGACAGCGGTGAAACGGCGACGACTGCGGCACTCGGCCACACTTCCCGACCGGAATCCGGCCCCGCCACGGCACTCAGTGCCCGCGCCGCCTCCACCAGCGTCGCCCCGGTCGTCATGAGATCGTCCACGAGGACCGTCCTGCCGCCCGTGAGAAGGCGTGCGCCGCCGGCCCGCACCCCCAGCGCCCCTGCCACGTTGGCGAGCCTCTGGTCGGCCGTGAGCCCCGCCTGGTCGGCCATACGGCGCCGCTGCCGCAGCACCGGCAGCACCTGCGCGGCCCTGCCCGTACGCCTCAGCTCGCCCGCCGCCGCGAGCGCGATCCGCCGTGCCGCGTCCTGCCCGCGCGCCCTGACGGCGCGCGGCGCCGACGGAACAGGCACCAGGAACAGCGGGCCGCCGGGCCCCGCCGTGTCCGCCACCGCCGCACGTACCGCTCCGGCCAGCGCCACGCCCAGCGGACCGGCCAGTCCCAGCGCACCCCGCTCCTTGTGCGCCAGGAGCACGGCGCGGACCGAGTCCGTGTAGGCAGCGGCGGCGTGCACCGCGGGAAGCCCCGCCGGCTCGGGCACCGGCCGGGCCCTGCGCGCCATGCGACCGTGCAGCACGTGCGCGCACTCCACACACAGCTGCGTACGGGGCGCACCGCAGCCGCCGCAGGCGACGGGGAGCACCAGGCCGGAGATCTCGCGCCACCACGCCCTCATGGAGACCACTGTGGCCGGGGTGGCGGGCCGCCCGCCACCCCTGTGGACAACCGCGGCCGGACGCTCGCCGGACGGGGCCTATCCCGGATAGACCGGCGAGGTCCCCTCCTTGACCAGCGTCTGCCAGTTGGCGCCGGCGGGAAGCCGGACGATGCCGTCCTCCTGCGAGTACGCCACCAGCGGCTGACTCTCGTCGTCGGACGCGGCGACCGCCTTCACCTGGTTGAGGCCGGGCAGGATCCCCTTGGGGACGTTCGAGCCGTCCGTCTGGATGTAGCGCACCTGCTGCACGCCGCCGGCCTCCTTGCCGACGACCACGAGCCGGCTCGGACCCGCCCAGGAGACCGCTGTCACGGTCTCCATCTGCGGCGCGGCACGCCGGAGTTCGGTGACGGTCACCACGGTGTCGTCGCCGCCTCCGTGCCGTTCCACCCGGCCGATCCTCAGCGTCGTCGTGCCGTCCTTCGTCAGCAGCAGCGCGATGCGTACGCCGTCAGCCGACACCCGCACGGCCTCGATCCGCGCCCCGGCCAGGCTCGGAACGATCTTCACCGGCTCCGCTGTGTCCGCGCCGCGCCCGAGTCGCTTGAGCTCCGGCTGGGCCGGATTCCGGTCGGCCACCCACAGATCCCCACGGCCGTCCCAGCTGGGTGCGGACAGGCGGTTGTCGATCCCCTTGCCGGAACTGGTCAGCACCGGCTGGTCCAGTTCACTGTTGGAGACGATCGACGCCACGTACAGACTGCTGAAGTCTGCGGAGACAGCCGCGGCCTTGTGCTCGTCCCTGGCAACACCCACCGTGCCCAGTCCGAGACGGCCGTCGCCGAACGGTCCCACCACGTTCTGCGGTTCGTCCGTCTCCGAGGCGCCGGCCGCGATCAGCGCCAGCCGCTGCTCGCTGTCCACGAAGTACTGGTGGTCGGGCCTGCCGGCCGTATGGTCCGGCGCGTACCCCTCGGCCTGCCCGGCGTTCATCACACACAGCTGAGAGCCGTTCGAGCGCAGCAGCTCCACGTGCTCGAGCCTGGCCGACGAGAGGTCCTTGATCGTGAACAGGATCTGCGCGGCCATCTTCAGGCACTGCGTCCGCCCCACGTGGGACGCCTTGTCGTCGAGAGGGACCTGCAGTCCGTTGCGGTCGTCGAAGGCCAGCGACGTGGTGCCGTCCTTCAACTGCATCCCCGTGCCACTGGGGAACCGCGACTCGACGACCGGCTTCAGCCAGTTCGTCGGCCCCTCCAGCAGCGCCTTGACGGCCTGCGTCACCGGATCCATACGGGTCACCGGGTCCTGTCGCTGCCGTATGTAGACCGGGTCGGCGACCATGACGTCGCGCCCGGAGGCGAAGTAGTACTTGTTGACCGACCGGTAGTTGCGCTCGAAGTCGGACGCGCCCAGCAGCAGCCCGGCGGGCAGGCTGTCGATACGCCACTGCTTCCCGTCGGGCCCGGTCGTCTGCGACAGGTGGATCGTCCTGCGGTACTCACTCGGCGTGACCGGCTGATAGGCGTGCTGGGCGTCGACCGTGGCGATGTGCCGACCGAGCAGCGGATAGCTCATTCCCGGGTTGTCCCGCTGCCCGGACACCGGCGTGCCCGGGTCGGGGGCCGCCGCCAGCACCGTCGTGCTCTCCTCCGGCCGCCACTTCTTCGACGCCTCGGGCGTCAGATACGAGCGCGCCGTGTCGAAATTGGTGTCGTCACTGGTCATCGCCTCCAGAAAGCCCGTGACGATCTCGTCGGGAGAGGCGTCCTTCCGCGGAGGCACCGCATACACCCGCACCTGCGAGTCGGCCCGCTGCGACGCCTTCACCGGATGGACGTCGCCGGAGTCCGGCATCGAGGCGCACCCGGCAAGCAGCACACCACTGCAGCCGAGCAGCGCCGATACGCGCCGCAGTCCCGGCCTGGTACGACGGCGGTCAGCGCCCACGAGTCGTGTCCTCCCGCTCCGATGAAGTCCGTGCGGCGGGGGGAGTGCCCCGCTCTCCCGGCGGCCGTGCGACCACGCGGGACCCGTTGCCCGGCAGCGCCGTCGGGTCCACCTCCGGGGGCGCCGTGCGCGGCGGCAGCGGGGAGCGGTCCGACGCCGTCTGAACGGGCACGGACGCCAGCCGATGCCCGTTCACCCCGGGCTCCGCCTGCGAACCGGCACGTTCCCGGTTCTGCCGCGAGTCCTGCGGTTCCAACGGTATCGGCGAGCCCCGCAGCGGCTCGTCCGCGGTACGCGGCAGGGTCAGACGGAACTGCGAACCGCCGCCCGGCTCACCCCACGCCTGCAGCCAGCCGCCGTGCAGCCGCGCGTCCTCGACGGCGATGGACAGTCCGAGACCGGTACCACCGGTGGTCCGTGCCCGCGCCGGGTCGGCCCGCCAGAACCGGTTGAAGACGCGGGTCGCCTCACCCGGCTTGAGCCCCACCCCGTAGTCCCGCACCGCGACGGCCACCGCACCGCCGGCCACGGCCATACGGACCACGACGTCCTTGCCGTCGCCGTGCTCGACGGCGTTGACCACCAGATTGCGCAGCACCCGCTCGACGCGGCGGGCGTCCGCCTCGGCGACGACCGGCTGCTCGTCGCCGACCACCCGTATCCGGCTGCCCTTGCGCTCCGCCAGCGGCTCGGCACCGCCGATGACCCGCCGCACCACCTCACGCAGGTCTATCGGCTCGGCCTCGAGGGCAGCCGCTCCGGCATCGAATCGGCTGATCTCCAGCAGGTCGGAGAGCAGCGACTCGAAGCGGTCCAGCTGGTCACCGAGCAGCTCCGCGGAGCGCGCGGTCACCGGGTCGAAGTCGCTGCGCGCCTCGTGGATCACGTCGGCGGCCATCCGCACGGTTGTCAGCGGCGTACGCAGTTCGTGCGACACGTCCGAGACGAAACGACGCTGCATCCTGGACAGCTCCTCCAGCTGCTGGATCTTCAGCTGGAGGTTCTGCGCCATCTTGTTGAACGCTTCGCCGAGCCGGGCGATGTCGTCCTCGCCGGTGACCTTCATCCGCTCCTGGAGCCGGCCGGCCGCGAGGCGCTCTGCGATACCGGCCGCCATCCGGACCGGGGTGACGATCTGCCGCACCACCAGCCAGGCGATCGCCCCGAGCAGCACGACGACGAAGAGTCCTGCCGTCGCCAGGGTGCCTCTGACCAGATTCAGCGACTGCTCCTCCTGCGCCAGCGGGAAGACGTAGTACAGCTCGTACGGGGTGCCCTCGATGTCGTTCAGCTGCGTGCCCACGACAAGCCCGGGTTCCGCTTCGAGCCCGTTGTCCGTGTACCGGATGCTGAGGTATGTCTCGAACGTCCCCGCTTCCTGCCTGACGGCGTCCCTCAGGTCCTGCGGGATGCTCGCCGGGTCCACCGCCCCGGACGTACGCGGCGCGCGGCTGGCGCCCGCGCCCTGCGCGTCGGCGCTGAGCGCGACCACGTTGAACGCGCCCTGGCCGCCGCTGGACAGCTGGACCACGAGATCGGAACGCCACGTGCGCGCGTTCGCGCCTTCGGCGTTGTCGTCGCCTCCGCCGCCGGGACCGATCGGGGCGTTCGCCTTCTCCCGGGCCACGGCGAAGCCGCCGGCCGCCTGGCTCTGCGCCGCCTTGCTCTTGGCGTCGAGCAGGCCGTTGCGGACCTGGCCGATGACGACGAATCCGAGCAGTACCACCACGCCGAGTGACATCAGCAGGGTGCTCACGACCACCCGGAGCTGGATGTTCCGCCGCCACAGCCGCACCGCGGGCAGCAGCGGGCGCCTCACCCAGCGCATGACGAGCCGCGGCACCGGCCCGTTGGGGGCGCCTTCCTGGAGCAGCCGTCCGCCGTGCAGCAGACGACCGAGACGCCTGGGCCCATGCCCCGGTCCGGCAGCCCGCTCCTTACGGGCCGCCGGCTCGCCGGGCCCGGGAGCAACGCTGCCATCGGGCATGTCAGCTCGGCCCGGCCTTGTAACCGACACCACGGACGGTCACCACGATCTCCGGGCGCTCCGGGTCCTTCTCGACCTTCGAGCGCAGCCGCTGCACATGCACATTGACCAGCCGGGTGTCCGCGGCGTGGCGATATCCCCACACCTGCTCCAGCAGCACTTCTCGGGTGAACACCTGCCAGGGCTTGCGCGCGAGCGCGACCAGCAGATCGAACTCCAGCGGAGTGAGCGCTATGGACTGCCCGTCCCGCTTCACGGAGTGGCCTGCGACATCGATGACCAGGTCACCGATGGTCAGCTGCTCCGGCGCGGGCTCCTCGGACCGCCGCAGCCGCGCCCGGATCCGGGCGACCAGCTCCTTCGGCTTGAACGGCTTGACGATGTAGTCGTCGGCTCCCGACTCGAGACCGACCACGACGTCGACCGTGTCGCTCTTGGCGGTCAGCATGACGATCGGAACACCGGACTCGGCACGGATGAGCCGGCACACCTCGATGCCGTCCCGTCCGGGCAGCATGAGGTCCAGCAGCACAAGGTCGGGTTTGGCCTCCCGGAAAGCGGCAAGCGCCTTGTCACCGTCCGCTACGAACGACGGCTCGAAACCTTCACCACGCAGCACAATGCCGAGCATCTCGGCCAGTGCGGTGTCGTCGTCGACGACAAGGACTCGTCCCTTCATAAACGCAATCATCCCATTAGCTAATCGTTACCTGGCGTGACCTGGCACACAGCTCCGCGATTCCGACCCCGGTGACAGGCGACAACACCCCTTCCTCGGTGACGATCGCGGTCACCAGATCCGGTGGCGTGACATCGAACGCGGGGTTGTACGCCTGGGTTCCCACAGGGGCCACGGACAGCCCGCCCCTTCCGGCGCCGGCCACTGCGGACTGCGGGGATGTTACCTCCGTCACCTCGTGCCCCGGTCGCTGCTCCACCTCGATCGCCGCCCCGTCCGGTGTCGCCGGGTCCACCGTCGTCGTCGGCGCGACCACGACGAAAGGTACGTGGTGGTACTTGGCCAGGACCGCCAGCGGATAGCTGCCGACCTTGTTGGCCACCGAGCCGTCCGCGGCAATCCGGTCCGCGCCGACCAGTACCGCGTCCACCTCTCCGGCCGCGAACAGCGAGCCCGCGGCGTTGTCCGTCAGCAGCGTGTAGGGCAGTCCGTTGCGCGCCGCCTCGTAGGCGGTCAGCCGCGAGCCCTGCAGGAGCGGCCGGGTCTCGTCCACCCACAGCCGTTGCAGCCGCCCCGCCCGGTGTGCGGAGAGCGCCACGGCGAAAGCCGTCCCCTCACCGCCGGACACCAGCGCTCCGGTGTTGCAGTGCGTCAGGATCCGGTGGCCGCCCCCGGGCAGCAGTTCCTCCAGCAGCGCCAGACCGTGCGCGGCCATCCGCGCACTCGCCTCGGCGTCACGGCGGTGCAGGTCCTTGGCCGCCATAAGCGCTGCCCTGGCCGCCTGCTCGGCGCCGGCACCCTGGCCGACGGCCGCCCGGTGCGCCGACGCCGCCAGCCGCACTCCGTACCCGAGGTTCACCGCGGTGGGCCTCGCACTCGCCAGCAGCTCGGCGGACTCCTCCACGTCGAATCCCCGCAGCGCGGCGAGCGCCACGCCGTAGGCACCGACGATGCCGAGCACAGGGGCCCCGCGCACCGCGAGCGTGCGGATTGCGCGCACCAGGGCAGGAACGTCGGTGCAGACCAGCTCGACCTCCTCCGCTGGCAACCTGGTCTGGTCGAGAAGTACCAGTACGGGCCCTTCGGGCGGCTCGTCCCAACGCAGCACCGGAAGCTTCGACGGCTCGGCGACCACCTGGTTTTGTACATGCTGATCAGCCATCCGCCCAGTCTGCCCGGTGAGGCTCGGACAAAGAAGGTGCGAAGGTGACCCGGGCGCCGGTCCGCCGACCGGCCACGCGTGGCACGATGGCAGCCAGCCAGCTGCCCGCACAGGCGGCGGGGCACCGTGAACGTGCCGGTTCGACGAGCCGGCCCCGACGCCAATCCATGAGGTGGACGACCGTGAACGACACCCCGGGCTGGGCATCGCCCGGATCGGCTCCCTCCGAAGGCCAGAGCACCGGCGTGCCGCACCCCGCCCCACCCGCCGACGGAAACGGTCCCGCCCAGAAGTGGTCCAAGGAACAGCCCGCTCCCGGCCAGTGGTCCGCGCCGACCGGCCCCGGCCAGGCCCCCGGGCCACCGCAGCCGGGACGGGGCGGCGGCGGCCGGTACGACGGCGGCTGGGGCCGACCTCCGGCCGCCAAGCCGGGAGTCATCCCACTGCGCCCCCTGGGGGTCGGTGAGATCCTCGACGGCGCGGTGTCGACGATGCGGGCCCACTGGCGCACCGTCCTCGGCGTGACGGTCACGGTCTCGGTCGTCTCCCAGATCTGCAGCATCCTGGTGGAGCGCTACCTGCTCCCGGAACCGCCGGCCGTCGATCCCGACGCGACGCCCGAGGAGGCCCTGGAGCAGTCGGTCGACTCCTTGCAGGCCAGCCTGGTGGCCCTGGGCCCCGCCCTGCTGATCACGCTGATCGGCACACTGCTCACCACTGCCCTGCTCACCGTGGTCATCAGCCGCTCCGTACTGGGCCGGCCGGTGACCCTCGCCGAGGCGTGGCGCGAGGCCCGGCCCCGGCTGCCCCACCTGCTGGGTCTCACTCTGCTGCTGCCCCTGGGCAGCATCGCCATCATGACGGTGGGCATGCTGCCCGGTGTGCTCATCGGTGGTGCGGGGGTCCTGCTCTCCGTATTGGGCGGCATTGCCGCGATCACCGTCCTCATCTGGCTCATGATCCGCTTCTCCCTCGCGTCTCCCGCGCTCGTGCTGGAACGCCAGGGCGTCATCGCCTCCCTGCGCCGCTCTGCCAAGCTGGTCCAGGGCGCCTGGTGGCGCATCTTCGGCATCACGCTCCTGACCCTGCTGCTCGCCTTCCTGGTGAACGTGGTCATCGCCATCCCGTTCACGATCATCGCCTTCGCGGTGGACGGGGTCGGGCTGAGCGATCTGCTCACCGGGACCGGCCCGGACTTCGGCTGGGCCTTCCTGATCATCACGGGCATCGGCTCCGTGATCGCCGCGTCGATCACCTACCCGATCACCGCAGGCGTGACGGTCCTCCTCTATGTGGACCAGCGCATCCGCCGCGAGGCCCTCGACCTCGAACTCGCCCGCGCAGCGGACCTCCCCGGCTACGGCGCGGCACCGCCCGGCTCCGAACCCACCGGAGGCTGATGCGGTGTTGGGCACGGGGGGCACGACGGCAGCACCGCTGGTCCGGGTGAGCGACGACGTACCGGTGGACATTCCACGCGTTCCCGCCCGCGAGGCGGCGGAGCGGGAACTGTCCCGGCCGATGTACCACGAGAACGACCCCAGCCTTCTCCAGCGCGCCCTCAACCGCTTCTGGGAGTGGGTCGACCGTCTCTTCAACTCCGTGTCGGGCGGAGCTCCGGGAGGCGCGCTCGGGCTGATCGTCATCGTTCTCGTCGTCGCCGCTCTGGTGGCTGCGCTCTGGTGGCGGCTCGGTAAACCCCAGCGGACGGCGGACACTTCCGACTCGCTCTTCGACGACCGCCCGCGCGATGCCTCCGCACACCGCGCGGCAGCAGAGAAACACGCCGCCGCCGAACGCTGGAACCAAGCCGTGCAGGAACGGATGCGCGCCGTCGTCCGCTCGCTGGAGGAGCGCACCCTCCTCGATCCGCGACCCGGCCGAACCGCCGACGAGGCCGCCGCGGAGGCAGGCCGTCCGCTCCCCGGCCACGCCGACGAACTGCGCGCGGCCGCCCGGACGTTCGACGACGTCACGTACGGCGGTCGCACCGCCGACCGGCAGGCGTACGAACGCCTCCGGGAACTGGACCTCGCGCTGGAGCGCGCCAAGCCCCTGACCGCCGACGCTGCCCAGGGAGCGGCCGAATGACCGGGCTCACCGACGGCACCACCTCCATGTCGCCTTCCGCACGCCAGGTATGGAACCGGGTCCGTGGGCTGCTCCTGGCGCTCGCACTCCTCGTCGTGGCCGGCATCACCATGGCCGCCCTGCGGTCCGGTGACCATCACGGCCGACTCGACCCGCGCTCCGCGGACCAGTACGGCAGCCGTGCCGTCGCCGAACTCCTCGAGGACCGCGGGGTCTCGACCCGGGTCGTCACCACCCTCCACGACGCCGCCACTGCGGCCGGCCCGGGCACCACCGTCCTCGTCACGCAACCCGACATGCTCACAGAGGCCCAGCAACAGCGCCTCCGGTCCGCGACAGCTTCCTCGGGCGGCCGCACGGTGCTGATCGCACCGGGTCGGCCCTCCGTCGGAACACTGGCCCCCGGTGTCGACGCCGGCTCCCCCACGGACGTCTCCGTCCGCAGCCCTCAATGCGACCTCCCCGTCGCCCTCAGCGCCGGCAGCGCCGAAGTCGGCGGCGAGCGGTACACGACCGACGCCCCCCGCACCGACAACTGCTACCCGACCGACGGGCTGCCCTCCCTGGTCAGGATCGCAGGCCAGGACGACGGCGACACCGTCCTCCTGGGCTCCCCCGACATCCTGTACAACAATCGTCTCGACGAGCACGGCAACGCCTCCCTCGCTCTGCAACTCCTCGGTTCCCGCCCTGAACTGATCTGGTACATCCCTTCGCTCGACGATCCCTCCGCTGTGGAGCCGGCGGACGGGGGCGACGACAGCAGTGGCCGAGACGCCGAGGGCGAGAGCCAGGGCACGTTCTTCGACCTGATCCCCGGTGGCTGGCTGTGGGGCACCCTGCAACTTGCCGTGGCCGCCGTCCTCGCCGCCGTCTGGCGTGCACGCCGGCTCGGCCCCTTGGTCGCCGAACGGCTGCCGGTCGCCATCCGCGCCTCGGAGGCCACCGAAGGACGCGCCCGTCTCTACCGCAAGGTGAACGCCCGCGACCGTGCAGCAGCCTCGCTCCGTGCCGCCACCAGGACCCGCCTCGCCCCACTCCTCGGCGTCTCCGCGGCCGAGACCCACTCACCTGAAGCGCTGCTTCCCGCGATCTCGGCGCGCCTCCCCGGCGGGGAGCGTGACACCCGTGAGCTGCTCTTCGGTGCGCCCCCGGCCGACGACACAGCCCTTGTACGACTCGCAGACCAACTCGACGCCCTCGAAAGAGAGGTACGCACCTCATGAGCGCCCCGACCCCCGAGACAGCCGAGAGCTCGGACCGCGCACGCTCCTCCCTGGAGGCACTGCGCACCGAGATCGCCAAGGCCGTGGTCGGCCAGGACCCCGCTGTCACCGGACTCGTCGTGGCCCTGCTCTGCCGCGGCCATGTGCTGCTCGAAGGCGTACCCGGCGTCGCCAAGACTCTGCTGGTACGGGCTCTGGCGGCATCGCTCGAACTCGACACGAAGCGCGTCCAGTTCACCCCCGACCTGATGCCCAGCGACGTCACCGGGTCCCTGGTCTACGACACGCACACGTCCCGGTTCTCATTCCAGCCCGGGCCGGTGTTCACCAACCTCCTGCTCGCCGACGAGATCAACCGCACTCCGCCCAAGACCCAGTCATCGCTCCTCGAAGCGATGGAGGAACGACAGGTCACGGTCGACGGAACACCGCGCCCCCTCCCCGAACCGTTCCTCGTCGCAGCGACACAGAACCCTGTCGAGTACGAAGGCACCTACCCCCTTCCCGAAGCCCAGTTGGACCGATTTCTTCTCAAACTGACCGTTCCTCTTCCCTCCCGCGAGGACGAGATCAACGTCCTGACCCGACACGCCGACGGTTTCAATCCTCGGGACCTCGATGCGGCGGGGGTGCGTCCCGTCGCCGGTCCCGCAGAGTTGGAAGCGGCGCGTGCCGCCGTCGCCAAGACGTCCGTCTCCGCCGACATCGCCGCCTATGTCGTCGATATCTGCCGTGCCACCCGCGAATCCCCCTCACTCACTCTGGGCGCCTCCCCTCGAGGTGCCACAGCCCTGCTGTCCACCGCCCGTGCGTGGGCCTGGCTCACCGGGCGCGACTACGTCATCCCTGATGATGTGAAGGCCCTCGCTCTGCCCACCTTGCGGCACCGGCTCCAACTCCGGCCGGAGGCGGAGATGGAGGGAGTCACCGCCGACTCCGTCATCACCGCGATCCTCGCCCACGTCCCCGTCCCCCGCTGAGGCCACCGATGGCCCTCACCGGACGGACAGCGCTCCTCGCCGCTCTCGGCTCTCTCCCCGTGGGCATCCTCGCCCCGAGCTGGACGGGGATGCTCGCTGTCAACGCGCCTCTCTCACTCGCAATCCTGTGCGACTACGCCCTCGCCGCGCCAGTGCGAACGCTCCGATTCACCCGAAGTGGTGACACAACTGTTCGACTCGGTGACGCTGCCAGGGTCGAGCTGACCGTCACCAATCCCTCCGGGCGTCCCCTGCGGGCCCAGATCCGTGATGCCTGGCCGCCGAGCAGCTGGCAATCGGGAACGGAGCAAGCGGCCTCGCGACACAGGCTGACCGTTCCGGCAGGCGAGCGCCGCCGTCTCACCACGCTCCTGCAGCCCACGCGACGCGGCGACCGCCAGGCCGAACACGTCACGGTGCGCTCCTACGGCCCGCTGGGCCTGGCAGCCCGGCAGGGCAACCACAAGGTGCCGTGGACGGTCCGCGTCCTGCCACCGTTCACGAGCAGGAAGCACCTTCCCTCACGGCTGGCACGCCTCCGCGAACTCGACGGCCGCACAAGCGTCCTCGTTCGCGGGCAGGGCACCGAGTTCGACAGCCTCCGCGATTATGTGCCCGGGGACGACACGCGCTCCATCGACTGGCGGGCCACCGCACGCCGGACCACGGTCGCAGTCCGCACCTGGCGACCCGAGCGTGACCGTCACATCCTCATCGTCCTCGACACCGGGCGGACTTCGGCCGGCCGAGTGGGAGACGTGCCCCGCCTGGACGCCGCGCTGGATTCCGCCCTGCTGCTCAGCGCACTCGCCTCCCGCGCCGGCGACCGGGTCGGCCTGCTGGCCTACGATCGCCGCGTCCGCGCCCAGGTCCTCGGGCGTTCCGCCGGAGACATCCTGCCGGCTCTCGTCAGCGCCTTCGCTCCCCTGGAGCCGGAGCTGGTCGAGACCGATGCCCGTGGTCTCAGCGCGGCCGCACTGCGGAACGCTCCCCGCGGATCACTCATCGTCCTGCTGACCAGCCTCGAAGCCGCTCCGGTCGAGGAGGGGCTGCTGCCCGTACTTCCTCAGCTGACCCAGCGGCACACGGTCCTGGTGGCTTCCGCGGCGGACCCGCACATCGAGACCATGACCGGCGGCCGCGGCTCCGCCGAAGGCGTCTATGACGCTGCTGCGGGGACGCAGGCCCAGACCCAGCGCCGCCGGTCGGCGGAGCAGTTGCAGCGCCACGGCGTGACCGTAGTGGACGCGACACCGGAGAAGCTCGCCCCCGCCCTTGCCGATGCGTATCTCGCGCTCAAGGCCGCCGGACGCCTCTGAGCCCGATACCCCTCTCTGCGGTGTCTCGACCGGCCGGCGCCGGCCGGTGCAGGGGGTGCCGGGGTGGGCCTGGTGGTGAATCGGCCCGGAACGCAGGAAAGCCCCGCACCAGAGGCACGGGGCTTTCCCACAACAATTGTTCGGCGGCGTCCTACTCTCCCACAGGGTCCCCCCTGCAGT
>NZ_JBEZKP010000045.1:44949-64495 GCF_040706335.1 Streptomyces sp. NPDC048389 | reverse complement strand
GGGGGGGGGGGGGGGGGGGCCCCCCGGCGGGGGGGCGGGGGGGCGGCCGCGGTCCGGGGGCGGCCGCCCCGGGGGGGCCCCGGGGGCGCGCCCCCCCCCCCCCCCCGGCCCGCCCCCACGCCTGTTTCTGATGGTGCGCCGCAGGGGCGCCTCACTCGGCGGGACGGACTCCCGGCGGCGGCTCCTCCGGCTCGGGTGCGTGCCGCCGCAGTCGGACGATGGCGGCGACGAGACCGCCCCACACGACGGCGATGGCGATGATCATCATGATGATGGCGCTGGTCGACATCAGCGCTCCTCCTTGTCGGCGGATGACTCCAGGTCGAGGTCGCTGTCCTCACCGCCGGCCTTCCAGGGCAGCAGCGTGAGGATGACGGCGACGACGAGCGCGCCGATGGCGACGCTCCATCCCGCGGTGAGCAGGAAGCCGGTCGAGTAGCCCTCGTAGTTCTCGTCGAACTCCGTGCGCAGGCTGTCGACCATCATCCAGCCCAGGACCAGCGGGGTGATGACGCCGAGGCAGATGCGCCACCAGTGGCCGAGACGGATGGCGGACGTGGCGTCCGCGTTCTGCTGGAGCGCCGGCAGCTTGCGCAGCACCCAGGCGATGACGACCAGGGCGACCAGGGCCGCGAGCGCGATGCCGTACTGGTTGATGAAGTGGTCGGAGGCGTCCAGCAGGAAGATCCCGTCGTCGGTCGGGAACAGCAGGATGGAGATCAGGGCCACCAGGCCACCGACGCCGAGCACCGCGGGCACCCGGCGCATGCCGGTGCGGTCCTGCACCGCGGAGACGACCACCTGCACGATGGAGATCAGGGACGAGAGTCCCGCGATCACCAGGGAGCTGAAGAAGAGCACTCCGAAGAGGCCGCCGAGGGGCATCTCCGAGATGACGGCCGGGAACGCGACGAACGCCAGGCCGATGCCGGCGCTCGCGACCTCGCCGACCGGCACCCCCGCCGCCGTGGCCAGATAGCCGAGCGTCGCGAAGACGCCGATGCCCGCGAGGATCTCGAAGGAGCTGTTGGCGAAGCCCGCGACCATGGCGGAGCCGGTGAGGTCCGCGCGCCGCCCCAGGTACGAGGCGTACGTGACCATGATGCCGAAGCCGATCGACAGCGAGAAGAAGATCTGGCCGTACGCGGCGACCCACACACTTCCGTTGGTCAGTTCCGACCAATTGGGTGAGAACAGGGCGTCCAGACCGCTCGCCGCGCCGTCCAGCGTGAGAGCCCGGATCACCAGGGCCACGAAGAACACGACGAGCAGCGGGATGAAAATCTTGTTGGCGCGTTCGATGCCGCGCCGGATGCCGAACGTCAGGATGGCCAGCACGACCACCCACACCGCGATCAGCGGCCAGAGCACGCCGGACACATAGCTGGAGATGACGCCGGGGGTCTCCGCGGTCTCGAGGAAGTCGCCGAAGAGGAAGCCCTCGGGATCGTCGCCCCACTGCTGTCCGACGGAGAAGCCGACGTAGCGGATGGCCCACGCGATGATGACCGCGTAGTAGGTGGCGATGACGAAGGAGATGACGACCTGCCACCAGCCGATGACCTCCGCGGGCCTGGACATCCGGCGCAGTGCGACCGGCGGCGACATCCGGTACTTGCGGCCGATCGTGTACTCCATGATGAGCAACGGGATGCCCGCGGTGAGGAGGGCGATCAGGTACGGCAGCAGGAAGGCGCCGCCGCCGTTCTCGTAGGCGATGGCCGGAAAGCGCCAGATGTTGCCGAGCCCGATGGCCGAACCGATGGCGGCCATCAGGAACCCGGCACGCGTGGCCCACTGTTCACGTGGCTGCTGCGTCATATGCGTTCCTCGGGTCTTCTGATGGGGACGTGCTCCAGAACTGGCCTGTTTTGCACCGTAGCTCGGGAAGCACATCCCGGCGACAGCGTCGCAGGGCCTCACGGGTGATGCTTGACCCTGACACCGTGTGAAGCCGTGGACTGGGAGACGTCATGTTCACCATCGGAGACTTCGCCCGGCACGGCCGTGTGTCCGCCCGGATGCTGCGTCACTACGACGCGGTCGGGCTGCTGCGGCCGGAGCACACCGACCCGTTCACCGGATACCGCTACTACTCCGCGGCCCAGCTCGCCACGCTCAACCGTGTCATCGCCCTCAAGGATCTCGGCTTCACCCTTGCGCAGGTGCGGCAGATCCTCGAGGAGCGGGTGACCACGGAGGAGTTGCGCGGGATGCTCAAGCTGCGGCAGGCGGAACTGGAGGAGTCGATGTCCGCGGCTGCCGCCAGGCTGGCCCAGGTCGAGGCGAGGCTCCGGTCGATCGAGAGCGAGGGCCGCATGCCCACCCAGGACGTCGTCGTCAAGAGCACTCCGGCCGTACGGGTCGCCGTGCTGTCCGCCGTCGCGGCGAGTTACGCCCCCGAGCACATCGGACCGGTGATCAGCCCGCTGTACGACCAGTTGTTCACCCGGCTGAAGGCCGCCGGGGTCACCCCGGCCGGCCCCGGCATCGCCTACTACGAGGACGCGCCGGAGGGCGGCGGTGCGGTCCTGGTGCACGCCGGGTGCACCGTGTCGGCCGGGCAGGAGCCCGGCCGGGTCCCCGGCAGGGACTTCGAGGTCGTCGACCTGCCCGCCGTGGAACGGGCGGCGACGATCGTCCACCGGGGGCCGATGGACACGGTCATGCCGACGGAGCAGACCCTGGCCCGCTGGATCGACGCGGGCGGCCACAGCTCGGCCGGCTATGCCCGCGAGGTCTGTCTCGAGTGCCCTCCGGACAAGGAGAAGTGGGTGACGGAGCTCCAGGTACCACTGGGCTGACGTCCCGCACCGGGCCGAGGCCGGTGGAACGGCTCAGTGCGGGTCCCGCGCCCGGCAGACCGCGTCGAGCCGTGAGATGCGCCAGCCGTCCCCGATCACCCCTCCGCTCACGGCCAGCAGTGCGCCGGAGCGGGCGCGTACGGCGGCGGACAGAGCCGGGCCAGTCACGTGCCCGTGCTGCGCAGCGAGACGCTGGTGGAGGTGTTCCGCGGAATCTTCGAGCACTGCTGGGCGGCCGCGAGCGTCCTGACCGACGGCGGCCCCGGACCGGACCCGGCGCCCGAGGGCGACGCGGCATGGCAGCCGACGGGCAGGCATCGCGAGCTGCTGCGGATGCTGCCGGGCGGACTGACGGACGAGGCGATGGCCCGCAAGCTCGGCGTCTTCGAGCGTACGGTCCGCCGCCTCGTCTCCGAACTGACCGAACGGCTAGGCGCGGCCAGCAGGTTTCAGGCCGGTGTGTGTGTGCCGTCCGCCTCGGCTGGCTCAACGACTGACGCCGGCGCGGCCTCAAGAGCCCCGGCCTGGGACTCCACCGTTTTCTCCTCGGGCGGGGCCTCGGCCGGTACCGGATCGGCCGCCGTCCGCCCCCACGCCGTACCGGCGAGGATGAGTACGACCCCGAACAGGCCCAGCCAACCCGGCCGGTCCCCTGCCAGCGTGATACCGACGACGGCCGCCCACACCGGCTCCGTACCGAGCAGCAGGCTGACCCGGGACGGGGAGGTGCGCCGCACGGCCCACATCTGCACGAAGAAGGCGAACAGCGTGCAGAACACCGACAGGTGCAGGAGCAGCAGCCAGTCGCCGAGCCCGAACTCCGCCGCGGCCGCCCACGGCATCGCGCCCGTGCCGGGCACCGCGCACAGCACGGCGAACACCAGCACCGCGCCGCTCAGCTGAACCGTCGTCAGCGACATCGCGTCCGCGCCCTGCACCGACCGCATCCGCGACATCGCGAGCACGTGCCCGGTACGGGCGACGGCGGCCCCGAGCATGAGCAGATCACCCGGCGACGGCTCGGTGAAGCCCGCTCCCTGGGTCAGCAGCACCACGCCGAGGACCGAGAGTCCCGCCGCCGCGACGAACGACCTCGGCAGTCCGGTGCCGCGCATCCGGCTCTCGGCGATCGGCGTGAAGATCATGGTGAGGCTGATGATCAGCCCGGCGTTGGTCGCCGAGGTGTGCACGACCCCGTACGTCTCCAGCAGGAAGATCCCGGCGAGGATCAGCCCGAGGATCCCCGACCCGCGTATCTGCGCGCCGCTGAGCGCGCGCAGCTTCCGCCATCCCGTGATCGCGAGGACGGGCAGCACGAGCGCGAACCGCAGTACCAGGACCGCCAGGACGGTCTGGCTCGTGGTGACGCCCTTGGCGGCGAGGTAGCTCGAGCCCCACACCACTGCGACCAGCAGTACGGGCAGATCGGTCAGCCAGGCACGGCGGGCCGCAGTGACGGTCATCGGGGGGCTCCTCGGCACGAGATGTTCAGCGGAAGGCGTACGGCCGTGCGGGGCGTACGGGGTGGGGCAAGGCGGGCGTACGGGGTGGGGCCGGACGCTCAGCGCGCGGTGCAGGCGATCACCAGTACGTCGCGGTGGGCGGCGAAGGCGGGGTCCGCCGGGTGCACCGGGGTCACCGGGGTCACCGGGGTCACCGGGGTCACCGGGGTCACCGAGTGCAGCATGCGGCGGTCGTCGCCCAGCAGCAGGTCACCGGGCTGGGACAGCGTAGCCGTCAGCAGATGCTCGCCCTCGTCCGTGTAGACGCCGCTCTCACCGCCGCTGACATTGTGCGGTTGATCATCAGCGAGGTGATGAAGGTGACGCCGTCGCGGTGTCGGCCTTCTGGCGCGGGCTGCCCCTGCTGGTCGGCGGAGGCGTTGATCCGGTACGGGTGGAGCTTGACGTTCCAGGTGTCCGTACCGTCCACCGCCATGAAGATCCGCCCGAGTTCGACGAGGACGGAACGCAGCAGCGGGTCGTCGGTGAAGGCGGCCGTCAGCGGAACGAAGAGGCGTTCGATGCCGCCGTTGAGCGGGTTGATGTCCGACTCCTGGCGGTAGGGCGCGTGCGGCAGCAGGGTGAGGGCCCCCGCCGCCGCGTCGAGCGTGGTGCGGAGTCCGACGCGGCGGCGGTCGGCCTGCTCCAGGTGTACATCTCCTCCGGGACCTGGTGCATCTCGGGGTCGTCGAGGATGCCGGACTCGAACTCCCGGCACCACAGGTTGGAGTCACCGCTCACGATCCGCCCGGCGAGGAGATCGAGGCCGGCGGCCCGCAGCTCGGTGGGCTTGTCGTCGCGGGTGACCGGGTCCAGGTCGTACGCGCTGCCGAAGGCTCCCTCGTAACCGAGCAGTGACAGCGCACCGTTGAGACGGCGCAGGGTGTTCTGCGAGCGGTCGGCGGTGTGCAGTACCGCCTGCGCACCGAGCGCCCGGGCCAGTTCGACCGCGGACTTGGCGATCAGCGGGCGGCTGAGCGTGGAGCTGACCGGGTGGATGCCGAGGTGGACCGCCTGCGCGGCGATCGCGGGGCCCACGTACTGCCCGGCGAACTCCTCACGCCGGTCCATGATGTGGATCGTGGCACCGAGCGCCTCGGCCACCTGGCGTTTGTACGCGCTGGACTCGTCCTCCCCGATGTCCACGCTCACGGCGTGCACCTCGCGGATGCCCATGCGGCGAGCCGCAGAAGCAGATACGAGCTGTCGAGACCGCCGCTGAACAGGGTGACGACGGGGCGGCCGGGATCCAGGGACTCGAGCTGCGAGAAGGAACGGATGAACGGGGACGGCATGGGGTCTCCAACCTCTGCGCTGATCACGGGGGAGACGTTTCCGCACGGTCGCCCCGCCCGGCAATGCGTTCCCCGCGTCCGAGCCCGGCCATGACCGGACCCGGAAACGGGTCCGTTCCCCGGCGGCCGTCCCGGGGCCGGACCGGCGACAATGCGTTCATGCGTGCCGCCCGGCTGATCAAGATGGTGCTGCTCCTGCAGTCGAGGCCCTCGATGACGGGGGCGGAGCTCGCTCGGGAGCTGGAGGTGTCGGAGCGCACGGTCACCCGGGACGCGCTCGCCCTGTCGGAGGCCGGGATCCCGGTCTACGCCGACCGCGGCCGGACCGGCGGGTACCGGCTGATCGGGGGCTACCGCACCCGGCTCACCGGACTCGGGCGCCACGAGGCGGAGGCCCTGTTCCTGTCCGGACTGCCGGGCGCGCTGCGGGACATGGGGCTGGAGGACGCGGCGTCGGCGGCGCGCCTGAAGGTCTCCGCGGCGCTGCTCCCCTCGCTCAGCGACGCTCCGGAGTCCGCGGCCGGGCGCTTCCATCTGGACGCGCCGGGCTGGTACCAGGAGCCGGAGACACCTGCGCTGCTACCGGTGATCGCGGAGGCCGTCCGGGACGACCACCGCATCCGGGTGGTGTACCGGCGCCGGGACGCCGACGTGGTCCGGGAGCTGGAGCCGTACGGGCTCGTGCTGAAGGCGGGTGTCTGGTACCTGTGCGCCCGGTCCGGCGGCGCGCCGCGGGTGTACCGGATCGACCGGTTCTCGTCCGTGGAGGCGGGCGAGGAGCGGTTCGAACGCGACGAGAGCTTCTCTCTGCCCGCGTTCTGGGCGGATCGGGCGGCGCAGTTCGCGCGCTCCATCCTGCGTGCCGAGGTCGTCGTCCGCGTGACGGAGGACGGTGCCGGCCGGCTGCCGTACGTGACGGACCGCGCCGCCGCGCAGGAGGCGCTGGCGGCGGCGGACCCACCGGACGCGCGGGGGCGGGTGACGGTGACGCTTCCGGTGGAGTCCCTGGACGTCGCGTACAGCCAACTGCTGGCCCTGGGGCCGGACCTGGAGGTCCTCGGACCGCGGGAACTGCGGGCCCGGTTCGCGCGGGCGGCCGCCGGGCTGCGGGACCTCTACCTGTAGTCGTCGGCCGCCGGCGTCCCGCCCGCCCGCTCCGCCAGCATGTAGCCCCACACGTCGGGCCGGCTGCCGTCCGCGTCGGTGACGCCGTACTCCCTGGCCAGTCGGCCGCTGTCGAGTGACCGGCCGTTCCAGCGGGCCCGTTCGGGGTCCGCGGCGAGGGCCGCGACGCCCCGGCCCACGTACACGGGCGACTCGGACAGTGCCCAGTGCTGCTGCTTCGTCACACCGTCGCGCCAGTTCTCCTCGGTGAGGCCGAAGATGTCGAGCATCTCCTCCGACCGGATGAAGCCGGGGGTGACCGCGACCGCCGTGCAGCCGGCGTCCTTCAGTTCCTCGCCGAGGATGAACGCCATCCGGATCGGGCCGTTCTTGGCGAGGTCGTAGTAGAAGTTCTCGCGGAACCCCTTGTTCGTCTCGGCGGTACCGTCGGTCACCTCGACGACCAGACCGCCCGGCCGACGCACGAGCAGGGGCAGCGCGATGCTGCTGGTGATGATGTGGCTCCTCACACCGAGGTCGAGCATCCGCAGTCCGCGCTCCAGGTCGACGTCCCACATCTTCGTGTCGAAGTCGAGGAGGTGGTTCCCGCCCCAGACGTCGTTGACCAGGATGTCGAGTCGGCCCTCCTCGCGGTCGACGCGCTCCACCAGGGCCCGCACCTCCTCCGGCCGGAGGTGGTCGGTGGGGACGGCGACGCCCTCGCCGCCCGCCGCGGTGACCAGGTCGGCGGTCTCCTCGATCGTCTCCGTGGGGCGGCCGACCTCGCTGACGTGTCCGCGGGTGGTCCGCCCGGTCACGTACACCGTCGCGCCCAGGGCTCCGAGTTGTACGGCGATGGCGCGGCCCGCGCCCCGGGTGGCGCCGGCGACCAGTGCGATGGAGCCGTCGAGCGGCTTGTTCTCCGTCATGGGCCGACCGTCCCACGGATACCGGACATCTCCTGTCCGGCTTTCGCCCGCCGAGCCCCCGGATTGCGAAACAGCCGCTTTTCGGCTGCTCCGCGTGCGCGGGCAGGTGCCAGCCACGATGCTGGACGCGTGATGGACGAGACGGAGTTCTGGGAGATCATCGACAGCACCCGCGAGGCCGCCGAGGGCGACCCCGAGGACCATGCCGAGCTGCTCGTCGAGCGGCTGCTGCAGCTCGACCCGGACTCCGTGCTCGATTTCGCGCGCCACTTCGAGGCCCGCTACAACCGCGCGTACACCTGGGACCTGTGGGGCGCCGCGGCGGTGTTGCTGGGCGGGGCGAGCGACGACGCGTTCGACTACTTCCGCTGCTGGCTGATCGGGCAGGGCCGGGAGGTCTTCGAGGGCGGGGTGCACGATCCCGACTCGCTGGCCGAGCTGCTGGACGAGTTCGACGAGGACATCGACGGCGACGGCGAGGAGCTCGGTTACGCGGCGGACGAGGCGTACGAGCAGCTGACCGGCGCGGACTCACCCGATCTGGGTATCCCCGTGCAGTCGACGGAGCCGGCCGGCACACCGTTCGACTTCGACGACGACGTGGCGCTGGCGGCACGGTTCCCGAAGCTGTGGGAACGGTTCGGCGGTCTCTGACGGCCCGTCGCCCCGGCCCGGGGCGTCACCCGTTTCCCCCGGACCGGAGGCCCGGGTGTCGGCGCCGGAATTCAATGAACCCATGTCCACACCGCGGTACTCTCCCGCCCCGGCCGCCCCACGTCACGGCAAGGGGCTGCTGCGGCGAACCGGCGAGTGGTGCGCCCGCCACTTCGTGACGGTCCTCGCCCTGTGGCTCGCGGCCGTGGTCGGTCTGCAGGTCCTGGACCGCGCCTACGGCGGCGACTACTCCGACGACTTCTCCCTTCCGGGCACCCAGTCGCAGGAGGGCCTGGACGTCCTCAAGGCCCATGAGCCGTCCGCCGGCGGCTACAGCGCGCAGATCGTGCTCCACGACTCGGCGAAGCCGCTCACCGAGGTGAGCGGCCAGATGTCGACTGCGGTGACCGCTCTCGGGAAACTCCCCCATGTGCTCTCGGCGCAGAACCCGCTGCCCGCGCCGGGCACGGAGCCGCCGGAACCGCCGGCCGGCACCCCGGACGTCGGGCCGCTCTCCGCCGACGGGAAGACCGCGTACATCACCGTCCGGTTCGACGTCCAGCCCTCCACCCTCGAGGACTCCTACCTGGACGGCGTGGACTCGGCGGTGCAGCCGCTGCGTGCCGCCGGAGTGCAGGTGGAGTACGGCGGCACACTCGGGGAGCTGGCCCGGCCGGAACCCGACGACCGGACCAGTGAGGCGATCGGTTTCGCGGTGGCGATCCTGGTGCTGCTGATCGGCTTCGGCAGTGTGCTCGCGGCGGTACTGCCTCTGGTGACCGCGCTGCTCGCGGTGGTCTGCGGACTCGCCCTGCTGGGTCTGCTGGCCGCCGCGTTCACCTTCGCCACGGTCTCGCCGACGCTGGCCACCATGATCGGACTCGGGGTCGGGATCGACTACGCGCTGTTCCTGCTCACCCGCCACCGCCAGAACCTGATGGACGGCCGGGACCCGGTGTCCGCCGCCGGCCATGCCACGTCCACCAGCGGCAGAGCCGTGCTGGTCTCCGGCTGCACGGTCGTCATCGCGCTGTCCGGCCTGTGGGTGTCCGGCATCGGTTTCATCGGCAAGCTCGGCCTGGCCGCGGCCGTCACCGTCGTCACGGCGGTGCTCGGCGCGCTCACCCTGGTGCCCGCGATGCTCGGGCTGACCGGCCGGTGGATCGACCGGCTCCACGTACGTCGGCCCGTGGCCGAGGCCGAGGCGAAACCGGGCGAGGGGGCCCACGGCCCCTGGCACCGGTACGCGCAGCGGGTGGAGCGGCGGCCATGGTGGTTCCTGGCCGGCGGGACGGTCGTTCTGGCCGTCCTCGCGGTGCCGCTGTTCTCCATCCAGCTCGGGCACATCGGCGACGGCGCCGACCCGAGGTCGTTCACCGACCGGCGGGCGTTCGACCTGATGTCGAGCGCCTTCGGGCCCGGCTCCAACGGACCGCTGACGCTGGTCGTCGACCAGTCCGACGTGCCGCAGTCGGACCGCTCCGCCCTCGCCACGCAGGCGCGGAACGCGCTCACGAACGTGCCCGACGCGGCCACGATCACCCCCCTTCAGGCCACCTCCGACGGCGACGTGCTGATCTCCACCGCGTACTCCGTCGCCTCCCCGCAGGACGAGCGCACCACGCAGCTGGTCAACCACCTGGTCGACGACGTGCTGCCGCAGGCGGTGGCGGGCACCGAGGCCCGTGCCTACGTCACCGGTACGACCGCGGGACAGGTCGACTTCCTCGACATCGTCTCCAGCCGGCTGCCGCTGATCATCGCGGTGGTCGTCGGGCTGGCGTTCATCGTGATCCTGATCGTGTTCCGGGGGATCCTGGTGGCGGTGAAGGCCGCCGTGCTCAACGTGCTGTCCATCGCCGCCTCGTACGGCGTCCTGGTGGCCGTCTTCCAGTGGGGATGGGGCGGGCCGGCGCTGGGGGTCTCGGGCGAGGTGCCGATCGAGAGCTATGTCCCGATGATGATGTTCGCCATCGTCTTCGGCCTCAGCATGGACTACGAGATCTTCCTGCTCTCCCGTGTCCACGAGGCGTGGCTGCGCACCGGCGACCCGCACGCGAGCGTCGCACACGCGCTGGAGATCACCGCCCGGGTGATCACCTGCGCCGCTCTGATCATGGTCAGTGTGTTCGCGGCGTTCATCATCAGCGACAACATCGTGGTGAAGATGCTGGGGCTGGGTCTTGCCGCCAGTGTGCTCATCGACGCGACGGTCGTCCGGCTGCTGCTCGTGCCCGCCACGATGACCTTGCTGGGCAGAGCCGCGTGGTGGGCCCCACGGTGGCTGGACCGGCTGCTGCCTCATGTGGACACCGAGGGCGAGGGGCCAGTGGCCGCCGGGCGCGGGCCCGCCCCGCACTCGTGAGGGACCGGGCCCTCACGGCGGGCCTCCCGGCAACCACGGGGCGCCCTACCCCGCACTCGTGAGGGACCGGCCATCCCGGCGGGCCTCACCGGCACCCGCCGCACGCCCTACCCCGCACCCGTGAGGGACCGGCCCATCAGCACGTCGTCCACGTACCGCCCGTCGAGGTGGAACTCGCCCGGCAGCACGCCCTCGACGGCGAATCCCTCCGCCGCGTAGAGCGCCCGCGCCGGGGCGTTGTGGGCGAGCACGCGCAGGGTGATGCGCAGGGCGCCCTGCCGCCGCGCCTCGTCGCACGCGGCCCGCAGCAGGGCGCGGCCGACACCGCGGCCGCGGGCCCGGTCGGCCACGGCGAGGCCCTGGATCTGGCGGACGTGCCGGTTGCAGGCCAGCGGTGTCGGCAGGGCCAGGCGGATGTAGCCCACGACCGCCCCGTCGGCGTCCTCCGCGACGAGGAGCTGCTCCGGGCGGTGGTTCTCGTCGAAGAACGGGTCGAACGGCGGCTGGGGCCGCGGCGTCACGGCGTGCAGCGGCGACCAGGCGGCGCGGTCGAGTTCACCGAGCTCCGCGTCGTCGGAGAGCCGTGCGGGACGTATGTGCGATTCGGGCATGGCGTCACTGTGCCATGGAGGCGGCCGGAGGCAGGATGGGGTCATGCAACGATCTCGAATCGCCGTCACGGGTGCCTCCGGGCTCATCGGCAGGGCACTGGCGCACTCCCTGCGCGCGGACGGGCACGAGGTGGTGCGCCTGGTGCGGCGTGCCCCCAGGGCCGCGGACGAGGTCCGCTGGGACCCGGTGCGGCAGTACGTCGACGTGGCCGGCCTGGCCGGCTGCGATGCCGTCGTGCATCTGGCGGGGGAAGGGGTGGGCGAGCGCCGCTGGACGGAGGCGTACCGCAAGGAGATCCGCGACAGCCGCGTCCTCGGCACGGCCGCGATCGCGGAAGCCGTCGCCTCCCTGGACGTGCCGCCACGGGTGCTGGTGAGCGGAAGCGCGGTCGGCTACTACGGCGACACCGGCGGCCGGGCCGTCGACGAGAGCGCGCCGCCCGGGGACGGCTTCCTGCCCGACGTGTGCGTGCAGTGGGAGGAGGCCACGGCCGCCGCGCAGGAGGCGGGGGTACGCACGGCCCTGGCCCGCACGGGACTCGTGGTGGCGCGGCACGGGGGTGCGTGGGGGCGGATGTTCCCCTTGTTCAAGGCGGGGCTCGGGGGCCGGCTGGGCAGCGGTCGGCAGTACTGGAGCTTCATCTCCCTGCACGACACCGTGGCGGCGCTGCGGCACATCGTGGACTCGGAGTCGTTGTCGGGGCCGGTGAACCTCACGGCGCCCGAGCCGGTGACCAACCGGGAGGCGACGGCGGCGATGGGCCGGGTGCTGCGCCGCCCGACGCTGTTCGCGGTGCCCGAGCCGGCGCTGCGGGTGGCCCTCGGCGGGCTGGCGGAGGACGTGCTGAGCAGTGGGCGGGTGCTGCCGGGGGCGCTGCTGGGGTCGGGCTTCTCGTTCGCCTTCCCCCGTATCGACGACGCGGTCCGGGCGGCGCTCGTCTAGCCGTCCTGTCCGGGACGGGGGCTGCGCGGGGCGCTCTCCGGGCGGGGGCGCGGCCGGAACGGGGACTGCGCGCGAGGGGCTCGTCCGGCGGGGGCGGCACCTTCGCCCGACGGGCGGGGCGGCCGGGGCACCGGCACTCTCGTCCGGCGGGCGGGGCGGCCGGGGGCACCGGCCGCGCGGGGCGGGGTTCCGGGGGCGGTGTGCGCCCCCGCGCTCCGGTGCTCCGCGATGTGCGCTACCTCCACGGGCCGCACACCTCTTTAGTCTCGAACCGAACTCGGGTATTCCTCCGGCCTGTTGGGGGCATGAGCTTCCCACCAGCCGCGCCGACCTCGGGGAGGGGCACGTGCTCAGCACCGCTCATGATGCGGACGTCGTCATCGTCGGGGGCGGCATCGCCGGACTCTCGGCGGCCCACAGGCTGACCGGTGCGGGGGTCACCGTCAGCGTCCTGGAGGCCGCCCCCGCGGTCGGCGGAACGGCCACCACGCAGCTCGACGGGTTCCGGCTCGACCGGACGGGCCGGCTGCTCTGCACCTCGTACCCGGAACTGCGCCGTACGGCAGTGCTGCGCGACGCCGATCTGCGGATGTTCTCCCCCGGTGTGCTGGTCCACAGTGCGGGCCGGCTGCAGCGGACCGGTGAGGTCGGCGGGGCACGGTGGGGCCCGGTCCACGGCCGCCGGAGCATGGGGCGGGGATCGCCGTCCGGTGCCCAGGGCACGGGGGTCGCGTTCAGCGTCGCGCGTGCTCTCGCGAGCGCCCCTCGTCCCCGGCAGCTGGACCAGGCCCGGCTGGGCACCTGTCTGGCCCGTCTCGCCGCGACCCCGGTGGACAGCGTCCTCGCCCGGCCGGAACGTTCCGCCGCGGAGGCGCTGTACGGACGCGGGCTGCCCACGCGCACGGTGCACGGCTTTCTGCGCCCGCTGCTGTCCGCGCTGCTGGGCGACCCGGAGCTGACGAGCACCTCCAGCCGGTGCGCCGACCTGGCGCTGCGCGGGTACGCGCGCGGCCGCCTGTGCGCGCCGGCCGGCGGTGCGGCGACCCTGCCCGAACTGCTGGCGGCCGGGCTGCCGACGGGGTCCGTACGGACCGGCGTCCGGGTCACCGACGTCTCCACGACGTCCGTGACCACGGAGGAGTTCGGGCGGATCCACTGCCGTTCGGTGCTGCTGGCCACCGGGGCGCGGGCGGCGGCCTCGCTGCTGCCCGGGCTGCGGGTGCCCTCGTACCACCCGGTGACGGTCGTGCACCACACGGCGCCGCAATCCCCTCTCAGGGAACCGTCGCTGATCCTGGACGCCGACCGGAGCGGGCCCGTGTCGCACACGGCGGTGATGAGCGAGGTCGATCCGTCGCGGGCGTCGGACGGACGGGTGCTGATCTCGTCCACGGTCCTCGGCGAGCCGCCGGACGACCTGGACCGCCGGGTGCGGCGGCAGCTGGCGACGCTGTACGGCAGGCCGACGGACGACTGGGAGCTGCTCGCCGCCCACCACGACCCGGAGGCGGTCCCGGCGATGCCCGCGCCGCACGACCTGCGCCGGCCGGTGCGGGTGCTGTCCGGCCTCTACGTCTGCGGCGACCACCGCGACACGGGGACGGTCCAGGGCGCGCTCTTCTCGGGCCGCAGGGCGGCGCACGCGATCCTGAACGACTTCGGCATCCCGGCGGGCTCGGTGAAGCCGCTGGCAGCGGCGGCCTGAGCCGTGACGGGCGGGACGGGGCGGGGCCGCTGTGCGGGGCCGTTCCCACTCCGCCCCTTTCCCGAAACCGGGGCAAGCCCCGGGCCCCGCTCCGCGCCCCTGGCGGCCCGATACGGCGCCGCGGCATCCGTGCGCGACGGCCGACCGGGACCTCCCCACGGCGTCACCCCGCCCAGCCGGTGCCCCAGGGCCGGAGCCCGTGGGCCCACCACCCCCGGCAGGGCACGTTCGAGGTCCACCGACGACCGAACACCACTGACGCCACCCGGGCCCCGCACCGGCGACCGGGCCGCCCCGAGCCCCGCCGACGACGGCGCGGAGGTCGGGGCCGGGCCCGGAACCAGGCAGGCCGCGTGCCGAGCCCAGCCCACAGCTGTCCTGCCGCGTGCCAGGCCCGCCCACAGCTGTCCTGCCACGTGCCAGGCCCGCCCACAGCTGTCCTGCCGCGTGCCAGGCCCGCCCACAGCGGGCCCGCACCGGCGGCCGAGCCCCGCCGACGACGGCGCGGAGTCGGGCCGGAGCCCTGCCGACGCGGGCAGGTACCCGCCACCCGCGCGGCCGGCTCAGCTCAAGGCGGAGACGCGGTCGCGGTACGTGCGGACCGGGGCCGCGTCCCGGTACGGCTCCAGACGGCGTTCGAACTCGCGCACGTACTCCGTCGCCCGCACCGACCGCATCTCCGACGCCTGGAGCGCCGCCTCCGCCCCCAGCGCGCACGCCTGGTCCAGCTCCCCCAGCCCGAGCCGGGCGGACGCCAGGACGACCCGGCAGAAGAGGCGGCTGCGGGCGAAGGCGGGAGCCCGCAGCTGAAGGGAGCGTTCCGCGTGCTGCGCCGCGCTCCGGTACTGCCGCAGGTCCCGGTGGCAGTGGCCGAACTCGTCCGCCAGCTGCGCCTCGTCGAAGGAGCGCGCCCAGTACGGCACGTCGTCCCCGGGGCGCGCCGCCTCGAGTGCGCGCTCGGCCCGTACGAGCGCGGACGTACAGGCCCGGGCGTCGCCCAGCACCCCGTGCCCGCGTGCCTCGGCGCAGTGGAGGAGGGCCTGCACCAGCGGCGGCGCGGTCGGCCCCACGCCCTGCTGGGCGACCCGGGTCAGCTGCACGGCCTCCCGGCCGTGGCCGAGGTAGACGGCCTGCCGGCTCATGGTGACGAGCACGTACGAGCCGTAGGCCCGGTCCCCCGCCGCCTGGGCAAGCCGCAGGGCCTGGACGAAGTACCGCTGCGCGAGGCCGTGCGCGGCGATGTCGTACGAGGTCCAGCCGGCGAGCCTGGTCAGGTCGGCCGCCGCGGCGAACAGCCGCCTCCCGGTCGTCTCGCCGTATCTGCCGCGCAGCATCGGCTCGGCCTCGTGCTCCAGGTAGCGCACCAGCGCCTGCCTGGCGTGTCCCCCGCCGTACGCGTGGTCGAGGGCACGGAACAGCTCGCCGACCGAGCGCAGGGCGGCGATGTCTCCGCCGGAGACCTTCTGGCCGGGTGCCCGGTCGGTCGCGCCGCGCTGCCGGGGCACGGGCACTCTGGTGCCCTGCTGCGGCACCCGGCCCGACCCGGCGGGCGAGTCCGCCTCGACACGGCCCACCCGCTCGTCGGCGCGGCCGATCAGCCAGTCCCGGCTCGGCACGACCAGTCCGGCCGGGGTGAACGCGATCTTGCGGAGTTCGGCATGGCTGCCGGAGTCCTTGCGCCACAGCCCGCTGACGATGTCCACGGCCTCCTCGGGCGTGGCGGCGAACTCCAGCCCCGCGTAGACGGGGGCGCAGGCGTCGAGCCCCAAGTCCTGGGCCGAGAGCCGGCGGCCCAGTCTGCGGGTGAACACCTCGGCGATCAGCGCGGGCGTCGTGCCGCGCGGTTGCTGACCGCGGAGCCAGCGGGTCACGGACGTCTTGTCGTACCGGAGGTCCAGGCCGTGTTCGAGGCCCAGCTGGTCCACTCTGCGGGCGAGACCGGCGTGGGAGAAGCCGGCCTCCGCGATGAGCGCGGCGAGTTGCCGGTTGGGGGTGCGCTGGGTGGTCCGATCCGTCATCGGTGGTGGCGTCTCCTGCCTTCCGGGCCGGGAGCAGCCCATGGGGGTACCTCCTGGGGGTCCCCCAGGCGCAGCTCTGGGGGGAGAAGCCTTGGGGGGAGGAACGGCGCGAACTTAGCGGTCCTCCTCGACTGTTCCGCCACCTTCGCCCCAGATTCATCCGATCGTGTGAGGATTGACGGCGGCACTGACCGCGGCGCTGACGGGCACGACCTGCCCGGCCGCGGTGTTCACGCCCGCCGTACAGTGGCTGGGGCCCGGTCACCACCGGGCAGAGGTTCGAGGGAGGCACAGCCGTGAGTGAGCTGCGGTTCGTCCGACTGGGATTCGGCGAGGACGCCGTCGAGTACCGGGAGGCGTGGCAGAAGCAGCGCGAGGTCCACGCCTCCCGCTTCGCGGACGAGATCCCGGACACGTGTCTGCTGCTGGAGCACCAGCCGGTCTACACGGCGGGCCGGCGCACCGAGGACAGCGAGCGCCCCCTGGACGGGACACCGGTCATCGACGTGGACCGCGGCGGGAAGATCACCTGGCACGGCCCCGGCCAGCTGGTGGGCTACCCGATCCTCAAGCTCCCGCGCCCCGTGGACGTCATCGCGCACGTACGCCGCCTCGAGGACGCCCTGATCGCCACCTGCGCCGAGTTCGGTGTGGAGACGAGCCGGGTCGAGGGACGCAGCGGTGTGTGGGTGCTCGGCGACCCGGTGGAGGAGCGCCCGTCGTTCGGCGGCCTGTCGCTGGACTTCGACCCCCGGCTGCAGGACGACGAGTTCGACCCGCGGCTGAACGGTCCGGAGTACGCGCCGTCCAACGCGGGCCAGCGTCGCGAGGACCGCAAGCTCGCGGCGATCGGCATCCGTATCGCCAAGGGCGTCTCGATGCACGGCTTCTCGCTGAACGTGAACCCGGACAACACCTGGTTCGACCGGATCGTGCCGTGCGGCATCCGCGACGCGGGCGTGGCCTCGCTCGCGGGCGAGCTGGGCCGGGACGTCACGATCGAGGAGGTGCTGCCCGTGGTGGAGAAGCATCTGCGCCAGGTGATGGAGGCCGCGGTGCTGCTGCCGCGCGAGGTCGGGGAGGCGGCACCCGGGACGCCGGACACCGAGGCGCCGGCCGAGGCCGAGAAGGCGCCCGTCTGACGCCCGCCGGGGCCCGGAAGGAATGCCGGCCCCGGGCCACAGGTTGGCCGAACGTAAGGCCGCACTTTTAACGGGCGTACCCTGGTGTTCGCCGAAGAATCGAAGCTGTAGGGAGCCGGTCGTGTCCGCAGTCGCACCCGACGGACGCAAGATGCTGCGCCTGGAGGTCCGGAACAGCCAGACCCCCATCGAGCGCAAGCCCGAGTGGATCAAGACCCGGGCGAAGATGGGCCCCGAGTACAACCAGCTGCAGAAACTGGTCAAGAGCGAGGGTCTGCACACGGTCTGCCAGGAGGCGGGCTGTCCCAACATCTTCGAGTGCTGGGAGGACCGCGAGGCGACCTTCCTCATCGGCGGCGACCAGTGCACCCGCCGCTGCGACTTCTGCCAGATCGACACCGGCAAGCCGCAGGCACTCGACCGCGACGAGCCGCGCCGCGTCGGTGAGTCGGTCGTCACCATGGACCTGAACTACGCCACGATCACCGGCGTCGCCCGCGACGACCTGGAGGACGGCGGCGCCTGGCTGTACGCGGAGACCGTGCGCCAGATCCACGGGCAGACGGCGGACCGCGAGACGGGCCGCACCAAGGTCGAGCTGTTGATCCCGGACTTCAACGCGGTGCCGGAGCAGCTGGCCGAGGTCTTCTCCTCGCGCCCCGAGGTGCTCGCGCACAACGTCGAGACCGTGCCGCGGATCTTCAAGCGGATCCGCCCCGGCTTCCGTTACGAGCGCTCGCTCGAGGTCATCACCCGCGCCCGCGAGGCGGGGCTGGTGACGAAGTCGAACCTGATCCTCGGCATGGGCGAGACCCGCGAGGAGGTCAGCGAGGCGCTGCGGCACCTGTACGACGCGGGCTGCGAGCTGATCACCATCACGCAGTACCTGCGCCCGTCCGTGCGCCACCACCCCGTGGAGCGCTGGGTGAAGCCGCACGAGTTCGTGGAGCTGAAGGAGGAGGCCGACGAGATCGGCTACTCCGGGGTGATGTCGGGACCGCTCGTCCGTTCTTCGTACCGGGCAGGCCGGCTCTTCCAGCAGGCGATGGAGGCCCGCGCCGCCCGGACCGGCGCGGGCGGGACCGGCGCCGCACTGGCCGGTGCCGCTCAGGGCAGCGCTGCCGAGACCGGTACCGGCCAGGCCGGCACCGCCCAGGGCCTGTGAATTCAGGCACAAGAAACTACCGGCCGGTAATGGCCGAAGGGACGCGGTCCGCACCCTCCCCGCAGGTCGGGGCCCCGGTGCGGACCGCGCCCTCGTTCACCGGGCCCGCGGCGGAAGGAACTTGCCTTCATCAGCGTTTGACCGGCCGGTCACGCCCTGGTAACACCAATCAGTGACGCTGAACTCACGCACAGCTCCCGCTCATCACCACTCACCCCGAGGGGGAACCGCCACCATGCAGGCCGCGCCGGTACGCCACGTCAGGGCCAACCCGATCCCGTCCGTCACCGGCGCTCTGCGCGCCATGGAGTCCCTTCTGCTGAGCGGCGGCCAGCGCACCGCCCGCCGCAACGCCTGGTCGGCGGTGCTCGAGGACCGCCGCCGGGCCAAGGACCGGGTGGAGGCTCAGCACGTACTGGAGGCCGCGGCGACCCGCACTTCGCAGGCCACGTAAACTTCCGGTATGGCGAGGAAGGCAAATTCAGACAGCGCTGACGCTGCTGCGGAACCGGGGCGACTGAAGCAGATCGCTCTGACGTACAAGATGACCCGGAAGGCCGACCCGAAGGTCGGACTTGTCGTCGCAGGTGTGGGAATCGTCACCTTCGGTGTCTTCCTCGGGATCGGCTTCCTGATCGATCACCCCATCTACCTGGGCATCCTCGGCTTCGTGCTGGCTTTCCTGGCGATGGCGATCATCTTCGGGCGGCGCGCCGAGCGGGCCGCCTTCGGGCAGATGGAGGGCCAGCCGGGCGCGGCGGCCGCCGTTCTGCAGAACGTCGGGCGCGGCTGGACCACGACCCCGGCGGTGGCGATGAACCGCAACCAGGACGTCGTGCACCGGGCGGTCGGCAAGGCCGGCATCGTGCTCGTGTCCGAGGGCAACCCGAACCGGCTCAGGTCGCTGCTCGCGGCCGAGAAGAAGAGGATGAACCGCATCGTCGTGGACGTCCCCGTGCACGACATCATCGTCGGCACCGGCGAGGGGCAGGTGCCGCTGAAGAAGGTGCGCAGCACGATGCTCAAGCTCCCGCGGGTGCTCAGCGGGCCCCAGGTGACGGCGACCAACGACCGGCTGCGTGCGATGGGCGACCTGATGAGCAACATGCCGCTCCCGAAGGGGCCGATGCCCAAGGGCATGCGGATGCCACGCGGCGGCAAGATGCGCTGACGCGCCCGATGACGACATGAGGCGGGGGCCGGGCGTAGTGGGGGGCCCCCCGCATGTGGGGATAGGGGGGGTGCGCGCGAGGTGGCGGCCCGGGGGCTGCGCATGGGCGGTGGGCTGGGCGCCGGGGGGGGCGGCGTG
>NZ_JBEZKP010000045.1:0-44939 GCF_040706335.1 Streptomyces sp. NPDC048389 | reverse complement strand
GAGAGGGACCTGCAGTCCGTTGCGGTCGTCGAAGGCCAGCGACGTGGTGCCGTCCTTCAACTGCATCCCCGTGCCACTGAGGAACCGCGACTCTCCCCGCCTCATGCCATCGGCGGAGTCTCGCCGCCTCATACCGTCGGAGCCTCGTCCCGGCGGACCGGGTGCGCGCGACGTCGCGCCGGGCGGCGGTCCGCCGTGCGCGCGGGCCCGGCCTCACACGGGTGAGCGGCAGAGCGCGGCGCGCCTGGACGGGTCCCCCAGCTCCACGCGGGTGGCAGCTTCACACGCGGGTGGCAGCTCGACGCGGGTGGCAGCGGTCACACGAGCGGCAGCGTCACACGGGCAGCAGCGTCACACGGGCGGCGCAGGAGTCAGATCCGCACCTGGACCGCGCGGGCGAGACGGTCGTGCAGCCCGCGCCCGTCCCGGTCCCAGACAAGCGCCGGGATCGCGAGGCACAGCAGCACGCTGCGTACGAGGACCCACCCGAAGCCGAGGCGGCCGCCGTTCTCGGAGACCAGCCGCAGGCCGAGGAACCGCTTGCCGGGCGTGAAGCCGACAGTGCCGACGGTGAGCACGCTCAGCGTGAAGAAGATGACGAGCGCCCAGTTCCCGGCCGCCTGCTGATCACGCCCCGCGAACAGTTGGTATGCGATCAGGAAACACAGTCCCCAATCGATGAAGAGTGCTCCGAAACGGCGCCCGAGGGGGGCGACGGAGCCCGGTCCCTCCTCCGGCAGACCGAGCCGCTGGCCCCGGTATCCGAAGTCGACGCCCATGTCCTCCGCGGCCGCGCGGGGCCCGGAGAGCCACGATCCGATTGCATGCCTGTTGTCCACCCGTCCACGGTACTGCGCCCCGTTTCACCCACCTGCGCCCGGGGCCGTCCCCGCACTGTGACCCTCGCCCGGTTAACTTCGTCGAAACAAATGGGTCATGCTGGAGAAATGCCGTCCGCTTACGGTCGATACCAGCGTGTGCCACCGCACTGGCCTCACGGACGAGCTGCAACCCCGCCCCTCCCGGGTGGGAGTAGGAGGAGTTGGATGTTCCAGAACGCCGATGACGCCAAGAAGTTCATCGCGGACGAGGACGTCAAGTTCATCGATGTCCGCTTCTGCGACCTGCCTGGCGTGATGCAGCACTTCACGATCCCGGCGGCGGCGTTCGACCCGGCCGAGGAGCTCGCCTTCGACGGCTCGTCGATCCGCGGCTTCCAGGCCATCCACGAGTCCGACATGGCGCTCCGTGCCGACCTGTCGACGGCCCGTGTCGACCCGTTCCGCCGCGACAAGACGGTCAACGTCAACTTCTTCATCCACGACCCGATCACCGGCGAGCAGTACAGCCGTGACCCGCGGAACGTGGCGAAGAAGGCCGAGGCGTACCTCGCCTCCACCGGCATCGCCGACACCGCGTACTTCGGCCCCGAGGCCGAGTTCTACGTGTTCGACAACGTGCGCTTCCAGACCTCGGCGAACGAGTCCTTCTACCACATCGACTCCGAGGCGGGCGCCTGGAACACCGGCGCCATCGAGAACAACCGCGGCTACAAGGTCCGCTACAAGGGCGGCTACTTCCCGGCCCCGCCGGTCGACCACTTCGCCGACCTGCGCGCGGAGATCTCCCTGGAGCTGGACAAGAACGGCCTCCAGGTCGAGCGCCAGCACCACGAGGTCGGCACCGCCGGCCAGGCCGAGATCAACTACAAGTTCAACACGCTGCTCGCCGCGGCCGACGACCTGATGCTCTTCAAGTACATCGTGAAGAACGTCGCCTGGCGCAACGGCAAGACCGCGACCTTCATGCCGAAGCCGATCTTCGGTGACAACGGCTCGGGCATGCACGTCCACCAGTCCCTGTGGCAGGGCGGCGACCCGCTCTTCTACGACGAGCAGGGCTACGCGGGCCTCTCCGACACCGCCCGCTACTACATCGGCGGCATCCTCAAGCACGCCCCGTCGCTGCTGGCCTTCACCAACCCGACGGTGAACTCGTACCACCGCCTGGTCCCCGGCTTCGAGGCCCCGGTCAACCTGGTCTACTCGCAGCGCAACCGCTCCGCCGCGATGCGTATCCCGATCACCGGCTCGAACCCGAAGGCCAAGCGCGTCGAGTTCCGCGCCCCGGACCCGTCGTCCAACCCGTACCTGGCCTTCTCGGCGCTGCTTCTCGCGGGCCTCGACGGCGTCAAGAACAAGATCGAGCCGGCCGAGCCGATCGACAAGGACCTCTACGAGCTGGCCCCCGAGGAGCACGCGGGCGTCGCCCAGGTCCCGACCTCCCTCCCGGCGGTCCTCGACGCCCTCGAGGCGGACAACGAGTACCTGCAGGCGGGCGGCGTCTTCACGTCGGACCTGATCGAGACGTGGATCGACTACAAGCGCACGAACGAGATCGCCCCGATCCAGCTGCGCCCGCACCCGCACGAGTTCGAGCTGTACTTCGACATCTAAGGGGCGGGGTCGGGCGACCTGGGTGGAAGCTCTGCGAACAGGCTGTGACCGGCGAGAACCCTTCTCAGCAGTTCTCACTGTCACCGCTTGCTTTCCGCCCCCTTGTGCACCGAGTGTGCACCGCCCAGCCGATTCGCTGACGTGATGTCAGAACGTTGCGAGGGCCGCTGCCCCCATGGTGGGGGTAGCGGCCCTGTCTTTCTTGGTTAACGCGCAACCGGCCAGGTCGGTGACCTGCGGCGCCTGACGCCGTAGGCCGCTGGCTTGGCCCTTTTCAGATGTCCATAGCGCGTGTCGGAAGTGGAGGGACTGCTGCAGGGTTGGGTGACAGCGGGGTTTATGCAGCCAGGGCTGCGGCTGGGGTCATGATGGTCTCGTACTCGACGGGGGTCAATCGGGCCAGGCGTCTCTGACGCCGGGCTCGCGGTTGCGCGCGACCCGCACGACGTCCTCGCGAAACTCCTTGGGATACGGCTTGGGCACTGCAACATCCTTCCAGGCCGCCTCTCAGCAAGCCAGGTCAGGTGTCACCAATCCGTGCAGCAGTCCCGCTCTCCCCGCTGACCTGGCCCCGCAGGTCGACCACGCAGGCGCCCCGGAACTGGTCCTTGAGCACGTGCGCCGCCCGCACCGCGAGCGTGGTGCGCCCGGACCCCGGCTGACCGTGCAGCACGACGACGACCGGCAGAGTCCGGGTGGAGGCGCGGGCGGCGTGCACCCACTGGGCGATCTGCGCGAGCTCGGCCCGCCGCCCGGTGAACGGCCCGTCCGCGCTGGGCAGATGGCCGAAGGACTGCTCCAGCGCGACCCGGGTCCGGGCGGCCGCACTGCGGTCGCCGGCGCGCAACTGCCGTACCACGGGGGCGGTCTGGTTCTTCGGGGTGCGGGCGGCGGGGGCCGGCATCCGCTGCTGGTCCAGGTACGGGCGGATGCCCCGCACCTCCAGCGCGGTCAGCCACTGGAGGCGCAACTGCTCGGCTGCCCAGCTGCCCGGCTGCCCGGCCGCACCGGCGCACCGGTGGGCGGCGGGCCAGTGCGAGACGGTCGCCTTCGCCACGGTCGTGGCGGCGCCGGCCACGGCGACGACCGCACCCGCGCCGAGGGCGGGGCCGGCGGACGTCCCGAACGCCAGGTCCGCCCGAACGCGGCGCCAGCCGCAACCCCCGTCACCAGCAGCGGTGTTCCGAGCGTCTCCTTGGTGAGCCGCTCGGAGAGCGGCCGCTCACCGGCCGCCGCCGCGTCGAGCGCCTGCGTGTACGCGGCGTGCTCCTCGCGCGCCCCGGCGGCGATGGTGTCGAGTGCTGCCGTCGCCCGCGCCATCAGCACACCGGGGTCGGTCCGGCCACCCGTGCGTCGCGCCTCTTCCTTCACGGCGCGCGCCGGCAGCCTCATCGCTTCCGCCCGATGACTGTCCCCCATACGGGTCCCCCTCCGAGAGCTGCGTTCCTGGCGTCCGGCACCCGCCTTCGTGACCCGGCGTCAGGGTCAAGTGTTTTGCGTGCGAGGCTTCGGCGCGAGAGTCGCTGCGCAACGGCCGTCCCGCTGTTCCCGGCGGGCGCGCGACGACAGCTATGGCACCCCGCCGCGTTGTTGGAACGTCCACACACATCCGGTATGCGGACGCCCCTGCGCCTTGCGATGCACCGCATCCGACGCCGCGTGCCGATCCACCAGGAATAGCGGGACAGCCCTTGCGGAGGGAACGGGAACGAGCCACACGGCATCAACTGAGACCGACGGAATCACGGGACGCGAGTACACTTGCGCGGGATTCCGCAAGCAGCCCTCAGGGCCCGTCACTCCGTCGAGACGCAAAGCCTGCTGCGGTCAGCTCTCGCCCCGCGGCCTATCCACCCACCGGCCGTGATCAGGCGGGAAGTGATTCATCAGCGTGGAAGCCCTCGTGACTGGACAAAGACCTGTACGGCAGCCGGACGGAGCGGCTACGTTTCCGGATCTGCTTCACGGACGGCGATGTGCGACGAGACGCCCCGAATTCCAGCGTGAGGCTTCTGTTCCGGCGGCTCTTGAGCGGCCCTGAACGTGAGCATTTGCCAGGTGTGACGCCCGCAGAAAGAGAGTGAAGAGGTGCGGCAAGAGCGCGCGAAGAGGACGAGAAGGCAGATCCTGGACGCGGCTGGCAAGCTGTTCGCCGCGCTGGGGTACGAGAGGGCGACGGTGGTCGACCTCCTCTCGCACTCAGGGGTGACCAAGGGGGCGTTCTACTTCCACTTCTCCTCCAAGGAGGACGTCGCCCGGGCTCTCTTCAGGGACCGGAGCCCGCGGCAGGGGCTGGTGGCGCCACAGGAGTTCCGGCTCCAGGAGCTCGTGGACGGACATCTCGTCCTGACCAGCAGACTGCGCAACGACGCCCGTGAGCGCGGGTGTTTCCGGCTCTGCCTGGAGCAGGGGCTCGACGACGAACTGCGCAGAAGCTGGTTGCTCGAACGCATTGTGTTCAACGAGGAGTTGCTGGCAGCGGCGCGGGAGGAAGGGGAGCTGTCCGCTCACGTGTCGGTGCGGGAGACGGCGGAGTTCCTGGTCAGTGCCTGCGTGGGGCTGCAGCTCATGTCCCAGACCGTCATCGACGACGCCGACACGGGCATGGAACGGCGGATCGTGCTCCTGCTGCGCAACGTCATGTCCGACATCGCTGTCCCGGACGTCTACGCCGAACTGGACATCGACCAGGACCGGGGAATCAAGCTTTTGGAGATGTAGGAACTGGTCACCCCGTTCCGCGGTTCCGCATGCGTGCGGCAGGCCGCGGCGGTTGCGGGAAGTCCGCCGCGAGCTGCTGAGATTCCCGTCTCAGCGACATGTCAGAGCCGTCTGTCACTGTTGTTCTTGTCACCGGGAAACACCGGTGGACGTAAGGAGAGATTCCCGTAGCGGCCTAACGGGGCCCGGACTTGTTCCGGCCGGGGCTCTTGCCCCTCGCAGGTTCGAATCCTGCTCTCTCCGCCGCGCTTGCAAGACGCGGACGGCGATGTGTCCGGCGATGTGAACATCTCGCCGGACACGTCGCCGTGCAGCGCTCGTCGCGACCGCAGGAGACATTCTTATGGAACTCGCCTGGAACTTCCCCATGCAGGGCACGAGTCGTTTCACATGGGAATACGATTCTGAGCGCGAAACCCTGATGAACCTCTACCAAAAGGGCAAGGACAAGCAGTGGGACAGCGCGAAGCGCATCGACTGGTCCCTCGAAGTCGACCCCTACGACGCCCTCGGAACCCCTGAGCACACGCTCGGCCTGTACGGCTCGAAGCAGTACTCCAAGCTCAACGTACGGGAGAAGCAGGAACTGCGGCAGCACATGGCAGCCTGGGAGTTCAGCCAGTTCCTGCACGGAGAGCAAGGCGCGATGATCTGTTCCGCGCGCATTGTGGAATCCGTCCCCGAGATGGACGCGAAGTTCTACGCCTCCACCCAGGTCATGGACGAGGCCCGGCACGTGGAGCTCTTCTCCCGGTTCGTGCAGGAGAAGATCGAGATGACCTACCCGATCAGCCCTCACCTCAAGGAGCTGCTCGGCCAGGCCCTGGGGGACTCCCGCTGGGACATGCCCTATCTCGGCATGCAGGTCCTCATCGAGGGGCTCGCGCTCGCCGCCTTCGGGATCCTGCGGGACAAGACCACCAAGCCGCTGCCCAAGCAGATCCTCTCGTACATCATGCAGGACGAGGCCCGGCACGTCGCCTTCGGAAGGCTGGCTCTGCGGGACTACTACAAGAACCTGAGCAGTCAGGAACTGGCGGAGCGCGAAGAGTTCATCATCGAGGGCTGCTACCTGATGCGGGACCGGCTGCGGATGCAGGAGGTCTGGGAGAACCTCGGGTTCGACATGAAGGAGTGCATGGAGTACATGAACAACGGTCCGCGCATGCGGGCGTTCCGTTCCCTGCTCTTCACCCGCATCGTGCCATGCGTCAAGGACATCGGCCTGTGGAGTCCCAGGATCCGGCAGGCGTACGACGACATGGGCGTCCTGGATCTCGCAGGCGCCGACCTGGTCAAACTGATGGAGTCCGACGAACTCCAGGCCGAAGCCCTCGACGCGGAACGCCGTGAGATGGAGGCGAGGCGCGCCGAGGTCCACGAGGCCATCGCCGAGGGTGCGCTCAGCATGTCCGGCGGAGCCGGCGGCAGCTGATTCCGGAGCTTCCGTGCGGCGCGCTGGATTCGGGGGCCGCACGGCGATGAGGGTGCGGGGCCGGTGCAGTCCACGACGGACCACCGGCCCCGCGCCGCTTCCGCGACGTCACGTCACGTCAGGTGAAACCGGTGCATCGCACACGCGGTCCTCCGAGCCGGGCCATGTGCTCCGTCTCCGGCACCGACAGCGAGGGGAGGGGCCCGGTGTGAGCACCGGGCCCCTCCCCTCGTCGTCCTCGACGGCCGGCCCCCGCGCGCCTCAGGAGGCGTTGTCGAAGATCAGTGTCAGCAGCCGCCCCACCTCGTCCGCCGACGCCCCCTCCAGGCGGTCGATACCGTCGGCGAACTCCTCGCGGCCCCCCGTGCCGAGCCACTTGTCCCGCACCACCCCCGCGATCGGCGGGCGGCCCTCACCGCCGATGGCCCCCATGGGCACCATCAGCTCCCGGCTGACGCTGCGCCCGTCCTTCAGGCGTACGTACACCCGTGCCCCGGTCACCTTGCGGGCGTCGCTGAAGTCCCGGCTCGGCGGCGGGAGTTCGCCCACCAGGTCGACGAGCCACTGCCCGTCGCCCTCCCAGCCCGCACCGAACTGCCGCAGCCACTCCTTGCCCCGTCCCCCGGCCTGCCGCAGCGCCTCGCCGAAGGGCACCTCGCAGTGGAACAGCTCCCGTGTCATGTCCCGGTCCAGGCGAACGTCTATCCGGTCGGCGAGCGACCACCGCTCCGTGTCCTCGATCGCCTTCTCCGTGAAGTCGCCGGTACTCAGCTGTCCCGTGATCAGGGCGGTGGCGAGCGTGTAGCGCAGCGAGAACACCAGGGCGCTCACCGGGGACAGGGCGCCACGCAGGTACTCGGCGGCCCGGCGCTCCACCACCGCCGTGTACAGGGAGGTGTCGACGCTGATCTCGGCGATGTCGGCGGCGCGCAGCGGACGGTCCGGCGAGGACAGCTCCCGGTGCAGTTCCAGGCCCAGATCGATGGCGGAGTCCATGCCCGGCCCCCCGGGGTGCACCTTGAAGGACGTCGTGCGGGTGTGCCAGCGCGTGCCGAGCCCGGCCACCACGGCCTCGGGAAGCGGAATGGTGGCGAACCGGGAGAGGAACCCCTCCGGGTGCTCGAAGATCACCGGGCTGCCCGCGAGGCCCACGGCCGACGCGTCACAGGCGTCGAGCCCTACGCGCACCGGGGTCGACGCGCCGAAGAGCTTGGCGTCGCCGTCGAGGAAGCCCACCGGCACGGTACGGGGAGGCAGCCCGAAGCCGAGACCGAGTGTGTCCACCCACCGCTGCGCCGACGCGTTCTCGCCGCGCAGCCGCCCGGCTATGGACCCGGTGACATGGGTGAACGCGGCGCTCTGGCCCCGGAAGGGCCCCAGCGTCGTGGCGGCGGTGATCCGCGCCGCCGTCTCGTTCGCGACGACGATCGAGGTGATCAGTTGCTTCCCGGTGAGCCCTTGTCTCGTGGCGTACGCGAGGGGGACGGCCACGGTCGAGTTGGACAGATGTCCGGCGTAGGCCGTGTCGTCGAAGTGGAGCCAGGATCCGAGACCGGAGAGCACGAACGCGGACCGGGCCGGGTCGTCCTGGAACGGTGCGCCGAAGCCCTGGACGAACCGCCGGCCCAAGGGGTGGTCGAGGCCGGCCCGCGCGGCGGCCATCTGGGACAGGATCTGGTGTTTGGCGGTGGTGACGACGTCGTCCGGTATCTCGTCGAAGCGCAGCGCGCTCGCCCATCCCGCCAGCTCTTCCGTGAGTGTCGTCACTGGGTCTCCCTCAATCCTCTCGGGTGCTCTCACGTCGTGCTCGGTGCCTATGCGTGTCTTACGCGCGAGAGGGCCCCACCCCTCATCCCGGTGGGCGGCAGGTGTTGTGATGCCGTCCCTGCCGTGGCTGTCGTCGTGCGCCCGCCAGGGGTCACGGGACGGCTCCGAGCAACGCGGGGGCCGTTCACCCGGGCCATGGCCGGCCGGTGAGCCCGCGACCGGTCCGTCCCGCCCACCCGAAGCAGCGAACCGGACATCACGTCGCGTGCCGCCGTCCCGGGTGGCTGAACTGTTTTGAGGGGTGCGGTGGCCGCCCGCGTAACAGGAGTGTTCGCCCCTCACCCGTACCCACATCTGAGCGAGGCATCTGCCGTGACAGCCGCACCTCCACCCACCCGGCTGCAGTCCGGGCACTCAAGCGAGACGGCCCACCTCACCGCGCGCGCCCGCGCCTCCGACGCCGTCATCGAGCCGGGCAGGCGACTGCTCGGCGACACCTTCGCGCACCTGTTCGTCACCGTTCCCCCGCCCGTCACCTCGCAGGAGGCCCTCGGCCGACTGCAGCGCCTGGACCGGGCGCACGGCGGATTCATCGCCGAAATCCTGCTGCGTCAGCGCTACTTCGAGGATCTGGTCGCACTCGCGGTCGACGCGGGGGTGCGCCAGGTGGTGCTGCTCGGCGCCGGGTACGACACCACGGCGCTGCGCTACACCGGCCCCGACACGGTGCGGTTCTTCGAGGTGGACCACCCCGCGACGCAGACGGCCAAGCTGGAGGCGCTCGCCGCGGCGGACCTCACGTCCCCGGTCACCTCGGTGCCCCTCGACTTCACTGCGGGCGCCTCGCTGCGTGCGGAGCTCACCGCGCACGGCTTCGACGTCGACACGCCCTGCGTAGTGGGGTGGTTGGGGGTGACGTTCTTCCTGCCGCCCGAGGCGTGCCGAGCCACCCTCGCCGACCTGGCGGACACCGTCGCGCCCGGCAGCCTGCTGCTCTTCGACTACATGGACGAGGCCGTGGTGGAGGGCACGAGCCCTTACGAGGGGGCCCTGCAGATGGCGCGCCAGGTGGCCGAACAGGGCGAGCCGTACATCAACGGCCTGACCCCGCACTCCGCCGCCGACACGGTCCGTGACGCGGGATTCGAACCTGTGGAACAGCTGCGCGTAACCGACCTGGTCCGACGCTACGGCGGCAGCGACCCGTACTGCAGCGACGACGACTTCATGGGGCTGGTCACGGCGCGCCGCGCCGAACGGGAGGTGGGCGGCCATGGTGACTGAACCGAGCTGGGCGGCCCACACCCTGCTGATCGCCAACCCCCGGGCCGGGGCCCGCGATCGGCAGCGCATCGACCAGGTCGTCGCACACTGCGAAGGCATGGTGCCGCACCTCGAAGTCGTACACACCGAATATCAGGGTCATGCCGAGGAGCGTGCCGCCAGGGCCGCCGCCTCGCACACTGACGCGGTGATCGTGCTCGGCGGCGACGGCACGACCCGCGAGGTGGCGTCGGGTCTGGCCCGCTCGGGTCTGAGACAGCCCGGGGGGAAGCGGCCCGCGATGGTCAACATCCCCTTCGGTACCGGCAACTCGTTCTACCAGGAGATCTGGGGTGACGCCCCCTGGCGACAGGTCCTCGACCAGGCCCTGTCCGGCAAGCACCCCCATCTGCGCTGGGTGGACATGGCGCACATCCGGGAGATCGACGTCCTGGCGCTGCTCGGCGCGGGGTCGGGCCTGGTCGCGGACGCCCTGGAAGCGGCCCACGGCATGCTCGAGATCCCGGGCCGTGACCGCTACCAGCAGGCCGTCGCTCAGATCATGAGCACGTACACGCCTTACGAGGGCCGGGTGAGCGTGGACGGAAGGATCGTCCACGAAGGCCCCGTCGCCCTGGTGAACATCGGCGGCGGCCGCCACCGGGCGGGCCGGTTCAAACTGCTGCCGCACTCGGTCATCGACGACGGCCTGCTTGACGTCTGCGTGGTGGGCGGACCGATGGGCGTCCGTGAGCTGGCCGGACTGACCCGGGACGGCAGCCATATCGGGCGCCCCGGCGTTGTGTACGAGCGTGGCTCCCGCTTCGTCGTCGAGCGCACCGACGGCCGGCAGCTCTCCTTCGAGCACGACGGTGAACTCTGCACGGGCGAAGCCTCGCGCTACACCATCGACGTGCTCCCCGCCGTCCTTCCCGTCCTCGCCCCGCCGGCGCCGATGCCGATGCCGATGCCGGGCTCCCCGCGCGCGTCGAGCTTCGCGGAGCACGCCGAGGGCGTCGTATGACCGGTGCGAGCGGCGGGGGTCCCACCCGGGCCCTCGCGCAGTGGACCGCGGGGCTGCGGTACGAGGACATTCCCGCTCGTGTCGGCCCGATCGTCACCAGCCAGGTCGTCTCCCACCTCGCGGCGGTCCGTGCCACCGCCGCACACCCGGTGGGCCGCACCCTCCTCACGGCGTACGGCCCCCTCGACGCCGATGGCGATCCGGCTCGTACGGCCCATCTGATGGCGGCGCTGTCCTCCAGCCTCTATCTGGAGGACACCCTGTACGCGGGCCACGTCTCGCACGCCGCCGTCGGCGTCCCGGTGGCCCACCAGAGGCGCCAGGCGCTGTCCGGGCCCGCCCTGATCACCGCCGTGACCGCCGCCAACGAGGCTGCCGCCCGCGTCACCGCCGCCGGCACGCTGGGCCCGTTCCGGGGCCAGTGGGCCGGCCACACTCATCTCGTGGCGGCCTGTGCCGCCCATCTGCACGGCGTGGGCGCGGACGCGGAGAAGCTGCTGAACGCCTGGGGCCTGGCGCTGGCCGCGCCCCCGCGCGCGCTGCGCCCCGCCGTGCTCGCCAGCGACGCGAAGGTGCTGTCCGCCGCCGCCCCCGTGCGCACGGCGATCGACGCCTGCGCCGCAGCGCTGGCCGGGCTCACCGGCCGCGACGACGTGATCGAGCATCCCGAGGGGCTCCTCGCGGTGTTCGCCGGGGCGGCCGTGCCCGAGCTCGTGGCGTACGGCCTCGGCGAGCGCTGGCACACCGAGACCCTCTCCTTCAAGCTGCTGCCCGTCGGTGTCCATCTGGACGCGCTGGTCGAGTGCGCCGCCGAACTGCATCGCAGGCTGCGCCCCGCGGGCCCGGCCGGCATCGCCTCGGTCGACGTCGCCGTGCCCAGGATGACCATGGTGATGAGCGGGCACGCGGACGGCTATGTGCGGGGCGCCGCCACCTCCCTGCCCGCCCTCAACCTCAGCGCCGGGTACAACGTGGCCACCGCCCTGCTCACCGGCGGCCTCACCGTCGCCGACCTCGCCCCTCCGGGCCTGGCCGAGGAGGGCCGCTGGCAGCTCGCAGAGCGGGTGCGGCTGTACGCGGACGAGGAGTTGAGCAGGCGGGGCGTGATGTCCACCGCCCCGGTCGGCGAGACGCTGCGCCACGCCGGGCGGCGCGCCCTGGAGTGGGAGACGGAGCTGCCCGGAATACCCATGGAGACGCTTCTGGAGGAGCTCGGTCCGCCCGTCGCCTCCTTCGAGGACTCCACCAAGATGCTGGGCTGCCGCATGACGGTGCGGATGCGTGACGGGCGCGAGGAGACCTGCGAGCTGGCCGCCGGGACAGGAGCCGTCGGGTCGGCCTCCTGGCAGGACCATCCGGCCCTGGTGCGCGAGAAGTTGCTGCGCACGGGCGTGGACGAGGCCGCGGCCGACGCCCTGGCGCGTCTGGAGGAGCTCACGGCCAGGGAACTCTCAGAGGTGCTGCGCCAGGTCTTGCGCCTCGCGGATTAATACCTACTGTTGGTATGTGAAGTGGGTCACGTCGTCCGGGGCTCGTTGACACCCTTTGTCGAGGCTAAATACATTCCTACCAACGGTATCTAAGAAAGAGGTGTGTCCCGTGGCTACTACCGATGCCGGCGCTCCACAGCGACGGTCAACAACGTCGTTACTGCTCCTGGCGTCCGGAGCCTCGTTCCTGGCAGTGCTCGACGTCACCGTCGTGAACCTCGCGATGCCCGACCTGCGCGAGGACTTCACGGGCTCCGTGTTCCAGAGCCTGTCGTGGGTCATCACCATCTACGCGATCGTCTTCGCGGCCCTCCTCGCCCCGGCGGGACGCCTCGCGGACGCACTGGGCAGGCGCACGCTCTTCCTCGCGGGCATCAGCGTCTTCACGGCGGCGTCGCTGCTGTGCGCCGTGGCGCCCAACCTCGACATCCTCCTGGTGGCCCGTGCGATCCAGGGGTTCGGCGCGGCCGCGATGATCCCCGCCTCGCTCGCCATCGTGCTCATGGACACCCCGCCCGAGCGCCGCCGCGCGGCCATCGGCCAGTGGAGCGCCGCGGCGGCCCTGGCGGCGGCGGTCGGTCCCGCTGTCGGAGGCGTTCTGGTCGACAGCTTCGGCTGGCGCTCCCTCTTCCTGATCAACATCCCCTTCGGGCTGCTCTTCCTCTACGGCGCCGCCGCGATCCCGCGAACGACGGCCCCGGGCACCGAGCGCAAGCTCCCGGACGTCCTGGGCACGATCATGCTCGGCGCCGGTGTCGGCCTGTTCTGCCTCGGCATCAGCAAGGGCGGCGAGTGGGGCTGGACCGAGGCATCCAGCCTCCTCTGCGTCACCGTGGGCCCGATCCTGATCGCCCTGTGCCTGCTGCGCTCCGCCAAGCACCCGGCCCCCGCCCTGGAAGTCTCCCTGTGGCGCAGTCGCACGTTCGCCCTGGCCAACGCCGCCGCGTTCTTCTACGGCATCGCGCTCTTCTCGTGGCTCCTGGTCGGCGTCCTGTACGTCACCCAGGTGTGGGGCTACTCCGAGCTGGAAGCCGGACTCGCCATGACACCTGGCGCGTTCGCGGCGACCATCGTCGCCATGCGGGTCGGCAAACTTCCGCCCGCGTACGGGCCGAGGCTCGCCACCGCCGGCGGCGCGGTCATCCTGGCAGGCACCGGCTTCCTGCTCGCCTTCACGCTCCCCGACCACTCGATGTTCCTGGCCTACTGGCTCCCGCTCGGTGTTCTGGCGGGTATCGGCATGGGCGCCATCACCACCGGTACGTCCACGGCCGCCGCGCTCTCCGTCTCGCCGCTGCGGTTCGCCGGGGCAACGGGCCTGAACCAGACGGCCCGGCAGATCGGCGGCGCCATCGGCATCGCGATCCTGGCCACCGTGGTCTCCGGAGCCCTCAAGGACATCGCCGACTTCGAGCGCATCTACCTGATCGCCGCCTGCGCAGCGATGGTGGTGGCCCTCCTCGGGCTCGGCCTCACCATCAAGCTGCCGCCGGCCCCGCCCGCCGCCACGCCCCCCGAGCAGGCCACCGGCGAACAGAAGACCCCGACCACCGACGCCGCGAGTTGAGGGCTGTCCCGCCGGGCCCGCCCTCCGGGCGGACGACGCGGGCTTCCACAACACTCCCCAGGCCCAACAGCCGTCTCACCCGAAGGAGATGTCAGTCATGACGAGCACGGAGATGCCCCCGGACCGCACGCAGGAGCTGCAGGACCCGCACATCCTGACCGTGGAGGAGATCGCCGCCCAGCTCCAGGGCGCCCCCTGGACCCGGTACGCGGCCATCGGCGACAGCATCGTCGAGGGCACCCGCGAGCCCGTCGAGGGTTATGCCGACCTCAGCTGGGCCGATCGCGTCGCAGCCGCGCTGCGCCAGATCAACCCGCAGCTCGAGTACCACAACTTCGGCGTGCGGGACCTCCCGGCAGCGAAGATCAGGGCCACTCAGCTCGACCCGGCGCTGGACTTCAAGCCGGACATCGCCATCGTGGTGGCGGGCGGAAACGACCTGCTGGGCAAGCACTTCGACACGGCGGCCGTGGAGACGGAGCAGGCCCGTATGGTCTCGGCGCTGCGCAGCCGGGGCTGCACCGTGGTGACGATGGGCCTGTTCGACAACACCTGGACGCCGTACGTCGCCGACAAGTACAAGGCGGTCATGAAGCAGCGGCTCCAGCAGTTCTCCGACCTCACCCAGGCGGTGACGCACCGGATGGGTGGCCTTCACGTCGACCTTCCCAGCCACCCTGCGGGCAAGGAGCCGATCTTCGCCACCGACGGCCTTCACCTCAACGTGCGCGGGCACGCGGTCGTCGCGACCGAAGTGATCCGCACGCTGGGCAAGCACCTCGCCGCCAAGAAGGCCTGATCCGCCGCCTCCGAGCCCCGGTCCCGGCGGGGCGTACCGTTCGCTCCCCGTAACGGTACGCCCCGCCGGGGCCGCCGGGTTCCTGCTCGGAGGAGGAGCTCGGACCCGGCATATCGGCGGACTCCCGGCCGGAATGTGGATGAAGGGGGTGCCGACCGTCCGAAGCTCGTCCCATGAAGGCCGTTCCGGGCCGCAAGACCAAGGTGAAGGACGCCGACAGAAGGAAGGTGAGGACACCGTGAAAGCGCGCTCTGCCGACGAGCAGTACGACCCCTACTGCATTGCCCCGGGCATGTCCACAGAGCTATTGGCGCAGGCGCCCTGGCGGCGGCTCGTCGTACTGGGCGACGCCTTCGCGGAAGGGCCGGGGGAACCGTGCGAGGGGTATGACGACGCTTCCTGGGCGTACCGCCTGGCCGCCGCGCTGCGCACGGTCCATCCGGACCTGGCCTACCTCAACCTGGCCCAGCGGGACCCGGTCGCCGCCGAGGTGCGCGCCAGGCAACTCGGCAAGGCGCTGACCTTCCGGCCCGCTCTCGCAGCCGTGGCCGCGGGCAGCAGCGACGTGCTGCGCGAGTCCTTCGACGCCGACGCGACGGAGGCGGAACTGGCGCGGATCATCGCACCGCTGAGGGACGCGGGCGTCGAGGTGGTCATCCTCGCGCCGTTCGGCAGGGGCAGCACGGGAAACGTGCCCAAGGACGTCCTGCGCCGACGCCTGCGACTGCTCTCGGAGCGCACCTACGGCCTGGCGCTGCGCAACGGCGCGATCCACGTCGACCTGAGCGCCCACCCCGCCGACGGCGACCCCGGCATCTTCGGTGCGGACGGCTGGCACGTCAACGCACGGGGCCACGCCATCGCCGCCGCGGCGACGATCCGCCGCCTGGGCGTCCACCTCGGCGTGTACGGCCCGCTGTCCCTCGGCTGACGCCCGCGGGGGCCCCGGCGTTCCCGAGGAGCCTCCGCAGGCACCCGCCCGGGCCGGCGGCCGAGAGCACCCCGAGGACGGGACTCCGGCAGGAGGACCCTCCGGCCGATCGGTCTACGGCTCCAACGTGGCGGGCATGCGCCGGACGGAGTCGAAGAGGTGGCGGAACTGGCGCAGGGTGGCTTCGAGGAGCCCGTCGGGATCGTCCGCGTGCGCCATGGCCATGGCGGCCTCGCACTGGGCGCCGTAGACCATCGAGGCCAGGGACTCGATCTCGTGCCGGGGAAACCGCCCTTTGCCCAGGGCCTGGCAGAGGCCGTAGAACATCATGCGCCGGCAGTCGGCGCGGATTTCGCGCATTGCCTCCCACCCCAGCGCACCCGGCGCGTCAATGAGCGTGATGCGCTGCGTGCTGGGCTCCATGGAGCCGACCAGGAATTCCCGCATTCCCTGGAACAGTGCTTCCCAGGGGTCCTTGTAATGCGAGTACTTCTGGGCGATCGCACTGGAGAGGTCCTGCTGTTCGCGTTCGTACACCGCTCGGAAGAGTTGTTCCTTGTTCTTGAAGTGGTGGTAGAACGCGCCCTTGGTGACCTCGGCGGCGTCGCAGATGGCGTCGAGCGAGGTCAGGGTGTATCCGTCCCGGGCGAACAGCTTCCGCGCGGCGGTGAGGAGCTGTTGCGTGGTCGTGGAGGAGCGCTCCTGCTGGGTGCGGCGTCCGGTTCGCCGCGTCACCGTCTGCTGAGTCATGGTCCTGCGCTCCTCCCTTACGACCGGCTTTCGCCACCAGGGTCGCAGCTGACCGCCGCCGCCACGACGTTTCCCCTGGTGGGGGTCACCGTCCCGGCAGCGCGTACGTGAGTGACAGCCCTTAGGTTACGTACCGATAGTCGGAATCTGCAATGGGGGGCGACGTCCGTCGGGTACGGGGAGCGGCTCGGATGCGAGGGTTCCCCTGGCGGCTCACCGCCTTTCACGCCCCCCGCTCTGTGGCAGTCCGGGTCTCAGTGTCCGTCCCGGCGTTCCTGGCGAGCGCGATGCGGTCGAGGGCCTCGGGGGTCGCCATGTTCGGCAGCAGGTGACGCATGAAGGAGACCACCCGCTGCCCCAGATCGGCCTCGTCGGGCAGGAGCTGCGAGGCGAGGTGGGCGCCGGCGAAGGCGCCGACCAGGAGTTCCGCGGCGTCGCCGGTGGCGACATCGGGTCGCAACGCCCCTTGTCTGTCTGCCTCTTCGAGCAGCTGCCGGTAGCGTCCGGTCCAGACGAGATACGGACGCTGTCGTTGCGTCGTGTCAAGTCCTTGCTCCAGGCACAACCGGAAGCTGCCGCTCACTATGGGGTCGCTCTCCAGCTGGCGAGCCGTCGCCAGCGCTCGTTCCTTCAGCTCTTCGAGCTTGAACGGCAGCGGTCCCGCGGCGGCCGGGCGGGCGATCCACTCGTCCAGTACGGCGCTCGCCAGATGGTGCTTGGACGGGAAGTGGAAGTAGAACGCCCCCCTGGTGACACCCGCCCGCGCGGCGATGCCGACGCATGTCGCGGCCACGTAGCCGCGCTCGGAGAACTCCTCCGCCCCGGCCTCCAGGATGAGCCGGCGGGTCCTGGCCGCCCGTTCCTGTCTGGTCACTGACTCTCCTTCTCAATCTGTCGATGAGTACCGCCATGACCAACGAGGCTTGAACCCGATGTCCAAGGCGATTGAATCTTGGCTGATTCTTGTTCGAGTTGGCCTGAAATGGCTCTCACTTTGAGTCGAAGGAAGGGTTGTGATCAAAACCAGCACGCATGTATGTTCTGGGATCGATACAGAGTTCGAACCATCGCTCGCTCAAGGTGATGTCACATCCATCGGTCCGGAAAGGTTTAGCCGGCTCGCCCGCCGGCCAAGCAGTTCATCCTTGACGGTCACACGTTCCTCTGGGCGTCAGGACTGCGACGCTCCATGTGTACTTGAGAATTCTTCTGGCGTTTCCGTGCGTGTGGTCGAGTTCAATGTAACACGTCTATTCATCAGTTCCGAACCGCGGGGGTTTAAGATGCGCATCGGGCTGCTCGGGCCATTGACCGTAACCGATCAGCGTATTCCGATCGGCATTCCGGGTGAGAAGCTCAGGGCTATTATCGCGACGCTCGCTCTCGCTTCCGAAATGACGGTTTCTTCCTCTGCTCTGCTTGACGAACTCTGGGGAGAGCAGCCGCCGCGCAGCGCGGCAAATTCACTTCAAGGGCACATCGCCCGGCTGCGCCGGGCATTGGTACAGCACAGCGGGAAAGAGGAAATGCGGAATGTGATCCGGACATCGGGGTCGGGATACATGCTCGTGCTTCCGCCGGAGAACATCGACGCCTCACGGTTCATCCTGAACGTCGAACTGGCGAGCCGCGTGAAGGCCCGTGAGCCGGAGAAGGCGATCGTCCTCCTCACCAACGCCCTCGACACGTGGCGGGGGCCCGCGCTGCTCGACGCCGGGCACGGCATGATCTGCCGCACCGCCGCCGCCCGGCTGGAGGAGACGCGGCTCATGGCCAGGGAACTCCTCGTCGAGGCCAAGCTCGCGCTCGGTGGCCACTACGAGGTGGTGTCGGAGCTGGAGCAGCTGCTCTCACGCCACCCGCTCAGGGAGCGGCTGTGCGAGCAGCTGATGATCGCCCTGTACCGATGCGGCCGCCAGGCCGACGCCATCGGCACCTTCCACCGGGTGCGCCAGCGTCTGTCCGCGGACCTCGGCCTGGAGCCGGGGCCGGGCCTGCAGAGGACCATGTCCGAGATCCTGCGTCAGGGGCCCAGCCTGCTGCACGAGGTCGGCTGAGGGGCTGGGCGGGCCGGCGGGCCGACCCCCGTGCGGCTCGCCGGCTCCGTGCCCGCAGACCCGGGGCGCGAAGGGCGCGACCGGCTCCGCGTTCACGACCTGCACGGCGCGGGCGGTCCGGACGTGGAGGCGCTCGCCCTTGGTGCCGTCGCCGCTGGGGCGGCGCTTCTGCTGGTCGCGCGGTTCAGCGTGCACCGGTCGCGGCCGGCCATCCACCGGAGCCGGGCTCTGGGGCGCGCCTGCTTGCGGCGCCCGGACCGCCGGCCGGGGGCCGGCGTCCCTCGCCCTGCGCGGGGAGGCCGGCCCCGTCACAAGATCTCCGGCCGTAGTACCGGGGAGGCGTCCGCCCACCCGGGAGCCGTCGTGCCACAGGAATGGTCAGATGGACTTGGTCACGCGCAGGACCTGCCAGATCGCCCCGAAGCTGGCGCCCCCCTGGAACGCCAGATACTCGGGCAGTACCGAATGGGGCCCCCATTTCTCCTTGTAGGCCAGCTGTGTTGCGGCCGGATAGACCGAGCCCCCCTTCTCCGCGAGCAGCCGCATGAACTTCCCCGTCAGCGCGCTGTTGCCGGGGACTTCGCATGCGAGGTCGAGGCCGGTGAACGGAGTGAAGCCGAAGTGCAGCCACTCGGCGCGCTCCTCGGTGAAACGCTCGATCGCCGCGGCGTTGATGGCCTCCATGACCCCCGGCATCACATCGGGAAGACGCCGGCTCAGATCGTGCAGCCAGCCCGGGCGGCTGCCGTAGGCCGGGGAGTAGGAGATGTAGGCGACCGGCCTGTCCTCGATGAGCCCCACGAACAGTCGGCGGTACTCCTGTGCCGGGCCGCCGACCTGCCCTACCAGGAACTCGATCTCCTTGACGTGCTTGCCCTTCGAGCGCAGCCAGTGCCGGTCGATCTCCCCGATCCGGTTCCTGACGTCCTCGTCGTACGGCAGTTCGCGTACTTCGAGGCCGCTGCGTTTCGCCCTCGATATCTTGTTGCGCAGCTTCATGAACTTCGTGCCGCGCAGCGTGAACTCCGGCAGATGCACCGAGTACGAGGAGCCCACCTGGTTCACGGTGAATCCCGCGGCCGCGAACAGCCCGACGTCCGTCTGCTGGAGCTGGATTCCGACGATCTTGCGTCGCTGTGAGCGCGCGTACCGCCCGAACTCCTCCAGCAGTGTGCGCTGCTGCTCCTTCGCGGCGAACACGCCGCCGAACTGGATGAAGTACCCGCCTGCCCGGCGATAGGTGATGACCCCTTGGCCGCTTCCTTCGAAGTGCTCGTTCCCCTCGTTGACCGCAAGGAAGGCGCTGGGGTTATCGCCGTAATCCCGAATCGACTTGACAACTGACTCCAGTTTCCCCTGAGCGCCTTGAGGAGACTCCACCGACTGGCTCATCAGTCCACTCCATCGTCATATCGTCTATGCGTATGCGGGAATGTAACAGAAGGTGAAGATGAAATACTGAAATGCTTGTATCAGTGAGATCTAAGCGACCTATCAGAGCTTTCTGAAAGTATCGTCCGCGAGGTTAGCGTCGGCAGATTTTCGAACGATGAGGAGTGTCCGTGGGCAGTACACAGCTGTCTCGCCCGGTGTCGCAGAACCAATCTGCTCCGCCCCAAGAACCCGCTTCTCTGCGCACCTACCACTCTTATGTGGGGGGTGAGCCGCTGGAAAGTGCTGACTGGGTATACGTGATCAATTCCAGCACCCTGCTGGATGATGTCTTCGCCAGCCTGACGCTCAAGCGGAAACTGGAACAGGGGCGCATCACGACCGAGGACCGGCGCGACGTCGTCGTGGGGCGGGTCGCCAAGGCTGATCGGGCCACCGTTCAGCGGGCGATCGACGCCGCGGCAGGAGCCGCCCCCGCCTGGGGTGCGTTCCCCCTCGACGACCGCATCGGGCGCTTCGGCGCGCTGCTGCACGGCAAGCTCGCCGAACGGGCTGAGGAGATAGCGGAGATCCTCGTCCAAGAGGGACATCCCCTGATGCTCGCCCAGTGGCAGGTCTCCGGGATGCTGGAGTGCTTCAGCCCCGAATCCATCGCGTTCTACCGCTCCCAGATGCTCCAGGAGTTCCACCGCGGTGAGCGGCGGCTCCAGGTGCGCCGGCGGCCCGACGGCGTGGTGTGCCTGAACCCGCCGCAGAACGCGCCGCTTTCGAGCGCACTGCTCGGCGTCACCGCCATCATGGGCGGCAACTCGCTGATCGTCCGAGCCCCGCGCAGCGGCCCGCTCGGCGTGATGTACGTGATGCAGGAGATCGTCGCCCCCGCACTCGACGAGGTGGGCGCCCCGCCGGGCACCCTCAACGTGGTCTGCGGAGACCCCGGCCCCATGCTCTCGGCCTGGCTCGCCAGCCCCGACGTCGACGACATCATCTACTTCGGCTCCAGCGAGAACGGCACCAAGTTCGAGGCGCGCTGCGTGGCCGAGGGCAAGAAGCCCATCCTCGAACTCGCGGGCAACGATGTCGTGACCGTCTGGAAGGACGCTGACCTCGAGCTGGCAGCCGAGGCGCTCACCGAGAGCTTCTACGGCTCCGGACAGCTGTGCATGATCCCCAACCAGGTCCTGGTCCACCCCGACGTGGCCGACGACCTGATCGCCTCCCTGGTCCGCAAGGTCGGCCACATCCGGCCGGGCTACCCGACCGAACCCGACGTACTGCTCACGCCCGTGCTGCGCAACGAGAAGTTCTTCAAGTGCTTGGACGACGCGCTGGCCAAGGGTGCCGAGCTGGCCTGCGGCGGGCACGCCATGCAGCTGGACGAGCGTCGCGATCCCAACGGCATCTTCCTGGAGCCGACCGTCATCGTCGTACGCGGCCTGGACCGCGCACACGAGGTCGAAGCCGTGGTGCACGAGACGTTCTTCCCGCTGCTGCCCATCGTGGTCGCGGACCCGGAGCCAGACGACGAACTCCTCGAGCGTTTCATCGACTTCGTCAACTCCAACGCCTACGGCCTGCGCAACTCCCTTTGGGCCACGGACTCCCGAGTCGTGGACCGCTTCCTGGCACGGGTGAGCAACGGAGGTCTGCTCAAGGTGAATGACTCCCACATAGGCTTCCTGCCCTGCCTGCCCACCCATGGCGGCACGGGACTGACCGGCGGCGTCTTCGGCGAGGCCAACTACCCGATCCTTCGAACCTCCCACGTCCAGGGCGTGAGCATCTCCACCGGCTCGCGTCCGCGTGACGCGGTCTTCGGAGCCTGGCGGACCCTGCGCGAGAAGAAGACCTCGTAGCCACCCCGCATTCCGCCTCTGCGAAGGAGTTCCCATGCGTGCACTGGATGCCGCCCGCGACACCTGCGAGCGCTATCTGCCCGGACTGCTCGGCGCGCTCGCCAAGCACTCGCTCAACGACCTGGAGCGGCCCGACAGCCCCGCCATCGAGCTGTTCCGCTCGCACGGCGGATCCGCCCTGGTCATCTCCAAGACGTATTCGGGCCTCGGCGCGGGCCCCCTGGAAGCGGTCGAGGTGACCCGAGCGCTCGCCGCCGCGTCGCCGTCCCTCGCCGTGGCCACCACGATGCACCACTTCTCGGTCGCCACGCTCTTCTCGCTCGCCGGCAGCCTCCAGTCCAGTGGTGTCGAGTGGGCGCTGCTCGAGGGGATCGTGGAGCAGAACCTGCTGGTCGCCTCCGGCTTCGCCGAGGGCAGGCCGGGGCGCGGCATCCTCGCGCCGACCATGGAGGCCCGCCTGGACGAGTGCGGGAAGGGCTACCGCATCAACGGCTCCAAGAAGCCGTGCAGTCTCTCCTCCTCCATGGACCTGCTCACGGCGAGCGTCGCGCTGCCCGGACCGGACGGCACCAGTGAGATGGCCGTGCTGCTCGTGCCCCGCCAGACCGAGGGCGTGACCGTCCACCCGTTCTGGTCCAGCTGGGCGCTGGCGGGCGCGGAGAGCAACGAGATTCGCCTCACCGACGTGCTGGTCGACGAAAAGCAGGTCATGCGGACCGAGCTGGGCGACGGTGGTGAGCTGGACGAGCTCCAGACCGTCGGCTTCATCTGGTTCGAGATGCTGATCTCCGCGTCGTATCTCGGCATCGCCAGCGCGCTCGCCGAGCGTGTCACCACCGGCGGGCGCGGCTCGGCCTCCGAGCGGGCGCAGTTGGTCACCCGCCTGGAGACGGCCGCCCTGCTGCTCGAAGGGGTGGCCCGGATGATCGAGGACGGAGAGACGGGCAACGCCGCGCTCGGCAAGTCCCTGGTGGCCCGCTACGGAGCCCAGGACGCCATCGGTGAGACCGTGCGCACGGCCGTGGAACTCCTGGGCGGGATGGCGTTCATCAGCAGCGGCGACGTCGGCTATCTGGCAGCGGCCTCCAACGGGCTCTCCTTCCACCCACCGTCCCGCTCCAGCTTCGCCGAGCCGTTCGTCGAGCACATCGGCGGCAAGCCGCTGCGACTGGCCTGAGGAGCCGACACATGACCACCACCACGGACTCGCCGGTCCACGACCGGGAGCACATCGGGCGGCTGTACCGCGCCAACCTCAGCAAGGGCCGTGCCACCCTCGGCGAGCTCTTCGGCGGCCACATCGAGACCGGCTCCGAAGGCCCCTGGATCTTCACCGACGACGGCCGCCGCTTCCTCAACTGCGGCAGCTACGGCGTGCTGATCACCGGCGCCCGGCACCCCACCGTCGTACGCCATGTCACCGAGCAACTGGGGCGCCATCCCGTCGCGAGCCGGGTCTTCCTCGAACCCCAGGCCGCCCTGGCCGCCGAGGCCCTGGCCGCCAGGGCCCCGGCCGGCCTGGAGCGGGTGCACTTCGCCTGCTCCGGTGCCGAGGCGGTGGAGACCGCCATCAAGATCGCCCGAACCCGGGGCAAGGACCAGCTGATCGCCACCCACGGCGGGTACCACGGCAAGACCATGGGCGCCCTCAGCCTGACCGGCAAGGACGTCTTCCAGGACCCGTTCCGCCCGCTGCTGCCCGGCGTCCACCACGTGCCCTACGGGGACGCGGACGCACTGGAGGAACTCCTCAGGACCATGCCAGGGCGGGCCTGCTTCGTCGTCGAACCCCTTCAGGGCGAGGCCGGGGTCGTACTGCCGCCCCCCGGCTACCTGCGCGCCGTGCAGGAGCTGTGCCGCAACTATGACGCGCTCCTCGTCCTCGACGAGATCCAGACGGGCCTCGGCCGCCTCGGCACCTGGTGGGGCGCCGACGCCGAGGGCATCACGCCCGACATGCTGCTCGCGGGCAAGGCGCTCGGCGGCGGCATCCTGCCCGTCTCCGCGGTCATCGCGACCCCGAAGGCGTTCGCGGCCTTCGACAAGGACCCCTATCTGCACACCTCGACGTTCTCCGGAACGCCGATGGCCATGGCCGCCGTACGCGGCGCCCTCGCCGCTCTCGAGGAGGACGGCCTCGTCGACCGCGCCCGCGACCTCGGTGCCGAGATGCTCACCACCGTCCGCGACATCGCCCAGCGCCACTTCGGTCCCGTGCTGCGCGAGGTACGCGGCCGGGGCCTGCTCATCGGGATCGAGTTCGCGATCCCCGGCCCCGCAGGCGATCTGCTCATCGAGCTGATCTCGCAGGGCGTGGTGGCCAACCACTCGCTCAACTCGCACCTGGTGATCAGGCTCACGCCGCCCGCCGTGCTCAGTGCCGCGGACACGCGCTTCCTGTACGAGGCATTCGACCGCGCCTGCCGAGCGCAGGCGACCCGATACGTACCGACTTTCGAAGGTGACTCCGCCCATGCGTAGTGTTCACGTGGCCGTCGAGCTTTCTGGGACCTCACCGGCCGGGGGGTACGACCAGGTGAGGCAGTTCGCCCGGTACCCCGAGCTCGCCCCGGTGGTCCGCGCCGTGACCGTCCATGAGATCACCGCCGACGAGGAGGCCAGCGACTGGGAGGTCTACTTCCGCAACGGCATCCTGCGCTGGACCGAGTCCGACCACTTCGACCCGGTCGGCCTGACGATCGCGTTCACCCAGCTCGACGGGGACTTCGACTCGTTCGAAGGGACCTGGCGGATCTCCGGCACCGAGAACGGCTGTGTGGTCGACTTCCGCGCCGAGTTCGACTTCGGTATTCCCAGTCTGGCCGGCATCCTCGATCCCGTCGCCGAACGGGTCATCAAGGAGACCATCGCCCGCGTCGTCATCGGGCTGTTCGGCGGCAGGGGAACCGTCGTCGGCGACGAGGTCCTGGCCCAGGCCGTGGCCCGTCCGCCGGTCGAGGCCCAGCTCGCCGGCGCACCGGTGGAGTGAGCCATGGACACCAAGAACCTGTTCATGACGCCCACCACGGCCCGCCTCGTACGCGCCGAGTACGCCCTCGGACTCGTGGTGTCCGTCGTTCTCTTCTTCACCCACCTCGACGAGATCCGCTGGTGGGTCGCGATCGGGCTGTTCCTCTACATCGACCTCATCGGCTACATCCCCGGCGCCATCGCGTTCCGGCGCAAGGGGCACGGTGACATCCCGAAGGGGTACTACCTGGCCTACAACGTCATGCACAGCCTGGTCACCCAGGGCCTTGTGGCGCTGGCCTGGATCTGGCTGTGGGGCGCCGAGTGGGCGCTGCTCGCCCTGGCCATCCATCTCTTCGGCGACCGGGCCCTGTTCGGGAACTTCCTCAAGCCGTTCGGACTGCGCTTCGAACCCGAGGCCCACCAGGCGTATCGCAGATTCCACAGCGAGTTCACCACCGCTGCCCCGACGGGCGGCAACGACGCGCTGCGCACGGTCACATGACGAGCTCCGCCACGGTGCCGGCCGCCGTCCAGGCCGCGCTGAACACCACGATGCGGCACTTCGTCACCGGCGTGACGGTCCTCACCTGCGGCGGCCCAGCCGAGGCCGAAGGGGTCACGATCTCCACCCTGACCACGATCCCCGGCGACCCGCCCATGGTCTGCGTCGCGCTGCGCCAGGGAAGCCGGGGCCTCAGATCCCTGCTCGCCGCCGAGGCGTTCGTGGCCAACGGCCTGGCCGCCGACCACGAGTGGCTCGCCCAGCACTTCGCCAGGCGCAGTCGGCCCACGGGCCTCGCCCAGCTGCCGCCCCGGGCGTGGGCGGAGCCGTCGCCGCACGGCGCGCCACGGCTGCGGGGCGCCGTGTCCTGGCTCGAATGCCGGATCGAGCGGACGGTGGCCGCAGGCGATCACGAACTGGTGATGGCTCGCGTGCTGACCGGCGCCGCCACCGCCTGCACCCCCCTGGTCAACTTCGCCGGCGTGCTGCACGCAGGCCCGTCCTCCGCTCCGCACGCTGCGAACCCCGTCAATCCGATGCACACCGAAAGGAAGCAGTGATGACCTCCTCGAACATCCCCTCCGAGGCGGACTGGGAGCAGGCCCCCTCGCTCATGGACGGGGCACTGAGCCTGGAGCTCTCGGCGGCGACGTGCGATCTGGCGTACTGGTTGCGATCCGTCCCGCAGGGAACGCTGCGCGGCCGGATCCTCGGGCACGCCGACGACGTCCAGCCGCTGGACGTCGTACGGCAGGAAGGTCCGCTCAACGCTGCGATCAAGCAGGAACTGGCCTTCCGCTCCATCGCCGAGGAGAAGGCGACCCGGGCCATCGGCTACATGGTCGCCCTGGCACCCGACAACGACAGCATGGAGTTCTACTCCACCCAGCTGATCGACGAGGCGCGGCACGCGATGGTGTTCCGCAGCCACCTGCTGCAACTGGGCACCGCCCCCGACGACCTGCTGGCCGAGGTGGACCGGCTCGCCGCCGAGGATCGCGACTCCATCCTCGTACCGCTGGAGAACTTCGGCCTCAGGGTGCTGCGCGACGAGCAGGACTTCATCGGCGGCGTCCTGGTCCTGACCGTCCTGGTCGAGGGTGTCCTCGCCCCCGCCGCGGAGCTCAGCGAGCGCAAGTGGCGGGTCTTCGACCCGGCGGCCGCCGACATCGAGCGCGGCGCGGGCATCGACGAGATCCGCCACCTGACCGTGGGCAGCTCCATCCTGCGCGAGCACCTGCTCAAGCACCCCGAGGACAAGCCGCGACTCCTGGAGTTGATGGCAGAGGGCTACGAACTGTGGGGGCGGCTGCCCACCACCGAGCAAGTACTGCGCCGGGAGACGCTGTTCCAGAAGGGCATCGACGAACACGGCCACCTGCTGGGCGACTACGAGGCATGGCCGGGGCGGCGCCTGGCCGACACCACTCCCGAGGAGCGCATGGAGACCGGCAAGGCGTGGGCCGACAAGATGCAGCACACCCGGCTCGCCTACATGGGGCTTGAGGAGGCGATATGACGTCAACCGGGACCGGTGCCGCGAGCGGCGCCGACAGCCCGACGGCCCGCTTCGACGAGGTCACCAAAGTCGTGAAGCGGGCCGGCCTGATGGATCCTCAGCCCGCCTACTACGTCTTCAAGATCGCCGTCAATCTGCTGCTGCTCGCCATGGGCTGGACCGCCTTCGCCCTCGTGGGCGACAGCTGGTGGCAGCTGGCCACCGCGGTCTTCCTGGCGCTGTGCTTCGGCCAGACCGACCTGGTCGGCCACGACGCGGGACACCGCCAGATCTTCCGCACCCGCAAGGGCAGCGACGTCATCGGGTTCATCCACGGCAACCTTCTCACCGGGGTCAGCTTCGGCTGGTGGGTGGGGCACCACACCAAGCACCACAACTACCCCAACCACCTGTCCCTCGACCCCGACATCACACGTCGCCAGGTGATCTTCGACTCCAAGCACCACACGAAGAAGACCGGCGCCGTGGCTCGCTTCATCGTGCGCCACCAGGCTTGGATGTTCTACGTAGTGATCATGATGGAAGGGCTGCGCATGCACCTTTCCGGGTACATCGCCGCCCGCATGGGCGTGATCAAGCGCCACGTGGTCGCCGACCTGGGTCTGCTCACCCTGCATCTGGCGGCCTACTTCACCGCCGTCTTCCTGGTCCTCCCGCCGGGCAAGGCCGTCGCGTTCATCGTCGTCCACCAGGCCCTGTTCGGGTTCTACATGGGTCTGCTCTTCGCGCCCAACCACAAGGGCCTGCCCGTACGCGACGGCGAGGCGGAGGAGCTGGACTGGCTGACCCGGCAGGTGGTGACCTCCCGCAACATCCGGCCGAACCGGGTCACCGACTTCTTCTACGGTGGCCTCAACTACCAGATCGAGCACCACTTGTTCCCGTCCATGCCGCGCCGCAACCTGCGCCGCTCCCAGCCGCTGATCAAGGAGTATCTGGTCAGTTACGGAATGCCGTACGCAGAGGTGTCGCTGATGCGCTCCTACCTCGACGTGTCGGACTACCTCGCCGAGGTCAGTGACGAGGTCACCGCCCTTGAGCGGACCGCGCGACTCCAGATCGGAGGCACCTGATGGCGGCGGCGCGCGCGGCGGTGGTGTGCGGTCTGGGCACCCACCTGCCGTCCCGGGTGGTCACCAATTCGGACCTGGCGAGGGAGCTGGACACCTCCGACGAGTGGATCCGCAGCCGCACCGGGATCGGGCAGCGGCACATCGCCGAGGACGGCACGGCCACCTCCGACCTCGCCGTCGAGGCGGGCCAACGGGCGCTCAAGTCCGCCGCGACATCCGCCTCGACGGATGCGGTGGACGCCGTCATCGTGGCGACGAGCACCCCGGACCACTCCTGCCCGGCCACCGCGCCGGCGGTGGCGGCCCGCCTGGGCCTGGGCATCGTGCCGGCCTTCGACGTGGCGGCGATGTGCACCGGCTTCCTGTACGGCCTGGCGGTGGGCGGCGGCCTCATCGCCGCCGGCACGGCGCACAGCGTCCTGGTCATCGGGGCCGATACGTACTCCAGCATTCTCGACCCCGAGGACCGCTCCACCCGGGCGATCTTCGGGGACGGGGCCGGCGCCGTCGTCCTGCGCGCGGGCGATCCGGACGAACCCGGCGCGCTCGGGCCGGTGATCCTCGGCAGCGACGGCACCGGAAGCGAGCTGATCCGGATCCTCTCGGGCGGCTCGCGCGACCCGATCCGCCCCGAGCACACGGAGCGAGCCGACCCGTACTTCCGTATGGCGGGCGCACAGGTCTTCCGCAACGCGGTGGAACGGATGGCCGAGGCATCCCTCGAAGCCGTGGCACGGGCCGGGTGGGCACTCGACGACACCGACGTGTTCGTCGCCCACCAGGCCAACCTGCGCATCATCCACGCGGTCGCCGACCAGATGCGGCTGCCCCGATCGCGCTTCCCCGTCCATCTGGACAGGGTGGGCAACACCGCCGCCGCGTCCATCCCCCTGGTCCTCGCCGACGCTGTCACCGCGGGCGCCCTGCGACCCGGGCACCGCACCGCGCTCGCCGCGTTCGGGGGTGGGCTGACCTGGGGCGCGGCCACCCTGACGTGGCCCGACATCACACCTGTCTGACTGTTCGTCATCCGTGTAGGCCATCACCTCGCAAGGAGTACCGCCATGAGCGACACCTACCCGCGTCTGGTCCAGCTGCTGGTCAAGAACTTCGGCTTCGAGACCGACGAGGTCGCCCCCGAGGACACCTTCAGCAAGCTCGAACTCGACTCGCTGGCCCTGGTGGAACTGACCCTGACGGTCCAGCAGGAGTTCGGCGTCAAGCTGTCCGACGACGACCTCGGCGCCGAGGACACCCTCGGCCAGGCCGTGTCGGTCATCGAGAGCAAGCTGGTGGTGGCCTGATGCCTGGCCCCACCGGCTCGTTCGACGCCGCGGTCACCGGTATCGGCATGGTGACCGCGGCGGGGATCGGATCCCAGGCTTCCTGGGACGTGATCCGGAACCCCGAGGGCACGGTCGCCTCGGGGGTCCCGGCCCTCGACGGCATCCCCGCCCACATCGGGTGCTGGATTCCCGGCTACGACGCCGGCAAGGCCATCGGGCGGCGCAAGGCGTGGCGCTACGACCGCAGCAGCCAGTTCGCCATCACCGCCGCCGCCGAGGCTGTCGCCGACAGCGGTCTCGACCCGGGCGGCTGGGACGGCGCCCGGGTCGCCGTCGTCCTCGGCAGCGGCATCGGCGGCGCCGGCAGCTGGGAGAAACAGCATCACGTCCTCCTGGACGACGGCCCGCTGAACGTGTCCCCGCTGCTGATCCCCATGCTGGCGGTCAACATGTCGGCCGGGTACGTGGCGATGGAACACGGCGCCCGCGGACCCAACTTCGTCACCGCCACCGCTTGCGCTTCCGGCACCACGGCCATCGGCATGGCACGCGAGCTGCTGCGCCAGGGCGTGTGCGACGTGGTGATCACCGGGGGCACGGAGGCGTGTCTGATCCCCTCAATCATCACCGGCTTCAGCCAGATGGGCGCACTCAGCGGCCGCCAGGACAACCCGCGTGCCGCATCGCGTCCCTTCGACGTCGACCGCGACGGCTTCGTCCCCGCGGAGGGCGCCGCCGTCCTCGTCCTGGAGCGTGCGGCCGACGCGAAGGCCCGAGGGGCCCGCGTGTACGCCAATGTCTGCGGATACGGCGCCTCCGCGGACGCCCATCACGCCACCGCCCCCGATCCCACGGGCGCGGGCGCCGAACTCGCCCTGCGGGCGGCCCTCGACGACGCCGGTCTCGCCCCCGACGCCGTGGACCACGTCAACGCGCACGGCACGTCGACGCCGCTCAACGACGCGGCGGAGACGAAGCTGATCCGCAGGGTTCTGGGTCAGCGGCCCGCCGTCACCTCCATCAAGGGCGTGGTGGGCCACTCGCTCGGCGCCGCCGGCGCCATCGAAGCGGCCGTCACCGCCCTCACCATCAGCCAGGGAGTCATCCCGCCCACCGCCAACCTCGACAGCCAGGACCCCAAGGTCGAGTTGGACGTCGTCGCCAAGACGGCGCGCACGGCCACCGTGGAGGTCGCCGTCAGCAATTCCTTCGGCTTCGGCGGCCAGAACGCCGTGCTCGCCTTCTCCCGGGCGTGACCCGCCCCCGACCCTGTGGATGAGATCCCCATGACGTACGTGATCGCCCAGCCCTGTGTCGACGTCAAGGACAGGTCCTGTATCGACGAATGCCCGGTGGACTGCATCTACGAGGGCCGGCGAGCCCTGTACATCCACGCGGACGAATGCGTCGACTGCGGGGCCTGTGAGCCGGTGTGCCCGGTGGAGGCCGTCTTCTTCGAGACGGATCTCCCCGCGCAGTGGCACGACTTCCACCAGTCCACGACCGAGTTCTTCGAGACCGTCGGCTCCCCCGGCGGCGCCGCTTCCTCGGGGCCGTACGACCACGACTCCACGGTGGTGGCCGCTCTGGGACCACAGGACGTGGCGCACTGATGGGCGGCCGTTCGATCCTCGTCACCGGAGGGAACCGCGGCATCGGTCTGTCCGTCGCCCGTGCCTTCGCCGCGGTCGGCGACAAGGTCGCGGTCACGTACCGCACGGGCGACCCGGCGGATCTGAGAGCGGAGGGCTTCCTCCCCGTCCCGTGCGACATCACCGACGCCGAGCAGGTCGCGCATGCCTACAAGGAGGTCGAGGAGCACCAGGGCCCGGTCCAGGTGCTGATCGCCAACGCCGGTGCGGCCCGCGACCAGTTGCTGCTCAAGATGTCGGAGGAGGACTTCACCTCCGTGGTCGACACCAACCTCACCGGCGCGTTCCGGGTGGTGCGGGCAGCCACCTTCGGGATGCTGCGGGCAAGGAGGGGCCGCGTGGTGCTGATCTCGTCGGTGGTGGGCCTGCTCGGCTCCGCGGGGCAGGCGAACTACGCGGCCTCGAAGGCGGGGCTGGTGGGATTCGCCCGCTCACTCGCCCGCGAGCTGGGGTCGCGCGACATCACCTTCAACGTCGTCGCACCCGGCTACGTCGACACCGACATGACGCGGGCGCTGACCGGCGAGCAGCGGGCGCGGATCGTGGAGCGGGTGCCGCTGGGCCGGTACGCGCGCCCTGACGAGGTCGCGGCGGCGGTGGTGTTTCTCGCCTCCGACGAAGCCTCGTACATCACTGGAGCCGTCATCCCGGTCGACGGCGGAATGGGCATGGGGCACTGATGAGCGGAATTCTCCACGGCAAACGCATCCTGGTCACCGGTGTGCTCCTCGAGTCCTCCATCGCCTTCCACGCGGCGCGCCTGGCACAGGAGCAGGGGGCGGAGGTCATGCTGACCGCGTTCCCCCGCCCCAGCCTCACCGAGCGGGTGGCCCGGCAACTGCCTCGGCCGGTTGAGGTGGTCGAGCTGGACGTCGCGAACGAGGAGCACCTGGCCCGGCTCGAGGACGTGGTGCGTGCCGAGCTGGGAGGGCTGGACGGCGTGGTCCACTCGATCGGCTTCGCGCCGCAGGACGCGCTGGGTGGGAACTTCCTGAACACACCGTTCGCGTCGGTGGCGACGGCGATGCACGTGTCGGCGTACTCCCTGAAGTCGCTGACGATGGCGTGCCTGCCGCTGATGTCCGAGGAGGGCGGTTCGGTGGTCGGTCTGACCTTCGACGCGCAGTACGCCTGGCCGCACTACGACTGGATGGGCCCGGCGAAGGCGGCACTCGAGGCGACGTCACGGTACATGGCGCGGGATCTGGGCAAGCGGAACATCCGCTGCAACCTGGTGGCGGCCGGCCCGCTCAACTCGATGGCCGCGAAGTCCATCCCGGGCTTCACCGACATCGAGGGTGTGTGGAACCGCCGCTCCCCGCTGGAGTGGGACGTGGAGGACCCGGAGCCCGCGGGCCGTGGCGTGGTGGCGCTCCTTTCGGACTGGTTCCCCAAGACCACCGGCGAGATCGTCCACGTCGACGGCGGTGTCCACGCGATCGGTGCGTGAGCCCTCTTTCCCTTCTCTCCCACGGACAGCAGTAACCGCCCCGTTCCCGGCGCTCGGCCGGGAACGGGGCGGTTGCTTCGCGCGGTGGGGCCGGCGGTCGCCGGACCAGGACGGTGGCCCTCGTACGGGCACGGGGACCACCGGCGGCGGGGGACCGGCACGGCCGGCGCGGGACAGCCGTGCGGAGCCACAACGCCCTGGGCGCCGTGAGCATGGTTCATGCTCACGGCGCCCAGGGCGTTGTGACCCCTTACCCGCCGGTCAGGCTCGCCCCGTGCCAGCGGCGGAGGCGGGCGCGGGCGCGGGTGAAGGCGCCCTCCGCGGCCTTGGTGGAGATCCCCAGGCGGCCCGCGGCCTCGCGGGTGCTGGTGCCCTCGATGCGGGCCAGGATGACCTCGCGCTCCCTGCCCTCGAGGCGCTGCACCTGCTGAAGCATCCAGACACCCTCGGCCGCCGCGCAAGCCGCCTCCTCCGGTCCCGACGCGGTCTCCGGGGCGAAGGAACGCTGGTACAGGTATCTGCGGGTGCGCTCCCTGCGACGGTAGACGTCCACGCACAGGCGCAGTGTAATCGAGGTGAGGAACGGACCGACGCGCTCCGCGTCGAGGTCACGGTGGCCTGCGGCCCGCAGCAGCGCCTCCTGCACGCAGTCCTCGGCGTCCTGATGCGCGGTCAGACGGACCCGGGCCAATCGGTACAGCCGCTCCCGATGGGGCAGCAGCAGCTCCCAGCGCTGAGCCAGGGGCAACTCGTCCGTACTCAGCACTGGTGCAGATCACCCCGCCCGGCTGAGACCTCCACCGGCACCGCGTTGAAGACCGCGTTGCCCGAGAGAGGGTCGACGACCAGTTCGTCGGTGAGCGCGTTCACGTTCACACCCGGCGCCTTCGCCGCATACGTCATCCGCGTGCCGTCCCGGCCGTGGCCCCAGCCGTGCGGCAGGCTCACCACGCCCGGGCCGACCCGGTCGGTGGGCTCGGCGAGCGCCACGACCGCTCCTGCCCTGCCCCGTACGGTCACCTCGTCACCGGCCCCGATGCCGAGCCGGCGGGCGTCCTGCGTGTTGACTTCCAGGGTGCAATGGTTGGTACCGCCCGACAGCGCGGCGATGTTGTGCGTCCAGCTGTTGGTGGAGCGCAGATGGCGTCGCCCCACCAGCAGATAACCGCCCTCCCTCCGCTCCCGCCTGCCCGCGAGGAACTTGGCGAGGCGGGGTATGTCGCCCGCGACCGGCTCGGGGAACAGCTCCACCTTCTCGGAGCCCACGATCTCGGCGAGCCGAGGTCGCAGCGGCCCGAAGTCCACCCCCTGTGGCCGCTCGCGCAGCGCCGCCAGGTTCATCCCGTCGGGACGCAGCCCGAAGGCGTCTCCGAAGGCGCCGAGCCGGATCATCAGGTCGATCCGGTGCTCCGTGCTGTCCTCTCCGGTCAGTTGCTCCTTGAGCTCCGCGGGGTCGCGGCCCGCCAGCGGCGATCCGGGCGTCGAGACCACGGCCGCGAGCGTCTTGTCGATGACCATCGAGTCCAGCGCGGCCGGGTCCGCCCCGGGCCCCGCACCGGAGAGGATGAGGGTGAGCTTGGCGAGGATCTGTGCCTCGCTCGGCCGGCCCTCGTCGCGTGGCAGCAGCGGAGGCGAGTAGCGGGCCACCCGGCGCACCGCGAGCCGGGAGAGCACGATGTCGAAGTGCTCCGACTCCATGACGCGGGGCGGCGGCAGGATGACGTTCGCGTGCCGCGTCGTCTCGTTGACGTAAGGGTCGACCGCCACCATGAAGTCCAGGTCCGCGAGCGAGCGGTCCAGACGTTCGCCGTTGGGCGCGCCGAGCACCGGATTGCAGGCTATGGCCACCAGCGCCCGCACCTGCCCCTCGCCGGGGGTGTCGATCTCGTCGGCGAGGGTGGCCGCCGGGAACTCGCCGAGGATCTCCGGGAGTCCGCGCACCCTGCTGTGCCAGCGGCCCAGCTTCAGCGGCCCCGTCGGGCGCAGCGCGTTGTGCTGCGCCTCGCCGAACATCGCCCCGCCGGGCCGGTCCAGGTTGCCCGTGAGGGCGTTGAGCACGTCAACCAGCCAACTGGTCACGGTGCCGAACGCGGCGGCGGTGGTGCCCATGCGCGCGTACACGGCGGCCGAGGGGGCAGCGGCCAGTTCACGGGCGAGGCCCCGGATGGTGGCCGGGTCCGTACCGCACACGTCGGATACTGCCTCCGGTGTGAACTCCGCCGCTGCTTCACGGACTTGCTGCTCACCGGTGTACAGGCCGGGGGTGAGGGGGGAGGCAAGCCCCTCGTCGAACAGCGTGTGTACGAGTGCGAAGAGCAGCAACGCGTCGGTTCCGGGACGTATCGCCACGTGCTGGTCCGCTATGTCCGCCGTGCGGGTACGTCGCGGATCGACCACCACGAGCCGCCCGCCGCGCGCCTTCAACGCCCGGATGCGGCCCGGCAGATCGGGCACGGTCCACAGGCTCCCGTTGGACACCATCGGATTGGCGCCGAGGATCAGCAGATGGTCGCTGCGGTCGATGTCGGGCACCGGAATCGCCCACGGATCGCCGAACATCAGCCCCGAAGAGACGTTCTTGGGCATCTGGTCGACCGTGCTGGAGCTGAAGACGTTGCGGGTTTCCATGAACTGGCGCATCACGGCCACGTGCAGCGGAATGCCCACCGTGTGGATCACGGGGTTGCCGTAGTACAGCGCCACCGCGTCCTTGCCGTGCTTCTCGGCCACCCGGCCGAGGCCGCGTGCCACTTCGGCGAAGGCCTCGTCCCAGGTGACCTCGGCGAACTCCCCGTTCGCCTGGCGCACCAGAGGCTCGTGGCAGCGCTGGGGATCCTGGTCGATATCACCCAGGGCGATGCCTTTGGGGCATACGTAACCCTTGCTGAACACGTCGTCCTGGGCGCCGCGCACCTTGACGGCGCGCCCGCCCTCGATGTCGATGCTGAGCCCGCAACCCGCCTCGCACAGGGGGCAGATGCGGTGATGGGTGGTGATGCCGCTTACCATGTGACTGGGATCTCCTCGTAGCCGCCGAGGGCGGCGGTCATCCGCCAGCGCAGTTCCTCCGGGTCGACGTCCAGGCGCAGGGTGGGGAAGCGGGTGAAGAGGGACTTCATGGCGATCTGCACCTCGGCGCGCGCCAGCGCCGAACCCGCGCAGAAGTGCGTGCCGTAGGCGAACCCGATGTGCTTGTTGTCCTTGCGGTGGACGTCGAAGGTGTCCGGGTCCTCGAAGACGGAGCCGTCGCGGTTGGCGGAACTGATGGGCGCGATGACCGCGGAGTTCGCCGGGATCGTGGTGCCGGAGAGCTCCACGTCCTCCAGCGTGATCCGGATGAACGTGCCGTCGCCCGGCGTGACGAGACGAATGATCTCCTCGCACGCCTGGTCCATCAGGGACGGGTCCCTCCGGATCAGGGCGAGCTGATCGGGGTTGCGCAGCAGCAGCACCGCGCCACCGCCGGTGACGGTCACGGTGGTGTCGTGCCCGGCGAGCAGGAACATGACGCCGGTGCTGATCAACTCCGCGTGTGTGATGGACTGTTCGTTGTCCATCGAATGGACCAGCTTGCTCAGCAGGTCCTCACCGGGGTTGTCCCGCTTCTGTTCGACCAGCTTGGCGATGTAGTCGCGCATCTCGGTGTTGGAGCGCACGATCTCCTCGGCCGTGTACTTGGTGAGCGACATGAAGTGGTCGCACCAGGCGCCGAAGAGATGCTGGTCCTCGTACGGAATGCCGAGCAGCTCACAGATGACCCGCAGGGCGAGGGGGCGCGCCAGGGTGGCGTTCAGGTCGACCGGGCCGGTCATCGCGGCCATGTCGTCGAGGAGTCCGTCGACGATCTCCTGGATGCGCGGGCGCATGGCCTCCGCGCGGCGCGGCGAGAACTCGCGGTTCGTCAGGTTCCGCAGTACCGAGTGGCGCGGCGGGTCCATGCTGATCAGGCTCGACGAGTCGGGCTCGACCAGCTGCGCGCGCGGAGCGCCGTCACGGAACAGCGCCTCGCGGCTGAACCGGGAGTCCGAGAGGACCGTCTTCACGTCCTCGTAGCGGGTCACCAGCCAGGCCGGGTGCCCGGTGGGCAGGCTGATGGGACAGACCGGCTCCTCGGCCCGCAGCTGCGCGTATTGGCATGGGGGCTCGTTGGGTGAAGTACGGGGAATCGGATACGAGTACTTCGGTTCGTGGGCGGTCGGTTGCCGGGCCTGTGTCGACTCCGCCATGGGCGGGTACTCCCTTCGCTCGGATGAACTCGTCGGATACTGCCCGTACTCCGTTCGTTGCTCTCCTGCCTTCTTCGCGGCGCCCCGGAATTGTTTTGCGCTTTTCTTTTCGCGGACTCCGGGCTATGGCGGAGAGAGCAGGACTCCAACCTGCGCCGGGTTGCCCCTCCGGGTGTTCTTGTCGATGCAGGGCCACGGTGTCAGATCGCTCTGGCAGTCCGCTTACAGACTGCTGAGATGGGCGTCTCAGCAGGTGTTCACCTGTTCGTCGACGCGGTCGCGACGGTGTGACGCGCCCTTCGTGAGCGCCGGATGACCGCTGAAACAGGGGTCTCAGCGTGATGTCAGACGAACACTTCACACTGGGTCGAAGGTTGTCCGGCGTCGGACCGGGAAGCGCGGAGAAACGGAAAGCCGGAAAGGGTGAGGAAAACTGACTGATATGCGTGGCCGGGCGGCCGAACTGCTGGCCCTGCGCGAGCAGGCCCGGCGCGGCCCCAGCGAGCGTGCGACCCAGGCGCAGCACGCCAAGGGCAAGCTGACCGCGCGCGAGCGCATCGAGCTGCTGCTGGACCCGGGCTCGTTCAAGGAGGTCGAGCAGCTCCGCCGGCACCGGGCGACCGGGTTCGGCCTGGAGGCCAAGAAGCCCTACACGGACGGTGTCATCACCGGTTGGGGCACGGTCGAGGGCCGCACGGTCTTCGTCTACGCGCACGACTTCCGGATCTTCGGCGGGGCGCTGGGCGAGGCCCACGCCACGAAGATCCACAAGATCATGGACATGGCCATCTCCGCCGGTGCCCCCCTCGTGTCGCTGAACGACGGCGCCGGAGCCCGTATCCAGGAGGGCGTCTCGGCGCTCGCCGGCTACGGCGGCATCTTCCAGCGCAACACGCGCGCCTCCGGTGTCATCCCGCAGATCAGCGTGATGCTCGGCCCGTGCGCGGGCGGCGCGGCCTACAGCCCGGCGCTCACCGACTTCGTCTTCATGGTCCGCGAGACCTCGCAGATGTTCATCACCGGACCGGACGTCGTCAAGGCGGTCACCGGCGAGGAGATCACCCAGAACGGTCTCGGCGGCGCGGACGTGCACGCCGAGACGAGCGGCGTGGCGCACTTCGCGTACGACGACGAGGAGACCTGCATCGCGGAGGTCCGCTACCTCATCGGGATGCTGCCCTCCAACAACCGCGAGAACCCCCCGACCGTCGAGAGCGACGACCCGGCCGACCGGCGCAGCGAGGTCCTGCTGGACCTGGTCCCGGCCGACGGCAACCGCCCGTACGACATGCACCAGGTGATCGAGGAGCTCGTCGACGACGGCGACTACCTGGAGATCCACGAGCGCTGGGCCCGCAACATCATCTGCGCGATGGCCCGGCTGGACGGCCAGGTCGTCGGCATCGTCGCCAACCAGCCGCAGGCGCTGGCCGGGGTGCTGGACATCGAGGCGTCCGAGAAGGCCGCACGGTTCGTCCAGATGTGTGATGCCTTCAACATCCCGGTCATCACCCTTCTGGACGTCCCCGGCTTCCTGCCCGGCGCCGACCAGGAGCACGGTGGGATCATCCGGCACGGCGCCAAGCTGCTCTACGCCTACTGCAACGCCACCGTGCCCAGGATCTCGCTGATCCTGCGGAAGGCGTACGGAGGCGCGTACATCGTCATGGACAGCCAGCCCATCGGGGCCGACCTCACCTACGCCTGGCCCACCAACGAGATCGCGGTGATGGGCGCCGAGGGTGCCGCCAACGTCATCTTCCGCCGCCAGATCGCGGACGCCGAGGACCCCGAGGCCATGCGCGCCCGCATGGTCAAGGAGTACAAGGCCGAGCTGATGCACCCGTACTACGCGGCCGAGCGCGGCCTCGTCGACGACGTCATCGACCCCACCGAGACCCGCGAGGTGCTCATCGCCTCGCTCGCGGTGCTCCGCAACAAGCACGCCGACCTGCCGTCCCGCAAGCACGGCAACCCCCCGCAGTAGTCGCCCTCCGCAGCGGCGCGATCCGCCGCACGGTCCACGACACCCTGCCGAGAAGACGGAGACACCCCACCATGAGCCTGACTTCCGCCGAGTCCGTCCTGCGCGTCGAGAAGGGGCACGCCGACCCCGAGGAGCTGGCGGCCATCACCGCCGTCCTGATGGCCCGTGCCGCCGCCCAGCCGCCCGCCCCCGCCCACCGCGGCCGCGACACGGCCGGCTGGCGCCGCCTGGAGCGCACCCCCGGCTTCCGCGCACCCCACAGCTGGCAGGGCTGAGAACCGGTCAGCACCGCTGACGACGGCGGCCGCGGCCCGGCCCGTCGGCGGGGCGCCGTCGTGCTCGCCTGCCGTGTGGGCGTGAGCGGTCGCGGTGCAGCCGGATGAGCCAGGGTTCAGCGGGCCGCACCCGCACCCGGCTCAGCGACTGCGAGGCGTGCGAGATCTGCGAGCGCGCCCTGTACCGCCTCGCGGCGGGCGACGACGAGCGGGCGCTGCGCGCCTGGGAGCCGGTCCTGGCCGGGAAGGAGTCCTGTCAGGAGGAACCGGCCCGCTCCGTCTCGTACGCGCTGCTGCCCCTGCTGCGCACCGGCCGCACCGACCGGGCCCGCGGACTGCACCTCGCCGGCTACCGCAGCTGCCGCCGCAATCCGGCGATGGCCGGGGAGGTCGGCCGGCACCTGGAGTTCTGCGCGCTGACCGGCAACGAGGCACGCGGCCTGGAACTGCTCGCCGAGAACCGGAGCCTGTTCGACGACGTGGACTCGCCGCTGGGCCTGTCCGACTTCCTCACCGGCGTGGAGGTCCTCCTCCGCCGGGTCGAGGTCCTCGGCCACGGCGAACTGCCCGCCGCCGGACACGCGGGCCGCGCCTGGACGGTGGCCGGCCTGCGCGCCGAGGTGCGAGGCCGTGCGGACGACCTCGCCGCCCGCTTCGACGCCCGCAACGGGACCACGGCGCACACCGACCGCCGCAGGGCCCGCCTCGACCGTGCCCCGCTCCTGGACGCCCTGGAACTGACCCTGCGTAGCCGCGGCCTCGACGACGTGGCCCCGGCCGCCCCGGTTGCCGCGCCCGCCGCGCCGACGGCCGCCGCCGTCCCCGAGTCGCTGCCCGAACTCATCCTCCGGGCACGGAGGCTGGACCGGCAGGGGCACCCGGACGCACGCGCCTGCTGGGCGCGGCTGCGCACGCTCGTCGCCGCCCGCGACTACACCCATCCCGACGATCCTGCCGTGGGGCCGCTCGTACAGCTGTGCGCGGACCTGCTGACCGACGAGGCGAGCCGGGCGGGTGAGAAGGACGAGTACACCGACGCCGCCGACCTCCACGAGGAGGCCGCCGGCCTGTACGACGACGCCAGAGTGCCGGGCCACGCGGCGCTCGCCCGTGCCTGCGCCCTGCTCGCCACCGCCGAGATGCCCGGGGAGGGCACCGACAAGGCCGAGGCGAAGGCCGCCGCGCTGACCGCCGCCCACGCGTCCATCGTCCGCCTGACGAAGAGACTCCCGGCCTTGACCCCTACCACGAGGTCCGCCTGATACGGCTGCGGGCGACCGCGCTCGCTCTGCGACTGCAGACCTCGGGGAGCGAGGAGCACGTCGCGCCGGTGTTCACAGAGGTGGACCTGCTGCACGCGTTCGCCACCCGGCACGACGTCGTCGAGCAGATCTCCGGCGCCGGGATGCTGCGGGCCGGCACCTACGCCCTCTCCGGCGACCTGCCCACCGCGGTCACCGAGGCCGACGCCCTGCTCGACCGGCTGAAGGCGCACGGACCCGCCTGGCACCTGCCCCGCACGCTCGCACCGCGGAGCCGGCTCCAGCTCGGCCTCCAGAACCCGCAGGCAGCACACGCGGACCTGGCCGAGGCCCTGCGGCTGGCCGCCGACTGGCCGGCCGACACCGTCGACACCGCCCGCCTCCACGGTGAACTGGCCCAGGTCTGCATGCACCTGAGCCGCCCCGACGAGGCACTGCGGCACCTGACGCGCTCCGCGGAGCTGGAGCTCCGCCGCGGCAACCGGACGGACGCCTTCTGCTCCCACAGCAACGCGGCGCAGCTCAGCCTCGACCTGGGCCGCGTCGAGGACCGCATCGCTCTGCTCGACTCCCTCCTGGCCGAGCACGGATCACGCCGGTGGAGAGGGTGCTGCTTGTGGTCGTGCGACGCCGTTCAGGGCGCTGCCCGACCCGAACTGGCTGCGCGGGACGACGCTGAAACCGCCGTCCGTCTCCAGCACGACGGCTCCGACGTCTTCGATCGCCCCGATCCCCTGTGTGCGGATGGCTTGGCACACCTCGTCCGGTGTGACCCTCTGCTCGGTCATGGCCGAGCGGAGCATGTGCCCGTCCCGCAGGAGGAGGGTCGGTTGTGCCTTGACCAGCCGCCGGACGGATCCAAAGCGGACTGATGTCCAAGCGGTGATGAACTGCAGGGCGACAAGCAACGCAAGTGCCAGCGCTCCTTCGGCGAGGGAGACCTGGCGGTTGAGCAGGATGGTGGCCAAGGTCGAGCCCAGGGCGACAGTGACCACGAGGTCGAAGGCGTTCATTTTGGACAAGGCCCGTTTGCCCGATGCCCGCACGGCCGTGATGAGAAGTACGTAGGCAAGGCCGGCCATGACCGGCACGCGTGCCAGGTCGTCGAACGAGTCGAAGAACATGAACGACAGGTACCCCGGACACACCCCTTGACCATGTGAGGGGAGAACCCGATTCAGCCGGATGCCTGGCCGCCGTCGGTTCCCCGCCGAGTTCGGGCGTTCGGTCAGCCGCCATGGGCCGTTGCCGGAACCCCGGCCCCCGCTGCCGGTCCCTCCGGCAGGGGACGAACGCTACGATCACCCGTTATGGGGATGACTGTGCGGGAACTGACCTACTACCCGGTCAAGGGCTGTGCCGGAACCGGTGTGGAGTCGGTCCGGGTGGGTGCCACGGGGCTGGAGCACGACCGGGCGTTCATGGTCGTCGACGCCGTCGACGGGGGTTTCCGGAGCCAGCGCAAGCTGCCCGCCATGGCCGCGGTCCGGCCCCGGATCGTCGACGGCGGGCGGGCGCTGCGGCTGAGCGCCGACGGGGTCGAGAGCCTGGTCGTGGCCGTCGACCCCGAGGGCGAGCGGCGGCCGGTGAGCCTGTTCGACCAGCCGGTCGGACAGGCCGTGGACCAGGGTGCGGACGCGGCCGAGTGGTTCTCCGAGGTGCTCGGGGAGAAGTTGCGGCTGGTGCGGGTGCCGGACGGCTTCGACCGGGACGGCTGGGGCGACACGGCGGGGAAGGTCGCCTTCGCGGACGCGCACGCGGTGCTCGCGGTGTCCCGGGCCTCGCTGGACGGGCTGAACAGGCGGATCGAGGCCGCCGGAAGGGAGCCGGTGCCGATGGACCGCTTCCGGGCCAACATCGTGCTGGACGGATGCGCCCGGCCGCACGACGAGGACCTGATGCGGCGGATGCGGTTCGCGGGCACGGAGGCCGGCGCGCGGGTGGACCGGACCGTCGAACTCGCGCACTCCGTAAGGGCGATGCGCTGTGCCGTGCCGCTGGTGGACCAGCGCACGGGTCTGCGGGCCGGCCCCGAACCGGTGCGGACACTCGCCACGTACCGCAGGGAGCCGGTCTACGACAACAAGGTCAGCTTCGGCGCGAAGGCGGCCGTGGTGCGCGGCGGCACGCTGGCCGTCGGAGACGAGGTGCTCGCCGAGTGGTACGAGGACGGGGCGCCGGATCCCCGGCGCCCCGCCTCGTGAGCCGGCCGGTTCGGCGGCCCTGACGGATCAGCGGCCGTAGCGGATCAGGGCCCTGACCATCCGGCACGTCGTGTCGGACGGGGCATGTGCGCCGATGCGCTCCGCCGTCGCCCGTATACGGCGGTTGTCGGCGGTCGCCGGGTGGTGGACGCCGGAGTCGAGCAGGGCGATCGCGAGGCGCATGGCCTTCAGGCGGCGGTTGTGGGAGACGTACCACTCGCGCGGCTGTCCGGCCGGGAGCGGCTTCTTCTGGGGCGGGGTCAGGGGCTTCGTCGTGAGTGTGGCAGCGGCCATCGGCAACCTCCTGGCGCGGTGGCGGGACCATCCCGAACTACTGTTCATTCTACCGGCGGGCACTGACAATTTCCCCTGGCCAGACGCCGTTTGAGCACTCTTCTGCGGGTACCGTGAAGCGCATGGAGATCTGGATCAACCCGGCCTGTTCCAAGTGCCGCAGCGCCATCGACCTGCTCGACGCGGAGGGCGCCGAATACACCGTGCGCCGCTACCTCGAGGACGTGCCGTCGAAGGACGAGATCCGCGCCGTCCTCGCGCGCCTCGGCCTCGAGCCGTGGGACATCACGCGCACGGGCGAGGCGGTCGCGAAGGAGCTGGGCGTCAAGGACTGGGCGAGGGACGCCGGTTCGCGCGACCGGTGGATCGCGGCGCTGTCCCGGCACCCGAAGCTCATCCAGCGGCCCATCATCACGGCGGAGGACGGCACCGCGGTGGTGGGGCGCACGGAGGAGGCGGTACGGGACGCCATGGGCCGCGGCTGACCGGATCCGGAGCGACGGCCGGTCGCGGCGGCGCGGTCGGCGGGCCCCTCGGCGCCTTAAGGAACGTTAAGGAAGAGGCCGGTGGGGCCGGTGAGAACTCGGCGGCGGCTACTCGTACGTAAGGGCACAAGGAACCATCCGGCCGCCCTCGCGGCCGGGGACAGGAGCCCTTACGTGTCACGCAAGAAGACCCTCAGCGGCAAGAAGAAGATCGCCCTCCTCATCGGCGCCGCGGCCATGGCCGGCGGGACTGTGATTGTCATGACCGGGACAAGCAATGCCTCCGTGGCGTGCGACGGCCTCGCCCAGGCGATCCGCAACAACGAGAACTTCATCGCCGGACAACGCTCCGCCCCGGACGCCCAGTCGGAGGCTCGCATCGCCAACCGGGAGGCGGTGATCGCGCAGATCAAGGTCCAGCAGGAGGCGGCCGGCTGCGCCGCCGACGGTGGCGGCGGTGACCAGGCAGCCGCACCCCCGGCCGAGCAGCCCCCGGAGGAGCAGCCCCCGGCCGAGGAGCCGCCCGCCGACGAGGGTGCCGAGCAGAACATCGGGCAGGGCGGCGGGAACGGCGGTGAGGAGGCCGGCGGCAATGCGGGCGCCGAAGGCGGCGCCACGGGCGAGGTCGTCTGCGCCGGCTCCACCGTGACGGTCTCCGGCGAGGGCGGCGCGCCCGCCGCCTCCAGCGGCGAGTTCCCCCTCGGCACCCGGCTCAAGGTGACCAACCTGGACAACGACAAGTCCACGACCGTCGAGGTCACCTCGGTCTCCGGCAGCTGCGCCCTGCTGAACAACGCGGCCTTCGAGGAGGTCCGTGAGGCGGGCAAGTTCCTGATTCGCAACGCGCGTATCGAGCGCGTCGGCTGACGGGCCGCCGCCGGAACCGAAGGACGCACGCCGTATCCCGCTCCCCCTCCACTGTCCCGGGAGGAGCAGCCGCCGGGCCGGACACCCGGCGGTGCACCGGCACCGTCCTGATCCCGGCGGCCGCCGTGCCGTCGTAGCCGCAGGCCCCGGACACGCCCCCGCCGGCCCTGCGGCTACGACCCTTTCCCTGTCCCGCCCCGCCACGGCCTTACGGCGCCGCCTGGACCAACAGCTCCTCCGCCTCGGCCAGGATCTCCGTGAGCCGCACCCCGAAGTGGATGTCGCAGGCGGGTGGCTGCCCCGTGCGCACGGCGTCAAGGAGGGCGTCCACCGCCGTGCGGAAGGAGGTGACCGGGTCGCCCCATCCTTCGGGCAGCTCCGCCCTCCCCCGCTCGCCCAGCAGGACCAGGCTCGTCCCGGCCGCCTTCCCGGGTGCGCTCAGGCCCAGCGTCACGGTGCTGGACGCGCCGGAGGTGTGCCGCAGCACCAGATGCACGGTGTCGGCGGGACCACGGCCCGCCGACACCGTTGTCACGTCGCCGAGGACCGGGATGAGCGCGGAGAGCGCATGGGGGCCGACGTCCCACAGCCCGCCCTTCTCCCGGCGCCACGGCGACGCCGCGAACGGGCTGTCGGAGTCGTCCGAGTACAGCGATCCGAGCCACTGCGCGTGCGCCGTGAACCAGCCGTCGGCGGCGGCCTGTTCGGCCACCCACGACTCCGTCTCGGCGGTGAACCGCAGTGTGCAGAACACCACCGATGCCACTCGGGCCTCCTCGGCCGCGCGGGCCGCGGCCCGCGCGGCGGCGACGTTCGTGGCGACCGGTTTGTCCAGCAGCAGATGGCATCCGGCCGCGGCGGCCCTGGCGGCGAGCGGTGCCTGGACATCCGGCGGCACGGAGAACGCAACGGCGTCGCTGACCGCGAACAGGGCGTCGACGCCCTCGTCGCCCGTGAACGCCGAGGTGCCGTGCGCGTCGGCGAGCTCCGCCGCCGCCTCGGGCCGCCTGCCCCACACTCCGCTGAACAAGACGTCCGGGTGCCCGGCCAGCGCCGGTGCCTGCGTCATCCGCGCCCACGGCCCGGCGCCGAGGAGACCGATACGCGGTTGCTGCGTCTGCTTCTTCATGCGCACCAGTGTGCACGGCGTCGGAAGATGCCGGAGAACGCGGTGACGAACGGTGTTGGGCCCCCGGCCGGCCGCGCCACGGGACTCGCGACACCCGGCCCCGAGGTCGGGCCCCGCCACAAGCCGCGGGCGGGCGCGTGCGACGCATGTCCCGGCGCCTCCGCGACCGGAGTCCCGGCGGGCCCGTGGCAGGAGACGCACCCCGCCGCGAACCCCCGCGCCAGGCCCGCCGCGAGCGCCATGCCCC
>NZ_JBEZKP010000044.1:0-66521 GCF_040706335.1 Streptomyces sp. NPDC048389 | reverse complement strand
CTTGCCGGGAGTCATACGCCCCCGACCAGCACGAGCACCCCGAAGCCCATGCACACCAGCCCCGTGACCTGCAACTTCACGATGCACACAACTCAATCCGCCTTCGGCGAACGATCAGCGGGTCCTGGTTTGGCGAGGACTTCATGCGCTCAGGCTAGAGCCAGCTGAAGCAAACTGCAATGCACTGATAGTCGCTGGGCTAGGCAGTGCCAGTAGGGATCAGGCCAATCAAGCCCTCTGACCTGGGCGGGGGTTCGATAAAGTTCAGTGAAATTAAGTGAAGCTCAGTGATGGGAGATCGAGACGTGAGCTCAGCCGATGAGCCGCAGCCGCCACCTGAGGCATCTCTCATCCGGCTCGCAAGGCAAGCGCGCGGCCTTAGCCCTGAGAGTGCAGCAGAGTTGACGCCGATCCGGCTCCGCGGTGGGCGGTGGCGTCAGATCGAGAAGGGGTATGAGCGCAGGAATCCGCCAAAACTCGTGCGGGCCCCGGATCTGACCCTCGCGCACATGGCCCGAGTAGTCGGCGTCACGCCGGAGCGGCTGGCCCAGACCGGGCGGGAGGTCGCGGCCGAGATCCTGCGAGAGATCCTGCGTCAGGAGGCCGAGGCGGAGCAGGAGCCCGTCTACGCAGACCTCTCCAACCGGTTGGAGCGCGCCGTGTGGGAGATGGACCTCTCCCTCGAGGATCGGAAGATGATGGTCGATCTGCTGCGCCAGGCCCGGGCCGAGGGCCGGCAGGGGCGTAGCGCGTAGGTGCGGGTCAGGGGCGTCGCAGTGAGCGGATGCGGTCGACCCCCTCAACTACGAGAGTTTTACCGGGGGCGATCTCGGTGAACCCCGCGTCGCGCACGACCGGCAGTCCGCTCGCCGTGAGTGCCCGCCAGTCTGCCGTGTCCGCGGTGCGTACGGACAGTGCGAAGCCCGATTCCCGCCATGCCTCCCGCTGTGCCTCCGACAGCCGGAGCCAGGCGAGTTGGGCACCGTGACCGGCCTGCGCCATGGCCTTGCCCGCCGACATCGAGAGCGTGGGGCTCAACCACAGCACCGGGTGGGCCCGGTCGGGGGCGGCGGGCGGCCGCGGGTCCTCCAACTCGGTGCCGGACACCTGGAGCTTGGCCAGTTCCCTGGGCCAGCCGTCGAGCGGTACGGGTGGGAAGACCCGCACCTCCGCAGCCCCGGGCGCCCCGGCGCCGGCCTCCGCCCCGGCCTCCGCCTCGGCGTGCGTGCCGGTACGGGGGCCGGTCAGCGTGATGCCCGGCAGGGTGCCGGCCTTGCGCCACTCGGCGCCCCGCGCCCGCCGTACGACCTTGCGGATACGGCCGTCATGCCAGTCGCGCACGGCCTGAGCCCATTCGCCGTCACCGGTGGAGCGCTCGTCGGCGAGGACCGCGAGCACGGCCCGCGCGGCGGTCTCCAGAGCGTCCGTACGGGTCGGCGGCGCGGTCTTCTCGATACGTACGACCAGCGGCAGGACGAACTGAGGCGCCGTGTCGCGGGCCGAGGTCTCGTGCCTGGAGGGGCTGTCAGGGCGGATTTCCTGGGTGTCTTCGCTGCTCACGCCGGCCAGTCTGCCAGCCGTCATCTGCGGGGATGTTGGCGGAATGGGTTCCTCCGGGCGACGATGCACGACATGAAGAGCGATCTTTTCTCCACAGAGAACATGGCACAGCAGGCCACGGTGCCCGGAATGACGCTGCAGAACGCCAAGTCGGTCAAGTACGCGGTCAACGGCGAGATGCACGCACGGCAGGGCTCGATGATCGCCTTCCGGGGCAATCTCCAGTTCGAGCGCAAGGGCCAGGGGATCGGCGGCATGCTCAAGCGCGCCGTCACCGGCGAGGGCCTGGCGCTGATGGCCGTACGCGGTCAGGGCGAGGCATGGTTCGCGCACGAGGCGGCCAACTGCTTCATCATCGACATCGAGCAGGGCGACGCGCTGACCATCAACGGCCGCAACGTGCTCTGCTTCGACGCGACGCTGTCCTACGAGATCAAGACGGTCAAGGGCGCCGGCATGGCCGGCGGCGGTCTCTTCAACAGTGTCTTCACCGGCTACGGCAAGCTCGCGGTCATGTGCGAGGGCAGCCCCATCGTCATCCCCGTCAGCCACCAGCAGCCGGTGTTCGTCGACACCGACGCGGTCGTCGGCTGGAGCGCCCAGCTGCAGACGTCGCTGCACCGTTCGCAGTCCGTCGGTTCGATGATCCGCGGCGGCTCCGGCGAAGCGGTGCAGCTGAAGCTCGAGGGCGAGGGCTTTGTGATCGTCCGGCCCAGTGAACTCACCCAGCAGAAGGCGTCGCAGAACTGAGGACCGGGCTCAAACCTGGACACGGCGGCTCGGCTCATCGGGCGGCGGGTGTGTACCGCGGCCCGCGATCCGATGCGGGCCACACGTAGGCCAGGTCGTCGGGCACCCCGGGGAAAAGGCCGGCGTACACGTCGCGGTCCTTGCGGACCAGTGCCGAGCGGTGGCTTTCGTGGAAGCTCTCGTCGCCGAGCCAGGGCGGCAGTTCACCGGCGTCCGCCAGCTCCGCCTGGTCGCGCACCGCGGCTCCCGGCCGGTGCGCGGCCAGCCCGGCGACCAGGGAGGCGGCACAGCTGTCCTGGTGTCCGCGCTCCCGCCAGACCCGGCAGATCTCCAGGCCGTACCGCACGAGTGCCTCCTCGTATCCGGCCCACATCCGTACCGCCGGGTGCCGGCGCCAGCCGTAGCCGGGGACGGTCAGGCCGCGGAGCACCTGCAGTGCCTCGACCCGCTGCTTGCCCAGCCGGCGCCGGTCCAGGAGCAGGGCCGTCTGCCGGAAGTCCGGGTGTGGCAGAAAGGTCTGCATCGGTCATCTGCTCACTTCTTGCGCAGCGCGGACGGCTTGTGGACGGCCGACCTGCCGGACGTGGCGCTGCGCACCTCGTACTGCGGGTCTTCGGGCGAGGCGTCCACAAGGCGGCCGGCGGCCTTGGTGCGTCGGGTGATCTTCCGCTCGACCGTGCCCTCGGTGGTGCTGCCGTGGCTGTTCCAGGCGACCTCCTCGCCCCGGTCGAGCTTCTTGCCCTTGCCCTTGCCCTTGCTGTCGTCGTTCGTCTTCTTCGCTCTCTTCGCCATGGTGGTCCCTCTCTCGTTCGTCCCTGTCGTGGCGTCAGGGACCCGTACCGGCAGCCGTGCACTCGGCGGGGTCGCCCGCGCGGAGTGGTCCGGTGCGCTCGAAGAGCTCTGCGGCCTCCGTGCGGGGCAGCTCCCGGCGGGTTGCGGCCGCCCCGCACCGTACGGGCGGCCCCGTCCGGTTCCGTGGCGTCGGTGGGCGGCGTTCCACGGCCGGAGCCGTGCCCGGCAGGAGCGCCGCCGCGTCCCGTGCGGCCTTCTCGCGACCGAACAGCGCACCCGGGCACCCCGAGAGGGGTGACCTCGTGGGCCACCGTCGTGCCCATGCCCCGGGCGGCCCCGATGAGGACGAGGACGATCGTCCGGTCGGCGAGTGGACCGGTGCGCGTGGGCTGTTCTTCTTCCCGCTCGTAAAGGACCCCTTGTCAGCCGTTTCCGGTCGGAGGCGGGATTCGGATGCGTGTCAGGTCTCCGGCGCCGACGGGCGGGCGGTGTGGTCGGGGTGGCCGGGTGTGCGGCGCTCCTCCTTCATCTCCGCCTCGTACAGGTGGTCCCGTCCCTGTGCGAGCTCCCGCACCGCGCCCGCTTCCAGTTCCCGGAACGGCCGGTAGTAGGTGGCGTTGTACGCCTCGATGATCTGGAACGTCCAGTGCCCGGGGATGACGTTGCGCCCCAGGATCTCCGAGCGGACCTTCTCGGCCCACTCGGGATGGCCGGTTTCGTACAGCAGCCGCACGGCGTGGTCCAGCTGCAGGTCGGCGGTTCCGGTCAACTGGTGGAAGTCGTACAGGCGGCCCCTGGCCCGCTCGGTCGTCTCCATGGCCTTGGAGAGCGCCCCGAGAGCCTCGACGGTCCTGTCGTCGACTCCGGCGGGGCGCCGGTGGTCGCGGTCCGGGGCGTCGGGCGAGTACGGGACTTCCGCGTGCCTGTTCATGAACCCTCCTCGACGGGGTGCGTGCTTTCCGGCGTGGCGGCGTGGGGGGACCGCCGGGTTCCGGTGCGGTCGCGCCGGGTCAGGAGCCGCTGGGCGCGGGCGAGACCGGGCGGGCGGTGACGATGCAGCGCGGCGCGCGCGGCGTTGCCGCCCTGCGCGCCGTGCACGCCGCCGCCCGGGTGCGCACCGGCGGAGGCCAGGAAAAGCCCTGGCACGGGGGTCTCCGGCCGTCCGGTGCCGGGCACGGGACGGAAGACGAGCTGCTGGTGGATCGCGGTGGTGCCCCCGTTGATGGCGCCGCCGACCAGATTGCGGTCGAGCGCCTCGAAAGTCGGGGGCGCCAGGATGCGGCGGGCGCGGATCAGGGAGCGGAAGCCGGGCGCGAAGCGTTCCACCTGGCGTTCGACCCGGTCGGCCATGAGTTCCTGGTCCTTGGTGTCCCAGCGGCCGGTGAGGCCCTCGTCGGCGGCGTCGGCTGCGATCTCATGGGGGATGTGGGTGTAGGCCCAGGCCGATTCGGTGCCCTGAGGGGAGCGGGACGCGTCGGCTGTGGTCATCTGGCCGAACAGCAGGAAGGGGCGGTCCGGGATCTGCCGCATGGCGATCTGCGCGGCGAAGCGGGTGAGCTCGTCCAGACCGTCGGCGAGGTGCACGGTGCCGGCCCGGGACACCTGCTCGACCCGCCAGGGAACCGGGCCGTCGAGCGCCCAGTCCACCTTGAAGGTGGCGAAGTCCCACTGGAAGCGGCGCAGGTCGTCCATGAGCTGCGCGGGCAGGTGCTCGGGGGCGAGGAGTTCGCCGTACAGGGCGGGCACCGAGACGTCCGCCAGTACCGCGCGGCGTGCCGCCGTCTCGTCACCGGCCGCCGTACGCACGCCGACGGCCCGCCCGCCGCGGACGACGATCCGCTCGACGCGCTGCCCGCAGCGCACCCGCCCGCCCCGTGCCCGCAGGCGTCGGGTCAGGGCCGCGGTCAGCGCGCCGGAGCCGCCGACGGGGACGGGGAAGCCGTACGTCTGCCCGAGCATGGCCATCAGCCAGCCGAAGCCGCCGCTGCCCGCCGATTCCGGCGCGAGGTCGGCGTGCAGGGCGCTGCCCGCCAGCAGCAGCCGGCCGCCCTGACCGCGGAACTCCTCCTCCCCCATGCGGCGCACCGGCAGCACCAGGGAGCGCGCCATGCGCAGTCCCCCCGCGGCTCGCAGCCGCAACGCCAGCCGCGCCGCTGCGCGGACGGGCGGGAAGGGGGTGAACAAGGTGTCCAGGAGGTCGGGTCGCAGCTGCTGCCACACGTCGTACAGCCGCTGCCAGGCGGCTCCGTCGCCCGGCGCGAAGGCGTCGAGGGACGCGGCGGTGGTGTCGATGTGCCGGTCCAGGACGGCGCAGCTGCCGTCGGTGAGCGGATGCGCCAGCACCCCGGGCGCGTGGCTCCAGCGCAGGCCGTGGTCCTCCAGGTGCAGCCCTGCCAGGACCGGCGAGGCGGCGGCCAGTGGGTAGAAGGAGCTGAAGAGGTCGTTGACGAAGGCCGGGTCGACACCCCGGTCGTGACGGACCGCGCCGCCCGGCTCCGGCTGTTCCTCCAGCACCTCGACGCTCCACCCGGCGTCCGCCAGTATGTTGGCGGCCACCAGGCCGTTGGGGCCGGCGCCGATCACCACCGCGTCAGGCACGGCCGGTTCCGTCCGCTCTCGAATCCGCCGGGGCGACCGGCGCCCCCGGCGCGGCCGCCGTTCCCCGCGGGGTGCTGCGGGCGTCCGACGCTTCGCTCTCGCACAGCCGGGCGAGCCGGGCGAGCATGGTGCGGTGGCGGAGCTGCATCAGTGCCTCGAAGCCGAGGTTGTGCAGTCGGCCGACCGGTCCCTGGAGGGGGTGCTCGTCCACGATCACCAGGCAGTGATCGCCCCAGGGCCGCAACTCGATCGCGATGCGTGCCGTGCCCAGCACGCCGGCTTCGGCCTCCAGCTCCAGCCGGGTGCCTTCCTCGCAGTGCCGGACGACCGTCTCGTTGGCCAGCCGCACCGGGCCGAGCCGGACCTGGTACCAAATGGCGGCGTCCGTGTGCGGCCACCGGCCGCGCACCGGCTCGGACCGCGAGGTTCCCACCACCCACTCCGCGTACCGGGTGCCGTCGGCGAGCACGTTCCATACGGCTCTCGGGCTCGCATGGATCAGACGATGGCGAACGGCCACGAGTATCTCCAGGATGCCTCGGTCGGATTGCCCGTCGGCCGCCGAGTACCCGAGCGTCTCGCGTCCAACCATGCGGCGGGTTCGGCCGTCGAGCTCCGCTCCGCCCGCCCACCCTCACCGTCTGCGAAGCCCGGAACCGGCCGGGGAAGGTGCCCGGCCGGGGAAGGTGCCCGGCCGAGGAAGGTGCCCGGCCGGGGAAGGTGCCGGAGGACCGGCGAGAGCCCGGCGTCGCGATGGTCCGGCGCGGGCAGCGGGTGCTCGACCGTCCAGCGAGGCCCGTAGGCCCGTCGGCCCGGATGCCCGTCGGCCCGGATGCCGGGCATGCCTCAGCGGCACGAGGAGGCCTGGGAGGCCCGGGAATCCCGAGAGGGAGCCGTCGCCGGCGCGGCGCGAGGGAAAGCCGGCCCGCGAGTCGCTCCGGGGCCGCTGTCCAAGAGTCGCGGGCCCACGACCGAAGATTCGGCTGCCCGTCCTCGGCGGCATCCCGCGCCCGGCGGGCGGTTCCTGGGCGCGGGTGCGGCGGCGTACGGCGGGGGCGGCGCGGGTGGCCTCAGCCGTCGGTCAGGGCGCGGCGGACCGCTTCGAGGGCGTCGGCTGGGCCCGCACCCAGGCGCCTGGCGGCGGTGGCGTACGCGCGGGCGTGGTCGGCGAGGCGGTCGGCGGTGTAGGCGGCGGTGGGGTGGGGAAGGGCGGCGACCTTGGTGCCCGCGCCGCGGCGGCTGTGGACGAGGCCGGCGGACTCGAGTTCACGGTAGGCGCGGACGACGGTGCCGTTGGCCAGCCCGAGGTCGGCCGCGAGCTGGCGGACGGAGGGGAGGCGGTCGCCCGCGGCGAGCTGCCCGGAGTGGATGAACTCGGCGAGCTGGGCACGGATCTGCTCGTACGGGGGGACTGGGCTCGCCGTGTCGACGCGTACGCCGCTCATCGGCGGGTGGGGATCATGGCCGTCAGGCACCACACCGCGCTGATCGCGGCGAGCGGCGTGAGGGCCGTCAGTGTCCAGGCGAGGACGTGTGCGGGGCCGTCGAGGCAGCTGATCGACCGCATCGCGACGGACATGAAGAGGCTCGCTCCGGCCAGCGGCGTGGTGACCAGGAACCCCCAGGCCGCGGTGACCGTCCGGGCCCTTTGCCGGAGGCCGGGGCCGTCGTCCGCCGTCGTGAGGACGATGCGGCGCAGCGTACAGGCGCACAGGGCGGTAGCGGTGGCGAGCAGTCCGAGCAGCGGCAGTCCGTAGTACGAGCCGGGCCAGGGGCCGGGCGACTCGGTGCCTCCCGGGCAGACGACGGTGAGCGCCCGGCCGGCCCGCCCCAGGTCGTCGGGGGAGCCGGCCGCCCAGGCTCCCGCCAGCAGCACGACGAGCACGGCCGCCTGGGCGGCCGGCAGGAGGGCCCGGCCGACCGGGCCCGTCATGTGCCGGCAGGTGCCGGGGCGGCCCCCTCGGGTGCCCTTGGGCGAATGGCGTCCCGACGATGCGACGCCCCGCGCCGCGCGACCGGGACACGGCTCAAGGCGCCGCGGCGCCGGTTCCCCCCGAGGTGGTCAGGGACCGCGCGAGCGGCATCGTGGCCAGGGCGACGACACCGGCCACCACCAGCGCGACCCCCGCCGCCTCGGGGAGCAGCCACCAGCCGGTGCGGACGTGTTCCTCGAAGAGGAGGATGCCGAGAGCCAGGCTCACTGCCGCGTCGCCGAGGGTGAGCGCGGGCTGGGAGGCGACCAGTGGGCCCGCCTGCATCGCGTGCACCAGCAGGAGGAGCGCGGCCACGCCGGCCGCCGCGAAGGCGTAGGTCTGCCAGGCCGTGAGGAACGCCCCGGGGCCGTGGTCGTCGAGGATGTGCACCGCCTCCTTCATCAGGGCCGCGGTGACGGCGTAGCTGATGGCGGTGGCCGAACCGAGGAAGGCCGCACGGGTGCGGCCCTCCGGGCGGCGCAGGGCCGCGGCCGCGAGCGCGAGGACCACCACGCCGCACACCGTGAGCGCGACGACCCAGCGGTCCGCCGGTACGTCCGTCCGGTTGCCCGACGGCGCGGCGGCGGCGAGAGCGACGCCGAGCCCCACCACGACGGCGGCCACCGCGGCCCAGCCGGCGCGCGGCAGGCTTCCGTGCAGCAGGAAGGTCGCCAGGACCAGGGCGAACGGCAGTTCCAGGACGAAGAGCGGCTGGACGATCGTCAGCGGCCCGGTCCCGAGGGCCACCGCCTGGCAGAGGCCGGCGACGACGACGGCGAGGATGCCGGCCAGCCAGACGGGCTGCCGCACCAGATCGAGCATCAGACCGGGGCGGAAGCCTTGCGAGCTCGGGACGACGAGGGCCGCCTTGCGTTGCAGGACCGTGGCGAGAGCGTTGCTGAGCGCCGCGCAGAGCGCGAAGAGCACCGGCAGCAGCATGTGCACGTGGGTCGGCCTCCGGCAGTCGACGGTGGGTGAGTGGGCGGACGGTTGGCGGTCCGCGGCGCGCCCCGGCCGCGGACCGGACGGTGCCCACGGCCGGGCCTGCCCACGGCCGGGCCTGCCCGCGGTCCGGGCCGGTCCCTCGGGGCCGGGGCCGGCCGTGCGCCGCTGGTGTGTCGCGCGGGGGAGGGCCGGCCGCCGGCGTTCAGGGCGTGTCGGGTCCCGGCCCGCCGGGCACGCCTGCTGCCCGTGACGGGTCCGGCTGCCGCATCAGGTCGGAGACTTTGACGAACCGGTAGCCGCGCCGGCGCAGCTCGGGGACGATCCTGCGGACCGCCTCCTCCGTGACGGGGGCGGCGCTGCGGGTGCAGTGCAGGACGACCAGCGAACCGGGCCGCACCTGGTCCAGTACCTGGGCGGCCACGGCGTCCGCGTCGGTGGCGAACGCGTCCCCGCCGACGACGTCCCACTGCACGGCCGTGACCTCGGTCTGTGCGACGGCCCGCAGCGCGTCGTCGTTGTAGCAGCCGCCGGGGAAGCGGAAGTACGGCACCACGTTGCGCGCCCCGGCCCGTTCGATCGCTGCGAAAGCCCGCCGTACGTCGGCGGCCATGTCCTCGGCGCCGATCTCGGGGAGTCCGTAGCAGGGGGAACTGAAGGCGTAGTGGCTGTAGGAGTGGTTCGCGATCTCGAAGAGGGGGTCGGTGCCGATCGCCTTCGCCTGGTCCGGGTACTCCTCTGCCCACCGGCCCGTCATGAAGACGGTCGACGGGACTTCGAGCGCGCGCAGGGCGTCGATCAGCGCCGGGTTGTCGAAACGTTCGCCGCGTGCGGCCCGCGGGCCCTGGTCGGCGGTCATGTCGGCGTCGAACGTGAGGGCGACGGTCTTCCCCCGGCTCGTCCCGTCGTCGGCGGCGCGCATGAACACCGGTGCCAGACCGCCCGGCCCGGGAGCCATGGTCGGCGCCGCCGCGGCGGGGGATGGAACGGCAGGGGATGGAACGGCAGGGGATGGAACGGCTTTCGGCGGTGAGGGCCGGGGAGCGGAGTCAGGACGGTGACCGGAGGCGTCACAGCCGGCGAGCGCGGCAACAGAAACCGCCAAAGCGATCAGTTTACGAGCGTATGAGGTCACTGATGGAAAATATGTGATCAACCGTCCGAAGGGAGGGCGGGACGCTCCTGCGTCAGGGTTGTGTTTCCTTCTCTGGTTCCGTGCGCGGGCTCAGGCCGCTGGATCACACCGTGCAATGATGCGGTCGGTTCTGTGGTCCACGTGCTCCGGAGGAACGGCATGGCAGCGTCCCCGAAGGCCGGAGTGCTCGCCGGCAAAGCGGATCTGCCGACGGCTCACGACGACCGGGGCGGCGCCGTCTGGCGACTGGACCCGGTCGCCCGGCAGCTCGACGCCAACCTCGTACGGCTCCTGCCGGGAACCCGGGGCGCCGCCCATGTCGAACCGGACCTGGACGTGCTGGTCTGCGTCGTCGACGGCGGTGGCGAGCTGGCGATCGGCGGTGAGCGGCAGCCGCTGGAACCGGGATGCGTGGCCTGGCTGCCGCACGGCATGGAGCGCGCGCTGTCCGCCGGCCCCGACGGCCTCGCCTACGTCACGGCGCACCGCCGCCGCCCCGGCATGGCCATCGGCAACGCCTCCGCCGTCCGTGCGGCGGCCCAGGCCGGGGAGCCGGCCTGCATGCTCAGCAGTGTCTGCCCCGAGTGCGGCCACCCGGCCGAGGACACCGGGGCGAGGTACTGCAGCCGGTGCGGCGCCCGGCTGCCCGCGTGAACCGTGCGGCGGTGCAGTGCCGTTGACAACCCGTCAAGCACGAATTCCGCAGTGGCGATGAGTACAACTCCCCCCTCTTGCGTATCTACGGTCGGACGCGTCCCCCGGTCTGTCGTCGGCAACCGGATTCCGTATCCCCGCAGGAGGCGGCGAGTTGAGTCACAGGCGAATACCCAAGCGAAAGGCCGTGCTTGCAGGCGCGGGGGCGGTGGGCGTCGCCGCGGCAGCCGTGCTGCTGCCCCACGCCAACGCATCGCAGTCCGGTTCCGGTCCGCAGGTGAAGGCCGAGGCCAGAACCCTGAGCGCCGCGGCGGCCCAGGACCTGGTCTCGCAGCTCGGCCCCGAGCTCGGTGACGCGTATGCCGGTGCGTACTACGACGCACAGAAGCAGCAGGTCATCGTCAACGTCAGCGGCGACAGCAACAACGTGATCGTCCAGGTCAACGAGGCCGGCGCCGTCGCGCGGCCCGTCGAGAACAGCATGAGCGAGCTGAAGTCCGCGGCGGACGACCTGGCCCGGAAGGCCACCGTCCCGGGCACGGCCTGGGCCGTCGACCCCAGGACCAACCTGCTGATGGTCACCGCGGACCGCACGGTCTCAGGTGACCGCTGGAACCGGCTGGAGTCCGCCGTCGCGTCACTCGGCTCCGGCATGGCCCGTATCCAGAAGTCCGCGGGCGAGTTCAGGCCCTTCCTGGAGGGCGGCGACGCCATCTTCGGCGGCGGGTCGCGATGTTCCCTCGGCTTCAACGTCACCACCGGCGACGGGCGGCCGGGCTTCCTCACCGCCGGACACTGCGGCGTCGCCGACGACCAGTGGTCCGAGGAACCGAACGGCGCCCCGATCGGCACGGTCCAGGCGGCGACTTTCCCCGGCGAGGGGGACTTCGCCCTCGTCACGTACGACGACCCCGGCACCGAAGCCTCCGGCACGGTCGACCTCGGCAACGGGCAGACGCTGGACATCGTGCGTGCGGACGACGCGGCGGTCGGCCAGGAGGTGTTCCGCATGGGCAGCACCACCGGTCTGGACAGCGGGCAGGTCACCGGTCTGAACGCCACCGTGAACTACCCGGAGGGCACCGTCACCGGCCTGATCCAGACCGATGTGTGCGCGGAGCCGGGCGACAGCGGCGGTGCGTTGTTCACCCGGGACGGCAGCGCGATCGGGCTGACCTCGGGAGGCAGCGGCGACTGCACGTCGGGCGGTGAGACGTTCTTCCAGCCGGTGACGACGGCGCTGGCGGCGGTCGGTGCGCAGCTCGTCGAGGGCGGCGGCGACCAGGGACAAGGCCAGGGGCAGGGCCAGGGACAAGACCAGGGCCAGGGCGGCCAGGAGCAAGGAGACCAGGAGCAGGGCGGCCAAGGGCAGGGACAGGGGCAGGCAGGCCAGGAGCAGGCCGGCAGGGACCAGGACGGCTTCGGCGGCAGCTGATCCCGTGGCGTTTCCCCCAGCGGTCCGGGGGCGTGCGGCACTCCGCACGCCCCCGGACCGTGCTCAGAGCGTCTCGCTCAGCGAATCCGCCAGCCGCCGCCGCGCCGTCCGCGTCGCCGGCAGCGAGGCCGCCGCCACCGCCCCCGCCACGGCGCCGGCCACCACCCCCACCAGTACCGGCCACGGGGGCAGATGGGCGATGCCCGCTCCCATTCCGCTGGAGCTGCCCTGGGCGTCCACCAGCCACACCCCGGACAGCGCGCCGAGCGCCGTCCCCGCCACGGCCGCCACCAGCGCCGTCAGTGAGGCGCCGGTCACGATGACCGAGCCGATCTGGCGGGGCGTCAGCCCGATCGCCTTCAGCGCGAGCAGGTCCCGGCCCCGGTCGCGCACCCCGGTGCCGATCAGCGTCAGCAGCTCGGTCAGCCCGATCAGCGCCAGTACGGCGATCAGGGCCGCGATCACCCCGCGCGCCGGTTCCAGCCGGTCGGCGGGGTTCGGTGTCTCACGGATCTCCAGAGTGCCGCCCGCCGCCTCGTCGAGTGCGGCCCGTACCGCCCGAGGGTCCGAGTCCTCGGCCAGTACCAGTGCGTGGAAGTCGGGCCGCAGGAGCGGATCGCGGTCCCGCAGGGCGTCGAGGGTCGTCGAGATGATCCGTCCGCCCGACTCGGGTTCGATGCTGCGGCCCACGATGTGCAGGATCTGCGGCCGGCCCTCGACCGTCATCCGCACCCAGTCCCCGACCCGCACGCCCAGCAGGTCGAGCAGCCCCTGTCCGGCGACGGCCTCGTCCGCGCCGCGGGCCGCCCGGCCCTCCGCCACGGCCGACGGATACGGGTCCTCCGCGGTGCCGAGCCCGCGCAGGGTGATGGTGCCGGTCTGCCCGGGGACCAGTGCGGCCATCTCGGCGCCGGGATGGACGGCGGCCACCTCCGGGACCTCGGCCAGGGTCCGCAGCAACTCGTCCTCCGTGGGCCCGCCGGGCTGCTGCGCCCGTACGGTCAGTGCCGCGGGCAGTCCCATCTCGGCGGGACGGCTGCGGAACTGGTCCAGCGTGGACCAGGCGACCAGCGCGACGGTGATCAGCACCAGCGGCAGCGCGAGACGCCCCACGGCGACGGCCGTACGGCCCCGGCGGGAGAAGGCCGAGCGCCAGCCCAGTACCAGGGCCGGCGGCACCCGCATCCCCAGCGCCCGCCGCCCGAGCACGGTCATCGGCGCGGCCGACGGCTGTGCGGCCCGGGCCACCGGGACCGGCGGGACGCGCCCCGCGCGCCAGGCCGCGAGCCCGGTCGCGGCCGCGATCAGCAGGACCGCGCCGCACGGCACACCGGTCATGAGCGCCGCGTATCCCGGCAGGTCCTGCCAGAGAGCGGCCGCATCGCCGATCCGGCCGGGTATCCGCGCCCCGAGGAGGGCGATCGCCGTCGTTCCGAGGGCGACGCCGAGCAGGGCGAAGGCCAGGTGCTGCACCAGGAAGCCGCGCACCACCTGCCCCGGTGTGAAGCCCACGGCCTTGAGCACGGCGATGTCCCGCAGCTGCCCGCGGACCCGGGCGCCGATCGCCCCGGACGCGGCGAGCGCGGCCGCCAGCAGCGCGCCGAGGCCGAAGACGGCGAAGAGCTGGCCGAGCAGGCGGTCGTCGCCACCGGCCTCCGCCCGCGCCTGCTGCCACTTGGTGACCGTCTCGACCCGGTCGGCACCGAGCAGGGTCACCGCCCGCTGGACCATGAAATCGGTGTCGCCGGCGTCGTCCAGCCGAAGCCCGACGCTCTGCCCGGCGCCGCCGGGCGCGACGGCGTCGAGCGAGTCCGGCAGCACCCAGCCGATCCCGGGCCCGCCGCCCGGCCGGTAGGCCGGCTCCGCCGCCTCCGCGACGCCGGTCACACGCAGGGTCCGCGGCGCGCCGTCCTGCCCGGTGACCCGTACGGTGTCACCGGGCTCGGCCCACAGCGCCCGGGCGACGGAGGTCTCCAGTACGACGGTGCCCGCCGTGCCGCCGCCGTCGGGCGGTGAGAGCCAGCTCCCCGAGGTCACGAGCGGCCGCGCCACCTCCGGCGGCCGGGTCCCGGCCGCCCGCAGCGCCAGCGTCGCCCGCGTGCCCTGCGACTCGACGGCGGTGGTGGCGGTCCGGAAGGGGCCGGAGAGCCCGGCGACGCCGTCGAGCTCCGCGAGGGCGGCCGTGTCGGTGCCCGCCCGGGTCTGGAGCCAGACGTGCGCGCCCTGGGACTGGTTGAAGATCCGCTGCCAGGGGTTGGCGGCGTAGCTGAACAGCGCGCCCGCGAGCAGCAGTGAGGCGATGACCCCGGCGCTGGCGAGGACGACGAAGAGGGCCTCGCCGCGGTGTGCGCGGAAATCGGCGTGTGCCCAGCGCAGAGTGGCCCGCACGGTCAGTCCCTCAGTTCGAGCACGCCGGACACCCCGCCGCCCGGGCCGCGGCGTCCGGCGCCGAGCTCGGCGTCGTCCGCGATCCGCCCGTCGAAGAAACTGATGACACGGTCGGCGGCGCTCGCCATCCGGGCGTCGTGGGTGACCATCACGATGGTCTGGCCGCGCTGGTGGAAACGGGAGAGCAGCCGGAGCACCTCCCGGGTCCCCTTGCTGTCGAGGCTGCCGGCGGGTTCGTCGGCGAGCAGCAGGGCCGGGTGGTTGACCAGTGCCCTGGCGAGCGCGACGCGCTGCTGCTCTCCTCCGGAGAGCTCGCCGGGCATGGACTTCTCGCGGCCTTCGAGGCCGAGCTCGGCGAGGAGTTCGGCACGGGAGTCGCGCGCGGCCCTGGGGGAGGCGCCGGCGAGCAGGGCGGGCAGTTCGACGTTGTCGGCGACGGTGAGGTTCGAGACCAGGTTGAAGAACTGGAAGACGACGCCGATGTGGCGCCGCCGCAGCACCGCCCAGCGGGCTTCGCGGTACTCGTCGACCCGTCGGCCGTCGAGCCACAGCCTCCCGCTGTCGGGCCGCTGGAGGCCGCCTATGAGATGCAGCAGCGTCGACTTGCCCGCGCCCGAGGGGCCGGTGACGGCGACGAACTCGCCGGGCCGGACGGTCAGGTCCACACCGCGCACGGCGTGCACCGGGGCGCCTTCGCCGCGGTGCGTCTTGGTCAGGCCCTCGGCACGTACGATCGGCTCGGCGCCGGCTGCGCCCGAAGGGGCCGCTGTGTCGCTCATTCCAGCTCCTCCTGGCAGCGCTCCAGCCAGTCGAGGTCTGCCTGCAGATGCAGCATGGCTCCCTCGATCAGCAGTTGGGAGATCTTGTTGTCACGGTCCTCCGCGGCGGCCAGTCTGGACAGGTCCCGCATGGTGTTGAGGTACTGCCGCCGCTGTTTGTTGATCAGGGCGACCGGGTCGGCGCATCCCGACTGGGGGGCGAGCGCGAGCTTCATGAAGAACTCGTCCCGCACCCGCGGCTCGTCCGTGGTCTCCTCGAACCAGGCCCGCACCGCCTCACGCCCGGCGTCGGTGAGCCGGTACGTGCGCTTGTTGGGCCGGCCCGACTGCTCGACGTCCTCGCCGTCGATCAGACCGCTCTTCTCCAGCCGGCCCAGGGTGACGTAGACCTGGCCGACGTTCGGCTGAGGGTACGCGGCACCGAGGAGCTGTTCAAGGTCCTGCTTCAGCTCGTAGCCGTGCGCGGGGCCACGGGTCAGGAGTGCCAGGAGCGGCAGCCGCACGTGCTCCCCTCCCTCCCGTTGACATGGTTTCCTGTTGCCCCGGCCGCGGCGTGTGTTCTGCGGCACTCGCCTCGTCTGCCTGGACGTCTAGTATCGCCCATGCCTAACGGGTATATATAGGCCACGATGCTCGGCAGCGCAGCCGGATCGTGCCCTGGGAGGAACCTGTGCGGTGGATGCGTGCCGCGGGTAGAGGACTCCTGGTCGCGGCGGTGGTGGTGGCCGGCTATGCCGGTGTGGATGTCGGCGGCCAGGGTGGCGCGGACACTCGGGGACGCGGGCCCATGACGCTCGTGACGGCGGGCGATCTGACCGACTATCTCTCGCCGCTGCTCGACGACTGGAACAGTGCCCACCCCGACGAGCGGGTGACGCTGGTCGAGCTGCCGGACTCGGCGGACGAGACCCGGGCGCAGATGATCAGCGAGCTGCGCTCCGGCAGCGACCGGTTCGACGTGCTGAACATCGATGTGGCGTGGACGTCCGAGTTCGCCGCGGCGGGCTGGATCGCCCCGCTGCAGCGCGACCGCTTCCCCCTGAAGAGCTTCCTGCGGCCGGTCGTCGACACCGCCACCTTCGACGGGCGGCTGTACGCGGTGCCGTACGTCACCAACGCCGGGCTGCTCTACTACCGCAAGGACGTCCTCGAGCGGGAGGGCGAGAAGCCGCCGCGCACCTGGACCGAACTGGCCCGCCAGGCCCGCACGGTCGCCCCCCGGCACGGTCTGGACGGGTACGCCGGCCAGTTCCTGCCGTACGAAGGGCTGACCGTCAACGTCGCGGAAGCCGTGCACTCGGCGGGCGGTTCGATCCTGCGGGACGACGGAGAGCGGGTCACCGTGGACTCCGCCGCGGCCCGAGAGGCGCTGACGTTCCTGGCGGACGGAGTGCGGGAGGGCTGGATCCCCCGCGAGGCGCTCCGGTACAAGGAGGAGGAGTCCCGGCAGGCGTTCCAGGACGGCAGACTGCTCTTCCTCCGCAACTGGCCCTATGTCCACTCGGACGCGAGCGCGAAGGACTCGAAGGTCGCGGGGAAGTTCGGTGTGGTGCCGCTGCCCGGACCGAACGGGCCGGGCACCAGTGTGCTGGGCGGCTCCAACCTGGCGGTGAGCAGCCACTCCCGGCATCCGGCCTCCGCCGCCGACCTGATCGCCTACCTCACCAGCGAGCGCGTCCAGCGCCAGGTGCTCACCGAGGGCTCCCTGCCACCGGTCCGTGCCGATCTGTACGAGGACCCGGAGCTCGTGCGGGCCCATCCCTACCTGCCGACGCTGCGCCAGAGCGTGCTGTCGGCGGTGCCGCGTCCCAAGAGCCCGCGCTACGACCAGGTGAGCCTGGCCGTGCAGGCGGTTGCGCAGGACGTCATGGCGCTCCGGCAGACACCCGCGGATGCGGTGGAGCGGCTCGCGCGCGAGCTCGCCGCGATCTCCCGTGGGAACTGATCCCGTCATCTCGTTCATTCCCGAGAGGTCCCTACCTACATGTTAGGTAGGGACCTCTCCTCTTCAGTTTCTGTATTACGGGACAAAACATCCAACATTATGGCAGTTTCCGGACACACCGTTGACACCGTCCAGTCGCTGCTACTTAACATGCATGCATAACAGCGCACCCGATCCGGGGCGCCCTCGCATCCAGCAGAAACAGGTCGACGCGAGATGCTCAGCACGCTTCCAGCCGCCATCGGCGACCCCTCCCGCCCCGCCACCGCCCCCGACCCCTGGTGGCGTGATGCGGTGATCTACCAGGTCTACGTCCGCAGCTTCCTCGACAGCACGGGGGACGGCATCGGCGACCTGGCAGGCGTACGGGCCGGGCTTCCCTATCTCAGGAAGCTCGGCGTCGACGGCATCTGGCTCAGCCCGTTCTACCCGTCCCCGCAGCACGACCACGGCTACGACGTCGCCGACTACACCGGCGTCGACCCCGTCTACGGCGACCTGGAGGAATTCGACCGGCTGATGGCCGACGCCCGCCGCCTCGGGCTCCGGCTGCTGCTCGACATCGTCCCCAACCACTGTTCCAGCGAGCACCCGTGGTTCCGTGCGGCGCTCGCCGCCGGCCCCGGCGGCGCAGCCCGCTCCCGTTTCCACTTCGCGCCCGGCCGAGGCCCCGGCGGCGACGAGCCGCCCAACAACTGGCGCGCCATGTTCGGCGGCCCCGCCTGGAGCCGCGTCACCGAACCCGACGGCACCCCCGGCGACTGGTACCTCCACCTCTTCACCCCGGAGCAGCCGGACCTCAACTGGCGCGACCCGGCCGTCGGCGACGACTTCGAACGGGTGCTGCGCTTCTGGCTGGACCGCGGTGTCGACGGCTTCCGCATCGACGTCGCCGCCGGGCTCTTCAAACACCCCGGACTGCCCGACTCCGACGATCCGTACGCCGACGAGCGGTCCCGCGACTCGGTCAACCCGCTCGCCTGGAACCAGCCCGAGGTCCACGACGTGTGGCGCCGCTGGCGCTCGGTGTGCGACGAGTACGCCGAACGGGACGGCAGGGACCGCCTCCTCGTCGGCGAGGTCTCCGTGCCGACCGCGCGGGAGCACGCCGAGTATGTCCGACCCGACGAACTGCACCAGGCGTTCTTCTTCGACCTGCTGTCCGCGCCCTGGGACGCGGACGCCTTCCGCTCGACGATCGAGACGGCGATACGCGACATCGCCGGCACCGGGTCGACCGTCACCTGGGTGCTCAACAACCACGACCAGATCCGCACCGTCACCCGGTACGCGGGCGAACCCGGTGTGGAGGGCAGCGGCCTCGGAGCCGCCCGCGCCCGCGCCGCGGCCCTCCTGATGCTCGCCCTCCCCGGCGCCGCCTACGTCTACCAGGGTGAGGAACTCGGCCTCCCCGAGGTCCTCGACCTGCCGGACGAGGTGCTCACCGACCCGATCTTCCACCGCACCGGCAGCCGCAAGCGCATCCGTGACGGCTGCCGCGTCCCACTGCCCTGGTCCGGCCACGCTTCCCCGTTCGGCTTCAGCCAGGGCGCGGCCGGGGCCCGGCCGTGGCTCCCGCAGCCCGAGTGGTTCGCGGAGCACGCCACCGACCGGGCCCTGGCCGACACCCGCTCCTTCTGGCACCTCTACCGCGACGGCCTGCAGCTGCGCCGCAGCCTGCCGCAACTCGGCGAAGGCACCCTGCGCTGGCTGGACGCGCCCCCGCAGGTACTCGCCATGGCCCGCGGCGACGGGCTGATCTGCGCCGTCAACTTCGGCACGGAGCCGGTGCCCTCCCCCGTGACCGGAACCCCTCTGCTCGCCAGCGGCCCCTGCCCCGACGGTGTGCTCCCCGGAGCCACCGCCGCCTGGTGGACCGGCGACCACCCCGCCTCCTGACCCTCACCCCTGGAAGGACCCTCACCATGCGACGCACCGCCAGAAGCACCACCCTGCGCACGACGGCCGCGGCCTCGGCCGTACTCGGCCTCACCCTCGGTGCCACCGCCTGCGGCGGCGGCACCACCGGACCCGCGAGCGGCGGCGAACTCGACGGCAAGACCGTCACCGTCGCCGGCGTCTGGACCGGCAGCGAGCAGAAGAACTTCAAGAAGGTGCTCGACGCCTTCAGCGAGAAGACCGGCGCCAAGACGGTCTTCGTCCCCTCCGGCGACAACGTCTCCACCTTCGTCGGCAGCAAGATCGAGGGCGGCAACGCCCCCGACGTCGTGATGGTGCCCCAGGTGGGCGTCATCCAGCAGTTCGCGAAGGAGGGCTGGCTCAAGCCGCTGTCCGACGAGACCTCCAAGACGGCCGACGCGGGGCTCGCCCCCGTGTGGAAGAACTACGGAACCGTCGACGACACCTACTACGGCCTCTACTTCAAGGCCGCCCACAAGTCCACCGTCTGGTACAGCCCCGAGGCGTTCACCCAGGCCGGCGTCAGCGCGCCCAAGACGTACGAGGACCTCCTCAAGGTCGGCCACACCCTCGCCGACTCCGGCCGCCCCGCCTTCGCGGTGGCCGGCGAGGACGGCTGGACCCTGACCGACTGGTTCGAGAACATCTACCTCTCCCAGGCCGGCCCCGAGAAGTACGACCGGCTCGCCAAGCACGAACTCAAGTGGACGGACGAGAGCGTCGTCACGGCACTGACCACACTGGGCGAACTGTTCAAGGACGACCGGCTGGTCGCGGGCGGCGCGAAGTCCGCGCTGCAGACCGACTTCCCGGCCTCCGTCGAGCAGGTCTTCGGCCCCGAGCCCAAGGCGGGCATGGTCTACGAAGGGGACTTCGTCGGCGGCATAGCCAAGGACGAGTTCGGCCGCAAGCTCGGCGAGGACGCCGACTTCTTCCCGTTCCCCGGGGTCGACGGCGGCAGGGCCCCGGTCGTCAGTGGCGGAGACGCGGCCGTCGTCCTCAAGGACGGCAAGAACAGCGAGGCCGGCATGAAGCTCCTCGAGTTCCTCGCCACCCCGGAGGCCGCGGAGGTCTGGGCCGGTGCCGGCGGGTTCCTGTCACCGAACACCAATGTGAGCTTCGACGCCTACGGCGACGACACCACCCGCTCCACGGCCGAGTCCCTCGTCGCGGCCGGCAACTCCGTCCGCTTCGACATGTCCGACCAGGCGCCGGCGGCGTTCGGTGGCACCAAGGGCGCCGGCGAGTGGAAGCTCCTCCAGGACTTCCTGCGCGACCCGTCCGACCCGAAGGGCACCGCCGCGAAGCTCGAGGCCGCGGCCGCCAAGGCGTACGGGAACTGAGGCAGACCGCCATGGCCGACACTCTCAAGGCGCGGGCCCCCGGGGCCCGCGCCCGCCGGACCGGCGTCGCGGGCAACCCGCGGCGCCGGGCCCAGCGCGGCAAACGCCGCCTCGCGGTCCTGTTCGTCCTGCCGGCGCTGCTGCTCCTCGGGGCGCTCGTCGTCTACCCGGTCGTCTTCTCCGTCGGGCGCAGCCTGTTCGACGCGAGTGGCGAGCAGTTCGTCGGCGCGGCGAACTACACCGAGATCTTCCAGGACCCCGCCACCCTCAAAGCCCTCCGCAACAGCACCATCTGGGTCGTCGTCGCACCGGTCCTGCTGACCGGCCTCGGCCTGATGCTGGCCGTCCTCACGGAGAAGGTGCGCTGGGCGACCGCCTTCAAGCTGGTGCTCTTCCTGCCCATGGCGGTCTCCTTCCTCGCCGCGGGCATCATCTTCCGTCTCGCCTACGAGCAGGACCCCGACCGCGGTGTGATCAACGCGGCCGTGGTCGCCGTCCACGACACCTTCGAGGACCCGGCCGCCTATCCGACGGCCCGCGCCCGCGAGGACCAGGGCCTGGCCGGAGGCGCCGGCGGCCCCTACACCACGACGGAAGCCGTCCGTCCCGGCGGCTCCGTCACCCTCGGCTTCGTCGGCGTGGCACCCGACGCGATCCCGGCGCAGGCACGGGCCGCCGCCGCACCCAGCCCCGGAGCGGACGAGATCGGCGGCGTCGCCTACCTCGACTTCGCACCGGGCGGCGGCGGCACCCAGGGCAAGGTCGACCCGTCGGAGAAGGGCCTGCCCGGCATGACCGTCGAGGCCCTGCGCGACGGTGAGGCGGTCGCGCGTGCGACCACCGCCGCCGACGGCTCGTTCCGCTTCACGGGCCTCGCCGACGGCGAGTACACCCTCCGGCTGCCCGCCTCGAACTTCGCCGCGCCCTACCAGGGCGTGAACTGGCTCGGGCCGGCCCTGGTCACACCGGCCATCATCGGCGCGTATCTGTGGGTGTGGACCGGGTTCGCGATGGTGCTCATCGGCGCCGGGCTCGCCGCGATCCCGCGCGACGCGCTGGAGGCGGCCCGGATGGACGGCGCCTCCGAGGGGCAGATCTTCCGCAAGATCACCGTGCCGCTGCTGGCGCCCGTGCTGACGGTCGTCTTCGTGACGCTGGTCATCAACGTGATGAAGGTCTTCGACCTCGTCTACATCATCGCGCCGGGACCGGTCCAGGAAGAGGCCAACGTACTCGCCACCCGGATGTGGCTGGTCTCCTTCGGCGGCGGCAACGACCAGGGGCTCGGCAGCGCCCTGAGCGTGCTGCTGCTCCTGCTGGTCGTCCCGGCCATGATCTTCAACGTCCGGCGCTTCCGAAGGAGCCGATCATGAGCGGCCGCACCACCGTCGAGCGCCGTCCGGCCGATCGGACCGCCGCCGTCCGGCCCGTCCCCCTGCCGCCGTCCGCCCCCCGTCGCCGCAAGAGCCGTCTCACGGCCTGGCTGAGCAGCGGAGCCGTCCAAGCCGTGCTCGTCCTGGTGGCGCTCGTCTGGATCACACCGCTGGCGGGTCTGTTCCTCTCCTCGATGCGCTCCGAGCGGGACAACGCGTCCGACGGCTGGTGGACGGCGCTGACCGACCCGTCACAACTGTCCCTGGACAACTACACGGCACTCTTCCGGGACTCCGGAATCGGCGAGGCGTTCTGGAACACGGTCCTCATCTCGGTGCCCACGACCCTGCTCGTCGTCGGCATCGCGGCGCTCGCCGGATACGCCTTCGCCTGGCTGGACTTCCCGGGCCGCGACGCGATCTTTCTGGTGGTCGTCGGCCTGCTCGTCGTCCCCGTCCAGATCGGGCTGCTACCGGTCGCCAAACTGTTCGGCACGATCGGTCTGTTCGGCACGGTCGCGGGTGTCGTGCTCTTCCACGTGGCCTACGGACTGCCGTTCGCCGTCTTCCTGCTGCGGAACTACTTCGCCGAGATCCCGAGGGAGATGCTGGAGGCCGCGCGGATGGACGGCGGCTCGGAGTGGCGCATCTTCTCCCGGCTGGTCCTCCCGCTCGGCCGGCCGGCCATCGCGAGCCTGGCGATCTTCCAGTTCCTGTGGGTGTGGAACGACATGCTCGTCGCGCTGCTCTTCGCGGACAGCGAGTCCCAGCCGCTGACGGTGGCTCTCCAGTCCCAGATGCGCCAGTTCGGCAGCAACATCGGCGTCCTGGCGCCGGGGGCGTTCCTGTCCCTCGTCGTCCCGCTGGTGGTGTTCTTCGCCTTCCAGCGGCACTTCGTGCAGGGCGTGATGGCGGGGTCGGTGAAGTAGTGAAGCGGGGGATGGCGGGGCGGGTCCGGGCGGAGCCCGCTGCGCGGAGCCCGTCCCCTCCCCTCCCCGCCCCTCCCCTCCCCGCCCCTTCCCGAACCGGGGCAAGCCCCGACCCCGCCACGCCCTTCGGGAGTGGTCCGGGGCTCCGCCCCGGGCCCGGTACCGCGCGGAGCGCGGTGGCCTCGAACCTCCTACGGCCTGGCGGCCGTGGGAAGTGCCCCCAGCCGGGCCGACGTCGCGCAGCGAGATTCAGCCTCGCCGGCGTTCGAGGGGAAGGGGTCCGGGGCGCAGCCCCCGGAAGTACCGTGCGAGACGCGTTACGGGGGTCCGGGGCGGAGCCTCCGGAGGTACCGCGGGAGATGCGGTACGGGAGTCCACGGCGGAGCCCCGAGGACACCGCGCTCCGCGCGGTGGGCGGGTCCGGGCGGAGCCCGGTTTCGGGAAGGGGCGGGTAGGGGACAGCCCGCCGCAGGCGTTACGCGCTCGTGTCCAGCCTCGTCGTCAGCGCGTCCAGTTCCTCCCGCAGCGCACGGATCCGCTCCAGTGAGAGCCCCGTCGCCTCCGCGATCCGCCGCGGCATGCCGATCGCCCGCTCCCGCAGCGCGCGACCCGCGGCGGTCGGCCGGGCGGCGACCGAGCGTTCGTCCTCCGCGCTGCGCCGGCGCTCCACGTAACCCGCCGCCTCGAGGCGTTTCAGGAGCGGTGACAGCGTCCCCGAGTCCAGCCGCAGGTGTTCGCCGATCTGCTTGACCGGCAGTTCGCCGTGCTCCCAGAGGACCAGCATCACCAGGTACTGGGGGTAGGTGAGCCCCAGCTCCTTGAGCGCGGTGCGGTACACGCCGTTGAAGGCACGCGACGCGGCGTGCAGCGAGAAGCAGATCTGGTGCTCGAGGCGGAGAAAGTCCTCGTCCGGAACGTCCCGCAGTGTCTTCTTCTCCATGGTCTCACCATACCAAGCTGCGCCCCACTAAGTTGTGCACAACTTAATTGTGTGCTTCCATTCATGGAGTCGGTTTCCGATCCGACCACGACCCCGATCGAGATGAAGAGGGATTCACCCATGGACGCGCTGTACACCGCTGTCGCCACCGCCAACGGCCGCGAGGGCCGTGCCGTCAGCTCGGACGGCCAGATCGACCTGCCGCTCGCCTTCCCCGCGCCCCTCGGCGGCAACGGCCTCGGCACCAACCCCGAGCAGCTCTTCGCCGCCGGGTACGCCGCGTGCTTCGCCAGCGCCATGGGCGCGATAGGCCGCCAGGAGAAGATCGACGTCAAGGACGCCTCGGTGACCGCGGAGGTCAGCATCGGCAAGGACGCCGCCGACGGCGGCTTCGCCCTCTCCGTGATCATGCGCGTCGAGCTCCCCGACCACCTCCAGGGCGAGGCGGGCCAGGACCTGCTGAAGAAGACCCACGCGTACTGCCCCTACTCCAAGGCGACCCGCGGCAACCTCCCGGTCGAGATCGTGGTCGAGTAACCGGTGGGCGAGTAGCCGCAGGGCATACGGGGCCGAAACGGCCGCCGGCGAGCCGGCAACGCCGTCCGTGACGGCGCCATGCCGCTGTGGCAAGAGCTCATCCGCGGCCGGACCCGCACCTGTGAGATCCACGGCACCGGTCCCCGCCACGCCAGGACGGCCGACGGGGGTGGGCGAGGACTGTTCCTTCGGCCCGGCTCGCCGGCCAGTGGGGCACCCACTGCGCCGGGGCGGCCGGTCATGCGGATCGAGCGGCCCCTGAAGCTGCCGGACCGGTCGTAACCCGGCGGGTGTACGCGCACCGGCCGGCCAGGGGTGCGCGTACACCCGCCGGCCGCCGGGCGGCCGGTCAGGTGCCGGTCGGACCGGAACCGCTCAGCACCACGGCCCCGTGACCGCGAACGTCGTGCCGGGCGTGTAGCAGTTCACGTACATGGTGCGCCCGTCCGGCGAGAACGCGACGCCGGCGAACTCGCCCCACTCGGGCTCCTCCGGAGTGCCGCCCGCCGCGGCAGCGGCCGATGTCAGAGCCTGCGCGTTCCGTGCCAGGGGGTAGACCTCGCCGCGTTTGGTCAGTCCGTACACGTGCTGTGCGCCGTCGCCGTCCTCGCAGACCATCAGGCCGCCGCTCGGCGCCAGGCAGATGTTGTCCGGGGCCTCGCCGGGCAGTTGGACGTCGGTGTCCGGGCCGAAGACGACGACCAGGGTGAGGCGCCGGCGGTGCGGCTCGTACTTCCACACCTGGCCGTAGTGGTCACCGGCGGAGCCCTGCGAACTGCGGGCGAAGCTGGAGACGAAGTACACCGATCTCCCGCCCCAGTAGCAGCCCTCCAGTTTCTGGGCATGGGTGATGCCCTTCGGCCCGAAGTCCTGGAGTCTGATCGGGGTTTCCTTCGCCTGACCGTCCGGTACGGGCACCCATTCGATCCGGTCGAACGACGCGCCGATGTCCATGATCTCGGACAGGTCCGGCACGCCCGGTACCCGCATCGCCTCCAGCTCGCCGCCCGCGCGCAGTGAACCGGTGCCGCCGAGCGGCTTGTTCGGCAGGAAGCGGTAGAAGAGGCCGAAGGGCCGGTCGAACGCGTCCTCCGTCTCGTACACGATCCCGCTCCTCGGGTCGACGGCGATCGCCTCGTGCTGGAAGCGGCCCATCGCGGTGAGCGGCACGGCTCCGGTGCGGTGCGGGTCGGCGCCGTCGACCTCGAAGACGAAGCCGTGGTCCTTGGTGTAGCCGTTGGTACCGGCCCGGTCCTCGTTCTCCTCGCAGGTGAGCCAGGTGTTCCAAGGGGTGGGACCGCCCGCGCAGTTGACGGCCGTGCCGGCGACGGCGACGCGTTCGCCGAGGACGTTGCCGCGGCCGTCGAGTTCGAGGGCCGTGCAGCCGCCCCTGGCCGCCGGATCGTAGGTCAGGCCCTCGACGGTCGGTACGCCGATCCTGGCGGTGTGGCGGTTCTCGTGGTTGCGGATGAGGCGGACCCGCCCCCGACGGCCGGGGAGGGCGGCCATGCCGTCATGGTTGGACGGGACCGGGCCTTCACCGGAGCGCAGCGGGTCGCCCTCGCGGGACAGGACCCGGTAGCGGAAACCTTTCGGCAGGTCGAGCAGCCCGTCCGGGTCGGGGACGAGCGGGCCGTACCCGCGGTGACCCCGGGCGGCGGCGGTGCCGACGAAGAGTTCGGACAAAGCCCCGGTGAAGGCGATCCCCGCGCCGAGCGCGCCGGTACGGGCGAGTAATTCACGTCGTGTCGCGGTCATGTGAGGCAACTCCCTGTGGGGTACTCCCATGCCCGCGCAGGCCATGGGGGACGGACAGGAGATGTGACCCGCACGGTGTATCACGCGGAGAACGCGGGACGTAACCGCGCGGGCCACTGTGCCTCAAGGTGCCTCAATCGCCTCTGTGCTAGGCGAGCGACGCGCTGAGGGTGATGTTCGTGGCCTTCAGCGCCTGGCTGACCGGGCAGTTCAGCTTGGCCTCCTCGGCCGCCTTGACGAAGGCCGCCTCGTCCAGACCGGGGACCTCGCCGACGACGGTGAGGTGGATGCCGGTGATGCCCTCGCCGGGCTGGAAGGTCACCTCCGCCTTGGTGTCCAGGCGGGCCGGCGGGTTCCCCGCACCGGCGAGCGCGTGCGAGAACGCCATGTTGAAGCAGCTGGAGTGTGCCGCCGCGATCAGTTCCTCCGGGCTGGTCCTGCCGCTCTCGGCGGGCTCGGTCCGAGCCGCCCAGGTGACCGGGTACTCGCCGATGCCGGAGGAGTCGAGGGTGACGACGCCCTTGCCCTCGAGCAGGCTGCCTTCCCAGACGTTGTGGGCCTGGCGGGTGGTGGCCATGATGGTTCCCTTCAGATCGGGTCTACGGCCCCAAACCTACTGCGCCACCAAGGGCTTTGCGTCACGTGCCAGCGCGGTGAGCCGCGAGATCGCCCGGAAGTACTTCTTCCGGTAGCCGCCGTTCAGCATCTCTTCACTGAACAGCCGGTCGAACGGCAGGCCGGAGGCGAGCACCGGCACCTCCCGGTCGTACAGCCGGTCGGCGAGCACGACCAGCCGCAGTGCGGTCGACTGGTCGGGCACCGGCCGGACATCGGTGAGGCACACGGCCCGCACCCCGTCGGTCAGAGCCCCGTAGCGGCTCGGATGCACCTTCGCGAGGTGCTCCAGCAGGTGCGGGAAGTCGTCGAGGGACGCCTCTTCGGTGGCGTACGCGGCCCTGGTGACCTGCTCGTCCGAGTACGGGGGAGGAGCCTCGGGAAGACCGCGGTGGCGGTAGTCCTCGCCGTCGATCCGCAGCGGGCGGAAGTGGGCCGACAGGCCCTGGATCTCGCGCAGGAAGTCGGCGGACGCGAAGCGCCCCTCGCCGAGCTTGCCGGGCAGCGTGTTGGAGGTCGCCGCGAGCGCCACGCCGGCCTCGACCAGCCGGCTCAGCAGCGAGGACACGAGGACGGTGTCACCCGGGTCGTCCAGCTCGAACTCGTCGATGCACAGCAGCCGGTGTCCGCTCAGCGTCTGCACCGTCTGCTGGAAGCCCAGCGCGCCGACCAGGTTCGTCAGCTCCACGAAGGTGCCGAACGCCTTGAGCGACGGGGCCGCGGGGGTGGCGTGCCACAGCGACGCGAGCAGGTGGGTCTTCCCGACGCCGTAACCGCCGTCGAGGTAGACACCGCGGGGGGCCGCGGGGGCCCTGTTCTTGGGGGCTCTGGAGAACCAGCGACGCCGGCCGCTGCCGGTGGCGTGCGCGCCGCCGAGGCCGGAGGCGAAGTCGCTGAGCACCTTGACCGCCTCGACCTGGCTGGGCTGCTGAGGGTCGGGCACGTAGGTGTCGAAGCGGACCGAGTCGAAACGCGGCGGCGGCACCATCTCCGCGACCAGTCGGTCGGCGGGGACGTGCGGCTCGCGGGCGCAGAGCGACAGGGGAGCGGCTTCGGTTATCGGGCTGGTCGGCACAGTACTCCACTGTAAGGGTCGTGCCAGACTGCACCGTATGCGACGCCTGTTCCCTGTGACCGACCAGACAGCGGCAGCCGACGACCGGCAGTGGTCGCTGGACGAGCTGGCCGCGGCCTACGCGTACCCCGAGCGGGGCGCCGCCGCGGGCGGTGAGGCCGGCGCCGGCGGCAGCCCCGGCCACGGGGCGGCCGAGGCCCGCAGCTCGGGCACCGGTGTGTGGCTGCGCGCCAACATGGTCTCCTCGCTCGACGGAGCCGCCCAGCACGACGGCCGCTCGCAGCCGATCTCCTCCGACGCCGACATGCGGATCTTCGGCACCCTGCGGGGCCTGGCCGACGCCGTGGTGGTGGGGGCGGAGACGGTCCGGCTGGAGGGCTACCGGCCCGCCCGGGCCCGCGACGCCTTCGCAGAGCGCAGGGCCGCCGCCGGGCAGGGGCCGGCCCCCGCGATCGCGGTGGTCAGCGCCTCGCTGAACCTGGACTTCTCGCTCCCGCTGTTCACCGAGCCGCTGGTGCCGACCCTGGTGCTGACCGGCGCGGCCGCCTCCCCGGATCGGATCCACGAGGCGGAGAAGGCCGGGGTGGAGGTGGTCGTCGCCGGAGACGGGCCCGGCGTGGAGCCCGCCAGGGCGGTGCACGCGCTCGCGGAGCGCGGACTGGTGCGGCTGCTGACCGAAGGCGGCCCGAGGATGCTGGGTCAGTTCGCGGCCGCCGGGGTACTGGACGAGCTGTGCCTGACCGTGTCGCCGACGATGACCGTGGGGGACGCGCAGCGGATCGCGGGCGGGCCGGGGCTGCCGGATCCGGCGCGCTTCGCCCTGCATTCCGTACTGGAGGAGGCCGGATTCCTGTTCACGCGTTACCGGCGCCTTTGAGAGGCACATCCGGCAATGAGCGGAATTTACCGTTCTGCTTGGCCTGTGGCGGGCACACTTGATTGCGCACGCTCCCCGTGCGGGCACGGGGGAAGGATGGTTTCCGCAGTTTCCCCAGAAGGGCTCCTGAGGTGTTCACAAGCGTATTGATGATCGAGAAGCCCCTGACCGAGGAGGACGTGGACTTCGTCACCACCCTGCACGGCGAGGAGGGCGTCGCCTTCATCGTCCTCATGCAGCCGCGCGGCGACCAGGCCGATGTGCTGCTGCGCGCGATCGACGACGTGGCGGTCGGTGAGCTGAAGGAAGCGGTCCGCGAGGGCGAGGAGCCCGAGGGGACGGAGGCCAAGGCGCCCGCCCAGCGCGCACTGGAGCACTCGCTGGCCGCCCTGCGCGCGGCGGGCTGCGAGGCGGTCGGCCACCTCGTCGAGGACCATCCGCTGAACAAGCTGAAGTCGGTCGTCGACGAGGCGGACGCCGACGAGGTCATCGTCCTGACCGAGCCGCACTACGTCGAGGAGTTCTTCCATCGCGACTGGGCCTCGAGAGCCCGCCACAAGGTCGGCGTGCCAGTCCTGAAGCTCTTCGCGCACAGCGAGTAGGCCCGCAGGCGATACGGCGAGCAGACTCGCAGGCACGCGGGCGAGCGGACCCGCAGGCAGGCGGGCGAGCGGACCCGCAGGCGGACGGGCGAGCGGACCCGCAGGCAGTAGGGCGAGCAGGCCCGCAGGCAATAGGGTGGGCAGCCGCACGCAGTCGTGCAGCACGTAGTCGTACAGCTTGGGGAGAAACCATGGCACCCGCCGTTCCTGCCGGCGTTCCCGGCGCGATGGAGCGCCCGCACTTCATCGGTATCGGCGGAGCCGGCATGTCGGGCATCGCGAAGATCCTCGCCCAGCGCGGCGCGAAGGTCGCCGGCAGCGACGCCAAGGACTCGGAGACCGCCGAGGCCCTTCGCTCCCTCGGCGCCACGGTGCACATCGGACACGCGGCCGAGCACCTGGCCGAGGACGCCACGAGCGTCGTCGTCTCCAGCGCCATCCGCGCCGACAACCCGGAGCTCGTGCGAGCCGCCGAGCTGTCCGTCCCGGTCGTCCACCGCTCCGACGCGCTGGCCACCCTGATGACCGGGCTGCGCTCCATCGCCGTCGCGGGTACGCACGGCAAGACCACGACGACCTCGATGCTGGCCGTCGCCCTGACCGAGCTCGGCCTCGACCCGTCGTACGCGATCGGCGGCGACCTCGACGGGCCGGGCACGAACGCCCGGCACGGCGACGGCGACATCTTCGTCGCCGAGGCGGACGAGAGCGACCGCAGCTTCCAGAAGTACGACCCCGAGGTCGCGATCGTCCTCAACGTGGAGCTGGACCACCACGCCAACTACGCCTCGATGGACGAGATCTACGAGTCCTTCCAGACCTTCGTCGGCAAGGTCGTGCCGGGCGGCACACTGGTGATCTCCGCCGACCAGGCGGGCGCCGCCGAGCTCACCCGCCGGGTGCGCGACGTGTCCTCGGTGAAGGTCGTCACCTACGGCGAGTCGGAGGGGGCCGACGTCCGTGTGCACAAGATCACACCACGCGGACTGACCAGCGAGGTCACCGTCCTGCTGAACGGCAGGCTGCTGACCTTCACGGTGTCCGTCCCCGGCCGCCACTACGCGCTGAACGCCGTCGCCGCGCTGGCCGCCGGTACCGCCCTCGGCATCCCCGCGCACAACCTGGCCTCCGCCATCGGCACGTACACCGGCGTCAAGCGCCGCCTCCAGCTCAAGGGTGAGGCCGCCGGCGTCCAGGTCATCGACTCGTACGCCCACCACCCGACCGAGATGACCGCCGACCTGGAGGCCATGCGCGGCGCGGCGGACGGCTCCCGGCTGCTGGTCGTCTTCCAGCCGCACCTCTTCTCCCGCACGCAGGAGCTGGGCACCGAGATGGGCCAGGCGCTGGCCTTTGCCGACGCTTCGGTCGTCCTCGACATCTACCCGGCCCGCGAGGACCCGGTCCCCGGCGTCACCAGCGAACTGGTCATCGACGCGGCCAGGGCCGCCGGCGCGCAGGTCACGGCCGTCCACGACAAGGCAGCGGTGCCGGACGTGATCGCGGGAATGACGAAGCCCGGTGATTACGTTCTCACCATGGGCGCGGGAGACGTCACGGACCTCGGTCCGCTGATCCTGTCCCGTCTGTCGAACTGAGGGAGGCGCACCGATGGCGTACGACGTGGAGAAGCCGGAGGAGCAGTGGCGGGCGGAGCTGACCCCCGCCGAGTACGCGGTGCTGCGCCAGGCCGGCACGGAGCCCGCCTTCGTCGGCGAGTACACCGACACGAAGACGGCCGGCGTCTACGCGTGCCGGGCGTGCGGGGCCGAACTGTTCCGCTCCGACACCAAGTTCGCGTCCCACTGCGGCTGGCCGTCCTTCTACGACCCGAAGGACAGTGACGCCGTCGAACTGGTCTCCGACACCTCCCACGGCATGGTCCGCACCGAGGTGCGCTGCGCGCGGTGCGGCTCCCACCTGGGCCATGTCTTCGAGGGCGAGGGCTACCCGACCCCGACCGACCAGCGGTACTGCATCAACTCGATTTCGCTGCGGCTGGAGCCGGACGAGACGTGACGTGAACGGCCGAGGGCCCGCCGGCGTGCGCCGGCGGGCCCTCGTGCATATGCGTGGGGGCCGGTCAGCCCTCGACGACGCCCGACTTGGCGATGGTGACCTTCGCCGAAGGGGTGCCGGAGCGCGAGCCCAGACCCTCGATCTTCTTCACGATGTCCATGCCCTCGACGACCTCACCGAAGACGACGTGCTTGTTGTCGAGCCAGTCGGTGACGATGGTCGTGATGAAGAACTGCGAGCCGTTGGTGTTCTTCCCGGCGTTGGCCATCGAGAGCTGGCCCGGCTTGGTGTGCTTGAGCTGGAAGTTCTCGTCGGCGAACTTCTCACCGTAGATGCTGCGGCCACCCGTGCCGTTGCCGGCGGTGAAGTCGCCGCCCTGGAGCATGAAGTCGGGGATGACACGGTGGAACGAGGAGCCCTCGTAGCCGAAGCCGTGCTCGCCGGTGGCCAGCTCGCGGAAGTTCTTCGCGGTCTTGGGGACCACGTCGTCGAAGAGCGTGAAGACGATCCGGCCGGCGGGCTCGTCGTTGATGGTGATGTCGAAGAAGACGTTGTTACTCATTGCCTCATCCTGACATCCGAGGTCACCCGGACGCACATCCGCCCCGTCATCCGGCGGGCCGGTTCACCCCGATACCGACACCAGCCCCGTCTCGTACGCGATGATCACCAGTTGCACCCGGTCCCGGGCGCCGAGCTTGGAGAGCAGCCGCGTGACGTATGTCTTGGCGGTGGCGACGCTGATGAACAGGGTCTCGGCGATCTCCGTGTTCGACAGTCCGCTCCCCACCAGCGTCAGCACCTCGCGTTCCCGGTCGGTGATGCCGGTCAGCTCCCGCCCGGTTCCGGTGCTCGTGGGACGGCCGGCGAACTCGCGGATCAACCGGCGTGTCACGGCGGGCGCGATCAGGCCGTCGCCGGCGGCCACCACCCGTACGGCCGCGAGGATGTCGTCCAGGGCCATGTCCTTGACCAGGAAACCCGCAGCACCGGCGCGCAGCGCGCCGTGGACGTCATCGTCGTCGAACGTCGTCAGGACGATCACCCGCGTACCGCAGAGCCGCTCGGTGATCCGCCGCGTGGGCCCGGGAGGCTGCGGGCGCGTCGCCCACGTCGGGCGTGAGTGCCGGCGTGCTGCGGGCCGGTCCGGCGCCAGCCTGCGGCCGACACGGTCAAGGCGCCGCCTGCCTGTCACCCTTGCGTGTAGTCATATGTCAAAGGCACCGCTGAGGTGTCGACTGTCCCTAGCGTTCCGATCATGGTCACTTCCTCACACGAGGCGTCACACCGGATCTTTCAGGACCGCCCGGAACTCCTGGCGCCGGTCTTCCGGATCCTGGGCGTCCCGCTTCCGGCGCCGGCGACGGTGGAGGTTCTGTCGCCCGACGCCACGGAGATCCGCCCGCTCGAGCGCAGGGTCGACAGTGTGCTCCGCATTCAGTCGGCGGCGGGCAGAGCCGGTGGCTTCCTGCTCGCCATCGAGGCCCAGGGGCGACGGGACAAGGTCAAGCCGCAGAGCTGGGCCTACTATCTCGCCCACCTCGGCGCGAAGTATGAATGCCCCGTTCTGCTGCTCGTGACTTGTCAGGACCAGGCGACGGCGCGCTGGGCCGCAGGCCCCTTCGAGCTGGGGCCGGAGGGGTGGCGAACGGCGCTCGCGGTGCATCCGCTGGTTCTGGGGCCGGAGAACATCCCGGTGATCAAAGACGCCGAGGACGCGGCGCGGGATCTGGCCCTCGCGGCGTTCTCGGCGATGACACACGCCGCGGACCCGAATGTCACTGCAATACTGGAGGCGCTGGCCTCCGCGATCGGATCCGCCGACGGCGCATCCGCCGAGTACTTCACCGAGCTGCTGGAGATCGGCCTGGGTGACAGCCCGGCCCGAACCATCTGGAGGACGTTGATGAGCAGGGGAACCTTCTTTCCCGGCCGGGGCACCATCGTCGAGGAGTCGTACCTCAAGGGCGTCGCAGAGGGCCGCGAAGAGGGACGGGAAGAGGGCCGCGAAGAGGGTCTGGAGGCCGGGCGGGTCGAGGCGCGGGCGCAGATGATCCTCCGCGTTCTCGAGAAGCGTGGGATCCCGTCCCTGCAGGGCACCCGCGACCGCATCACCGGCTGCACCGACCCGGACAGCCTGGACCAGTGGCTGGACCGGGCGCTCACCGTCACCGAGGCCGAGGACCTGTTCGCCGACGATTGAGGGACCGGAAGCCGCAGCTCACCGCACACACCGGAAGGTGAGGGGCTGTCCGGCCGTCAGAACTCGGCAGCCCGCCGCAGTGCCGCTGTTCACGTACGAGTCGACGCTGATCGAGTGACCGGTACCGGTGGTGAGGTCTGGGCGGCTCCCGTGGCCGTCCTCCGCGAGGCGCTCGGCAGTGGGGAAGACGCCCCGCAGGACCATAGCCTCGTTGGCGAAGCACAGGTCGTCGGGCAACGCTGCGGGGTCGGGGTTCTGATCCGGTTGCCGATCATCCCGTCATCGTGCCGCGCGGGTACGACAGCCGGGCCCGGAGATCCGCATCGTCGCGGCGGTGGCGTCCGCCTTCGGCGCTGCCACCCCCGGCGTGTCGTTCACCGCCGCCCGGGCGAGCCCGTCCTCCCTGGACGCCCCTGCCTGTCAAGACGCGTGGATGTGAGCGGGGTCGGGACTCGGGGTGGACATCAGACGACCGCGTCCGAGGCGAGGCGTACGAAGGCCCGCCAGGAACCCGGGGCGAGGGCGAGTCGGGGGCCTTCGGTGACCTTCGAGTCGCGGACGTGGACGGTGGTGGGGCAGGCGGCGACCTCGACGCAGGAGTCGCCGTCGCCGCCGCTGTAGCTGGACTTGTGCCAGGACAGGGCGACTTCGACGCAGGAGTCGCCGGAGCCGCCGCTGTAGCTGCTCTTGAACCAGGCCAGTTCGGTGGTGCCGCTCATACCGCTCCTCGCATCTGCCGCAGCAGGCTCAGGGAGTCCGGAAGGGTGAGAGCCTGCGATCGCATCCTGGCATACCGCATCTGGAGCATGCTGACCACTTTCCGGTCGGTGATGAGCTGCCCGCTCTCCTGCCCCTCGCAGTAGGCCAGCCACCGGTTGTCCGGGGTCTCCAGCAACTGCATGGGCCCGTCCAGGCCCGCGTGGCTCTCCCGGACCAACGGCATGATCTGGAGCTCGATGTTGCGGCGCTCCGCGACATCGATCAGATGGTCCACCAGCTCCCGTGTCGTCCGCGTCCCGTCCAGCTGCCTGCGCAGCAGATGCTCCTCGATGATGAAGCTGTACGCGGTGTTGGGCCGCTCCGTCAGCAGCCGCTGCCGCTCCTGCCGGGCCGTCATCTGCGCCTCGATCTGCTCGTCCCCGAGCGGCGGCAGCTGGTCCCGGAACAGCCGCAGCGCGTACGCCTCGGTCTGCAACAGGCCCGGAATCAGCCTGCATTCGTACGTGTAGAGGCTGATCGCCTCCGCCTCCAGCTGGGCCCAGTGGCGGAACCAGGTCGCCAGCCCCGGCTTGCGCGACAGATGCCGTGCCGCGCCCCGCAGGGTGCCGAACGCGTCGAGCACCTCTTCCGCCCGGTCCACGAAGTCGGCCGGCGGGAAGCGCCTGCCCTGCTCGATCGACGCCACCGTGGGGAGCGAGTACCGCACCAGTGGCGCGAACTGCTCCTGCGTCAGCCGTGCCCGCCTCCGGAAAGCCTTGACGACCTCCCCGAACGACTTCAGGCTCTCCTGCATCTCGGGTTCCCCACCCGATGCGCCCGCTGTCTCCGTCATCTGCGGCCCTCCCGCGTGTCCCGGCGGCCCTGAACAACTGCGGCAACGCGCCCGTGGTCACGCCGGGTTGCCCGTACCGTCCACCCTGCGCACCCGTACGCCGGCTCTGCGTACGGGCTCCTGATCTGGGACGACGCCACCGCCGGCCGCCACGGTGGCCGGTATGCAACCACCGCTCACGCCCCAACAGGCCGGAACCGTACGTGTGTTCATCCAGCGCTTCAGCTCCACCCGGCTCGGCGCCCGGCTCGCCCGCCACCTCGCCCTGCACCAACTCCACGCCTGGGGCCATCCGCACGGCTCCGACACCTCCGACACCGTCGGGCTCCTGGTGGCCGAGCTCGCGGCGAACGCGGTGACGCACGGGCGCGTACCGGGACGGGACTTCGAGCTGCGGCTCACCTGCCAACCGCGGACATCGCGCATCGAGGTCTCCGACACGCGCGGCGAGCGCCGGCCGCCTGCGCGGGCCGCCGTTCCGCCGCCGCTCGCCGACGGCGGTCGCGGTCTGCTGCTCGTCGCGGCGCTGGCCGACCGGTGGTCGGTGCTGGACCGGGTGCCGGTGGGCAAGACCGTGCGCGTGGAGCTGGACCTGAAGTGACGGCGGCCGGGCGGGCTGCGGGGCGCGTGCACATCCGCTGCGGCCGGGCGGGCGTGCGAGATTCGGCTGCGGCCGAGCGGGGTGCGCGAGATTCGGCCGCGCGGGAAGGAGGGCGCGTGAAATCAGTCCTGGGGAGGCGGGCGGGCTGCGGGGCGCGTGCACATCCGCTGCGGCCGGGCGGGCGGGCGAAAATCAGCTGCGCGTGGGCATCGGCCACGCCCACACTGGGCGGGCCCGAACTCCCGAGCCCCGAAGGAACACCTCCGCGTGCAGGCCGCCGTCACCGTCACTCCCGCCCAGATCCCCGAACTGCTCCTGGGGCTCGCCACCGTGCGGCCCGTGTTCCTGTGGGGAGCGCCCGGGATCGGGAAGTCGTCGCTGGTGCGGAGGTTCGCCGAGTCGCTGGGGCTGGAGTGCGTCAGCCTGCTCGGGACGCAGCTCGCGCCCGAGGACCTGATCGGCGTGCCGCAGATCCGCGACGGGCGGTCGGTGTTCTGCCCGCCGGAGGCCATCGCCCGCGACGAGCCGTACTGCCTCTTCCTCGACGAGCTGAACGCCGCCACCCCCGATGTGCAGAAGGCGTTCTACTCACTGATCCTCGACCGGCGGATCGGTTCGTACGAGCTGCCCGCCGGGTCGATCGTCATCGGCGCCGGCAACCGCGCCACGGACAACGCGCTGGCGCGGCCGATCGCGTCCGCGCTGGTCAACCGGCTCACCCATGTCCATCTGCGGGCGTCGGCGGCGGACTGGCTGGTGTGGGCCGGGGAGCACGGCATCCATCCCTGGGTGACGGACTACCTCATCGACCGCCCCGACCACCTCTGGTCGCAGCCGCCGAAGACCGAGGAGCCGTTCTCCACGCCCCGCTCCTGGCACATGCTCTCCGACGCCCTGCACTCCTTCGGGCCCGGCATCGACGAGGCCACTCTGAAGGTGCTCGTGCACGGCACGCTCACGCCCGCGCACGCCGTCTCCTTCTGCGGCTACGCGAAGATCGTGCGTCACACCTTCGGCATCGAGGCGATCCTCAAGGGCGATGCCTCCTGGCCCAACCGGCTCGAGGACCGGGACCTCCTCTACTACCTCGCGGACGCGTTCCGCGGGCGGCTCGTGAAGGACCTGCCGCGGCAGAAGGAGCATGTCTCGCCGTCCCTGCGCCAGACCGTCCACCGCTCCAAGTCGCTGCTCGTGCAGCTCGCGGAGATCTCCGTCGAGGTCGCCCAGACCGTCATCGCCGACGACGCGGACGGGCAGCCGGTGCTGCCCGCCTGGTTCCTGGTCGAGGCCGCACGGGACATGCCCCGGCTGGTCGAGGCCCGCCGGTGAGCACCGCCCGGGGGAAGAAGAAGGGCAAGCCGGACCCGGCAGCGGAGGCTTTCGCGGCGGGCCTCGCGCTGGTCAAACGGAACTCGGCCTTCGCCGCCGTCACGGCCGACTTCTGCCGACAGGCCAAGTGCCCCGCCACCCCGGCCGGGGGACTGGCGGCCGTCGACTCCAACGGCGTCGTCCACGTTCACCCCACCAAGCGGGTCGAGCCGGACCGCTGGGCCTGGGCCCTGGCCCACTGCCTGCTGCATCTCGGCTTCGGCCACGTACCGGCGGCCAAGGACAGACGGCGCGAGCAGCCCGACCGCTTCGACCTCGCGGCCCGCTGCACCGTCGTCAACCGCTTCCTGCTCACCTTCCCCGTGGGCAGCCCTCCCGAGCACCTCCCCGCCACGTATCCGGGAGGCGACGAGGAGCAACTCGCCGCCCGCTGGCGCCGCGACGGCATCCCCGCCGCCTACGCGCACTGCGGCACCGCCGGTGAGCATCCCGACCAGGTGCTGACGACCTGGCACTCCTGGGACACCACCGTGCCCGACTGGGAGACCGCCTTCGCCCACGCCCTGACCCGCAGCATGTCCGCCGCCATGGACGTGGCGGGCGGCCGCCGTGACCGGGTCACCGGTGAGCGCGTGCCGCAGCGGCCCTGGAACCGGGCGCTGAACTGGTTCGTCTCCTCGTACCCACTGCTCGGCGGGCTCGCCGCGGGCCTCACCGTCGTCGCCGACGCCGAACTCGCCCGTGTTCAGGGCATCGCGATCGCCGCCGTGAGCTCCGTCGCCGGTGAGATCTACGTCAATCCGCTGCGTACCTTCACCGACGAGGAATGGCGCTTCATCCTCGCCCACGAGATGCTGCACGCCGCCCTGCGCCACGGCGAACGCGGCGGTGCCCGCGATCCGTACCTGTTCAACGTCGCCGCCGACTACGTCGTCAACGACTGGCTCGTACAGATGCGCGTCGGCGACATGCCCGAGGGGCTGCTGTACGACCCGGAGCTGAAGGACCTGTCCGTCGAGGAGGTGTACGACCGCATCACCACGGACCTGCGGCGGGGGCGGCGGCTCGCGACCCTGCGGGGCAAGGGCGTCGGTGACATCCTCGGTGAGCCGCTGCCCCACGCGGCGGCCCGCCCGTACACCGACCTGGACGACTTCTACCGGCGGGGCCTCGTCCAGGGCTTCGACCTGCACCAGTACGGTGAGCGCGGTCTGCTGCCCGCCGGGCTGGTCCAGGAGATCCGGGCGCTGGCCCATCCGCCCGTGCCGTGGGACGCGCGGCTCGCCCGCTGGTTCGACGAGTACGTGCCCCGTCCCGAGCCCGTACGGACCTACGCCCGCCCCGCGCGCCGGCAGGCGTCCACGCCGGACATCCCGCGCGCGGGCCGCTACTTCCCCGCCGAGGAGACGCCGCGCTGCACCTTCGGCGTCGTCCTCGACACCTCCGGCTCGATGAACAGCGCCCTGCTCGGCAAGGCGCTGGGCGCCATCGCCTCATACGCGCAGGCCCGCGACGTGCCCGCCGCGCGTGTCGTGTTCTGCGACGCGGCGGCGTACGACGCCGGCTATCTGCCGCCGACCGGGATCGCCGGCCGGGTCCGGGTGCGCGGACGCGGCGGGACCGAACTGCAACCGGGGATCGACCTGTTGCAGCGCGCCGACGACTTCCCGGCGACGGCCCCGGTCCTCGTCATCACCGACGGCTGGTGCGACGTCCTGCGCATCCGGCGCGAGCACGCCTTTTTGGTACCTCAGGGCGCCGTGCTGCCCTTCACACCCCGCGGCCCGGTCTTCCGGCTGACCTGACATCGCGGTGCGCCTGCGCGCATCGGTGCGCGGCAACCGGACACGGCAGGCGTCGCGCCACCGGCGGGACCAGGGCGGCCCGGCCGCCTCTCAGCAGTCCCAGCGGCGCGGCGGCGACCGCTCCGGTGGGCGGTGGGCGGTGGGCGGCGCTGGTCGGCCACGGCAGCCCCGCGCGTGCGCCGTCTCTGCCGGGATTCATCCCGTGTGCGTACTGCGCAGTACACACGACGCCCCACCGTGCGAGGCGAGGAAGTCGGCGAAACGTGTGCCCATCCGCAGACAGGCCGCCGCGTCCGGGTGCAGCCCGTCGTGCAGGTCCGACGTCTCGTCGGGTGTCAGCAGTGTCCGTCCGTCGAGGTGGACCAGGGCGGGATCGGTGCGCTGCCGCTCCCGGACGAGACGGGCGAGGAGGTCCCGCGCGGCGGAGAGGGTGAGCGCGCCGAGCGCGATGTCCTGCGGATCGCCCACGGCGCGGACCCTCCCGGTGACCGGGTCGACGGCGAGCGGGCCCGGACGCTCCTCCAGGGCCGGGCACGGAATGGGGGAGAGGACCACCACCGGCACGTCGGGATGCTTCTCCCGGATCGTGTCGAGGAAGCCGTGGACGGCAGGCCAGAAGGTCCGCCGCCGCATCGCCGCCGCACCGACGACGTTGACGCCGATCTCCAGGCTGATCAGGTCGGCGGGCAGGTCCCGGATCGTGCGTGCCACGCAGGGGTCCAGCATCGCGTTGCCGGAGAGTCCGAGGTTCGTGAGGTGGAGGCCGCGGGCGGTCGCCGCGACGGCGGGCCACATGCCCGTGGGGCCCTCGGCCTCCGCGCAGTGGCTGATGGAGGAGCCGTGGTGGACCCAGCGCGGAAGGGCCGCGGCCTGCGGGGACGGCATGACCGGCCGGTCGCTGCGCAGCGCCACCAGATCGCAGACGGCGGTGTGCGGCAGCCAGATCCGGACCTCCTTCCGCCCCTCGGGCAGGCCGGTGAAGCGGACGGTCTCCGGCCGTCCGGGGACGAGTACCGCGTCGCTCTCCGCCGTGGCGGGCAGCATCAGGTCCCCGCCGGTGAGCGGCTCACGGCGCAGGAGGCGGCCGTCGGCGACCAGGTCGACCACGGCGGGCGCCGGGTTCCCGTCGGGGCCCGGCACACGGACGGCGTGCAGGGTGAGCTCCAGAGAGGTGGCCTCGGTGCTCAGCGCGAGCCGTGCACCGGCGGACAGTTCGGCCTCCAGCTCGAAGAACGGGTCGAGCACCTGCTGCCGCGTCCATTCGGGCAGCCGTGCGGCCCGCAGCCCGCGCCCGGTCCTGCGCAGACCGGGGGCGCCCTCGACGAGGGCGTGTGCGCCGGGGAAGGCGGTCTCGTGGCGGAGTGTGGTCATTCGGGTCGGCCTTTCGCTGTCCGTGTCGTCGTACCGGGTACCCGGCGGCTCGCCGCCGCAGTCCGGGCGGTGGGCGCCGGGGGGCCGGGGCGCCGTCGCACGAACCGCGCAGGCGACCCCTGCCGCACCGTCTGCCCTACGCTGCACGGCCATGGGCACGGGCACGAGTGAGGACAGGGGCATGCGGCGCACGCCGGCGCACCCCGCCCGGCGTCGGTTCCTCACCGGGCCGACGGCGAGGAACCGGAGACCGCCGGCGAGCGGCTGGTGCTCGTCGGCAGCGCGGGGGAGCGCGTCGCACTTCCGGGTCACAGCGCCACTTTCGCCGCGGATCTGTCCGGGCTACTTGACCGGCCGGAAGGCGGGGTGCCCGGTCCAGGCCCGCAGGCACTCCGCCGTTCCCAGCGCCGTCCGGTCGTCGTCCGCGATCCCCAACAGCCCCGGAAGGCCGGCGACGACCGACAGCTGTCCGTCCAGCAGCTCGGCCTTGGCCACGCCCCCGATGACGTCCATGACAGCGGCGGTCAGCAGGGGGCGTGGACAGGTGGTCGATGTCGCGATTGCAGCCGGCGCTGACATTGACGGCGTGGGTCGGCCTGAAGCCGAGGACGGCCTCCACCGGCTCGTCCGAGTGCTCAGCCTCGAAGACGTCCTCGTCGCCGACATCCGGGCCCCATCAAGTAGACCAGGAAGGGCCGACGCCGGTCCTCGCGCCGCGGATTGAAGCCCACGAGGGCCGTGAGTTCATCGTCCGCGGAGGTGCTGCCGAGGAGTGGAAGCGGGAACGGCTTTCGCCAGTCCTCCTCCCGGCTGTCCTCGACACCCAGTCGCTCTGCGGGCACGTTGACGTCGAAGAACCCGGGCCGCTTCTCATCGAAGTGGGAGGAGAGCCCCACCATCAACGCGCGGAACTCCCGCAGCAGAGCCGGGGAGAGCGGCTCCGCCAACTCGATCACCAACATGGGACCAGACATGCCGGGAGCTTGGTTTGATCGACTCCGCCACCGCTCAGAATGTTTCCACACCGAGTGCAGCCAGTCCGAGTACCGACGCCGCCGGCCCGGCGAGCCTGTGCGGTCACAGCACGAGTCGGCCCGGCGCGGCTTGGGCGTCCCGGCCGGTTGCGCGTGTGCGTCGGCCGGCCGGGGCCGTCGGGATGCGCCGCGACCGCCCACCTGTGGCGGGCGGAGGGCACTCGGAAAGCGGTTGAGCAGCCCCCGAGCACCCGATCCGTCGTACGCCGGACACTACTTCGGCTCCAGCAGATCCCACCGGTTGCCGTAGAGGTCCTCGAAGACCGCCACCGAGCCGTACGTCTCGTGCCTCGGCTCCTCCAGGAAGCGGACGCCCGCCGCTGTCATCCGGGTGTGGTCGCGGGCGAAGTCGTCGGTGTGGAGGAAGAAGCCGACCCGGCCGCCGGTCTGCGCACCCACACTCGCGCGCTGCTCCTCGTCCTTGGCGCGGGCCAGGAGGAGGCCCGTCCCAGGGGCGGAGCCGGGCGGGCGGACCACCACCCAGCGGCTGCCGTCGCCGCGGTCGGTGTCCTCGACCAGGTCGAAGCCGAGGGTTTCGGTGTAGAAGGCGATGGCCTCGTCGTAGTCGCGGACGACGAGCGTGACCAGGGCGATGAAGGACATGCTCGGCACGTTATACGTAGTACGCGGGTGCGACAATGCTCGGCATGTCCGTCCCTGGCCCTGACCACCTGATCGAGCGCGCCCGCCGTCTCGCCGCGCCCGGGCACCGCCGCATCCTCGGAATCGCCGGAGCCCCCGGGGCCGGGAAGTCCACGCTCGCGGAGGGTCTCGTGGAAGCGCTGGACGGCCTTGCCGTCCTCGTCCCCATGGACGGATTCCACCTTGCCCAGCGGGAACTGAACCGCCTCGGGCGGGCCGGGCGGAAGGGAGCGCCCGACACCTTCGACGCCGCCGGATACGCCGCCCTGCTGACCCGGCTGCGCGACCCCGACCCGACGGTCACCGTCTACGCGCCCGCCTTCGACCGGGCGCTGGAGGAACCGGTCGCCGGAAGTGTCCCGGTCGCGCCCGGCGTGCCGCTCGTCGTCACCGAGGGGAACTACCTGCTGCACGACGAGGGGGAGTGGGCCCGTGTCCGGCCGCTCCTCGACGAGACGTGGTTCCTGGAACCCGACCGGGAGGCGCGGGTGCGCCGGCTCATCGACCGGCATGTGCGGTACGGCAAGGAACGGTCCTTCGCCGAGCGCTGGGTCCGTGACTCGGACGAGGCGAACGCGCGGCTGGTCGAACGCGGGCGGCACCGGGCCGACCTCGTGGTCGAGCCGACGACCTGAGGCGGGCCGGGCGAGGAACGGTCCTTCGCCGAGCGCTGGGTCCGTGACTCGGACGAGGCGAACGCGCGGCTGGTCGAACGCGGGCGGCACCGGGCCGACCTCGTGGTCGAGCCGACGACCTGAGGCGGGCCGGGCGAGGGGCGGGCGCCGCCGTTCACCTCGGATCGGTACGCTCGAATCACTGACACGTTCGAGCGGAGGGCGGTTGACGTGGGGTTGTTCCGGCGAGGGCCGAAGCGCGACGGACGCGATGCGCCCCGGGACCCCGAGTTCTCCTTCTTCTCCACCGACGAAGGCACCCGGTTCCGCTCCCAGGTCCGCGAGGCGTTCGCCGAGAAGGGCCTCGAGGTGACCGTCTACGCCGACATGGTCTCCGACAGCGCGGGCCGTCAGTTCGGACTCGGCAACCTCGCCGCCGTGTGCCACAACGACGAACGGGGCCCCCGCGTCTGGCCCGAACTGGTCCGCCAGCACGTCGGCATGGTGCTGCGCACCATGGACGCGCCGTCCGCCCTGGAAACCCTGCCCGCCGAACAGATCCGCGCCCAGCTCTACCCGCGCGTCGTCGGCGCGGAGGGCCTCGATCCACGCAACTTCGCCTACGCACGCGCCGTCGCCCCCGGTCTGTACGAGATCCTCGCGCTCGACCTTCCGGAGAGCGTCATGATGCTCACGGACGATGCCCTCGAACCACTCGGCGACCTGCCGTACCTGCGTGAGCAGGCGCTCTACAACCTCCGTGGCCTGCCGGTCGAGGCCCACGAGACCATCGAGGACTCCGAGGGCATGCGCTTCGAGGTGGTACTCGGCGACTCCTTCTACACGGCCAGCCGGGTCCTGGCGCTGGAGACGCTCGTACGGCAGGTCACCGGTGAGGAGTTGACGGCCGACGGCGCACTGGTGGCGATGCCGTTCCGGCACCAGATCGCGTTCCACGCCATCCACGACACCGGCATCCTTCCCGCTCTCAACGGGATGGCGGCCTTCGCGGCCACCGGCTACGAGGACACGCCCGGGGCCATCAGCCCGTTCGTCTACTGGTGGCACGGCGGCAGGCTCACCCAGCTCAGTGACCGTGTCGAGGACGGCGACGGCCTGCAGATCATGATCGGGGAGGAGTTCCAGGCGCTGCTGGAACGCCTGGTCGCCGAGGACGACCGGCGTCCCGGCGACGACCAGGGCTGAACGGTCCCGGGCGGGTGTTCCGGGCCGGGGCGCGTGGTGTTGGGGCGCGTGGCGGGCCGAGCGGCGGTCCGAGTGCGTGGGCTCGGGATGCGCGGTGGGCCGGGGCGCGTGGGTCGGGGGGCGTGGCGGTGCCGACCGGGCGGTCCCGGGTGGCGCGCGGTTGACCCACGTCACTCTTGTCGGTGGTTACGCGGCCGTCGGTGCAGGTCGGAGGCGCCGTCTGCGGCAGGCTGGGCGGATGCGTACTCCCCGGACCGTGACCCTCGCCGCTCTGCTCCTGCTCGGTGTGACCGGCTGCGTGTCCGTCCCCTCGACGCCGGGGCCCGTGCCGGTACCGAGCCTGGCCCCCGCGGAGGACCGCTCGCCGTCGCCCGTCGAAACCAGTCGCGCCGTCCAGCCGTCTCCGCGCCAGACGCTCGCACCCACCGGGCCCGAGGATCGGCCGAGGGAGGGACCCGAGGCGAAGGAGAAGGCGCTTCCCGAGGAGCCCGCCGCGAAGCGCAGGAGCGGGCCCGTCCGGCAGCAGCGTCCCGCGGTGGCCCCGCCCGTCCGCCGGGTGGTCCCGGAACCGGAGCGCGGGGTGCACCGGCCCCGCCCCCGGCCGCAGCAGCCGCACTCGCCGCAGCACCGTGCGGGTCACGACATGCGCGGCCTGTGCGAGGCGTCCGACGGCCTGACGAACCCGGACATCACCGCGATGTGCCGCGCCACCTACGGCTCCGGACGCCGCTGACCCGCCGCCTGCGGCTCCGGCGCGGATTCCCGCTGATCCGATCCCGGGCGGTCCGGGCGGGTGGATGCCGTCGACCCGCCTTGCGGCCTCAGCGCGCAGATGCCGCCGGCCCGCCGCCTGCGGTCTCGGTCCCGGTTTCCGGACCCGTGCGCGTCAGGAGTCCGCGAGGACCGCACAGCTCTGCGGCGGCAGCCGCAGCACCCCGTCCCGGTCCGGCGGCGCGACCTCGCCCCACGCCGCTGCGACCCGTCCGCCGCCGCCCAGCGCGATCTCGGCAGGCTCCTTGGCGAGGTTGACCGCCATCCGCAGATCACCGCGCCGGTACGCCAGCCAGCGGGCCTGCTCGTCGAAGGCGACCTTCACGGCCGCCAGGTCCGGGTCCGACAGGTCCGGCAGTGCGCGGCGCAGCGCGATCAGTTCGCGATGCCACGCCAGGAGCCCGGCGTGCGGCTCGCGCTCCCGCTCCGACCGGTCCAGGCACGAACGCTCCCGGGTCGCCGGGTCCTGCGGGTCGGGCACCTGCTCCTCGGACCAGCCGTGCGCGGTGAACTCCCGGCGCCGGCCGGCCCGTACCGCCTCCGCGAGGTCCGGGTCGGTGTGGTCGGTGAAGTACTGCCAGGGGGTGCCGGCGCCCCACTCCTCACCCATGAAGAGCATCGGCGTGTACGGGCCGGTGAGCACGAGCATCGCGGCGCACGCCAGCAGGCCGGGGGAGAGGGTGGCGCAGAGCCGGTCGCCGAGCGCCCGGTTGCCGATCTGGTCGTGGGTCTGGGCATAGCCGAGGAACCGGTGCGCGGGGGTGTTCGCCACGTCGACGGGGCGGCCGTGGGTCCGGCCGCGGAAGGCCGAGTACGTGCCGTCGTGGAAGAAGCCGCGGGTCAGCGTCTTGGCCAGCGCCGCCATCGGGGCGCGGGCGAAATCCTCGTAGTACCCCTGCGACTCGCCGGTCAGGGCGGTGTGCAGGGCGTGATGGAAGTCGTCGTTCCACTGGGCGTGCAGGCCGATGCCGCCCTGCTCACGGGGGGTCGTCGTCCGAGGGTCGCACCGGTCCGACTCGGCGATCAGGAACAGCGGGCGGCCCAGGTCCCCGGCGAGGGAGTCGACGGCGGCCGCCAACTCCTCCAGGAACGTCAGCGCTCGGTTGTCCACCAGCGCGTGCACCGCGTCCAGCCGCAACCCGTCGAGCCGGTAGTCGCGCAGCCAGGCCAGCGCGCTGTCGATCAGATAGGCGCGCACCTCGTCGGAGCCGGGGGTGTCGAGATTGACCGCGGAGCCCCACGGTGTCTGGTGCGTGTCGGTGAAGTACGGCCCGTACGCGGGCAGGTGGTTGCCGGACGGCCCCAGGTGGTTGTGGACCACGTCGAGCACCACGCCCAGGCCGTGCCCGTGCGCCGCGTCGACGAAGCGCTTCAGTGCCGCCGGGCCGCCGTACGGCTCGTGCACCGACCAGGGGGACACCCCGTCGTAACCCCAGCCGTGCACCCCGGGGAAGGAGCAGAGCGGCATCAGCTCCACATGGGTGATGCCGAGCTCCGCCAGCTCGCCCAGCCGCGCCGCCGCCGCGTCGAGCGTGCCCTGTGCGGTGTACGTGCCGATGTGGAGCTCGTACAGCACGGCGCCCTTCATGCCGCGGCCCGGCCAGTCCTGCCGCCAGGTGTAGAGGTCCTGGTCGACGACGGCACTCGTGCCGTCGGGGCCGTCCGGCTGGCGGCGCGAGCGCGGGTCCGGCCGTACCGGGCCGCCGTCCAGGGCGAAGCCGTACCGCGCGCCGTCCTCGGCCGGCGCCTCGGTGACCCACCACCCGTCCCGGCCCTGCGCCCGTTCCATCGGATGCTCGGCACCCTCGAGCCACAGGGTGACCCGCTCCTCGGCGTTCGGCGCCCACACCTCGAACAGCAGCACTGGCGTCCCCTCGTCGTCGATGCCCCATCCACCCATGTTCTGTCCACACATCCTGGCAACAACGCGGTCTTCAGGCGGGGCGCTTGGGCCATTAAGGTCACGGAGCATGTCGACGCCGCCGCCCCCGCTGCCCGCCTTCCCGCCCGGCTTCCTGTGGGGAGCGTCCGCCTCCGCCTTCCAGACCGAGGGAGCGGCCGCCGCCGAGGGCAAGGGGCCGTCCGGCTGGGACGCCTTCGCCGCCCGGGGCCGTATCAAGGACGGCGCCGACGCCGCGCGGGGCACCGGCTTCCACGAGCGCTACCGCGAGGACGTGGCGCTGCTCGCGGGGCTCGGCGCGGACGCGTTCCGCTTCTCCGTCAGCTGGCCGCGGGTCGTGCCCGGCGGCAGCGGCCCGGTCAACGCCCGCGGTCTCGACTTCTACGACCGGCTCGTCGACGAACTGTGCGCCCACGGCATCACGCCCGCGCCGACCCTCTACCACTGGGACACCCCGCTCGCGCTGGACGAGGCCGGCGGCTGGCTGCGCCGCGAGACGGCACTGCGGTTCGCCGAGTACGCCGCCGTCGTCGCGGAACGGCTCACCGACCGGGTCCCGATGTGGATGACCGTCAACGAGCCGGCCGAGGTCACCCTCCTCGGCTACGCGCTCGGGGAACACGCCCCCGGCCGCCGACTGCTTTTCGACGCGCTGCCGGCCGCCCACCACCAGCTGCTCGCCCACGGCCTCGCAGTCCAGGCCCTGCGGGCGGCCGGCGCCGAGCGGGTGGGACTCGCCGTCTCCCACTCGCCGGTGTGGACGGCCGGGGACGGCGAAGAGGACCGGTTCGCCGCGGAGCTGTACGACACGCTCACCAACCGGCTGTTCGCCGACCCGTTGCTCACCGGCGCCTACCCGGACGAGAATGTCGCCGCGCTGATGCCCGGCCCCGTCGCCGACGACCTGGCGGTCATCTCCCAGCCGCTCGACTTCTACGGCGTGAACTACTACCACCCCATGCTGGTCGGTGCCCCCGCGAAGGACGCGCTCGACGGCTTCGCCGGAGTCGGCATGCCCGACGGACTGCCGTTCGGCCTGCGGCAGATCGAAGCCGCCGAACGCACCGACTTCGGCTGGCCCGTCGTCCCCGACGGACTGCGCGAACTGCTCGGCTCGCTCGGCCGGCGGTACGGCGACCGGCTGCCGCCCGTCGTCATCACCGAGAACGGCTGCTCGTACGACGGTCTCGACGACCGGCGCCGCATCGACTTCCTCGACTCGCATCTGCGCTCCCTGCACCGCGCGATCGGTGAAGGCGCCGACGTCCGCGGCTACTTCACCTGGTCGCTCACCGACAACATCGAATGGGCCGAGGGCGCATCCCAGCGCTTCGGCCTCGTCCACGTCGACTACGACACGCTCCGGCGCACACCCAAAGCCTCGTACGCCTGGTACCGGGACGTGATCGCCGCGCAGAAGCGGTCAGCAGCCGGGACATGACCGAGGGCGCCCGCGGTACGGACGCCCCGGCTCCTCGAGTCAGTGCTGCGAAGGCTTCAGCGCCGTCGCTTGGTCAGTGCCGCCACCGGGCCGGTGCCGTGACTTGGCCAGTCCCGTGGCCGGGCCGGTGCCGAGGCTTGGCCAGTGCCGCGATCGGGCCAGTTCCGTGGCCGGGCCGGGCCGGTCCCGCGACGGGGCCGGTGCCGTGACGCGTCAGTGCCGTGACGGCGGCAGGAAGTGGACGCGCTCCTGGACGACCGGGTGACCGGCCTTGGCGAAGTTCGCGGCCATGGGGAAGTTCCCCTGGTCGGTGGCGCCCGCGATGAACTCGGCGCCCTGCTCGGCCAGATGGTGCGTGCACTCCGCCAGCAGGTCGTACGCGTACCCCCGGCCGCGCTGCTCCGGGACGACACCGATGAAGCCGACGCACGGGCCCGACGGGTTGTGCGCCGGGATGTGGATGCCGACCAGCTCACCGTCCGGCGTGTGGGCGACCTGCCACCAGCCGCGCGGCGACGGGCACCAGTTGAAGAAGTCCAGCTCCTCCTGGGCGGCCTGGTCGAGACCACCCTCGGCGACGGCCCGGAGCACGTGCGCGTCCAGGGTCACGGAGTGGATGCGGCGCAGCGCGTCGAAGAAGACGGCATCGTCGGGCTCCGGCCGGAACACCAGCCGTCCCGGCCGCTCGGGCAGCCCGCGGTCGGGCGTCCACCGGTACTGGTAGCGCTCGACCAGCACTTCCATACCGGCCGCCTTCGCCGCCCGCACACGGGCCTCACCCGCCGCCAGGGCGCGGGGGTCCTCCCGCCGGCCGGCGGGCAGGATCAGCTCGTACTCGACCTGGAAGGGAGAGGTGCGCAGCAGCTGGGCGCCCGCGTCCTCCTCGCCCTCGGCGACGTCGAACCAGTTGACGTTGACGGGAGCCTCGTCGTCGGGGCCGCCCCACCAGGCGGCCCGGGCGACGACCCTGTCGTCGCGCAGCGCCACCCGCTTCCAGTCGGGGCGGTGTGTGGTACGGGCCAGGGCGCGGCCCACGCCGAGCGGGTCGGGCAGAGAGTCGAAAAGGTGCGCGTCGCTCGCGTCGAGCGCGCGGATGACCAGATCGGTCATGAGGATGTCCTCCGGGAGGAAACGTGTGGTGCGCTCCCGGTCAGACTGCGGACGCCGGGCGGACGGGGCGGGAGCGCGGGAACGGTGTGGTGTACACGGCGCTCGCCTCCTTCCGTCGTCTCGGGCGTGGTGCTCACACCAGACGGCCGGACCGCGGGTCGTCCATCGCCGTTTCGACCCAGGGGCCGCCACGGCGGGCGGCCCTCCAGTCGGGGCCAAGTGGGGCGGAATCCATGCTTCCGTGCAGGTCAGTGCAGGCGACGGAGCCGCCCCGTCTGGACACCCCGCCCCATTCGGCCCGACAATCTGGAGCGTGACGTCCCCCTACGAGTTCAACACGTATCCCGCGCGGCTGTCCGACGCCGAGCGCGAGCGTGTCCTCGACGTGCTGAAAGAGGGCGCGGCCCAGGGCAAACTCTCGCACGAGACCTTTGTGCACCGGATGGAACTGGTCCTCGCCGCACGCCGCTCGGAGGAGCTGGCGGCGCTCACCGCCGACCTGGTCGGCGAGGGCCGCTGGACGCGCCGGGTCTACGGCGCCGTCGGCCGGATGTCCGCCTTCTCGGTGCGCCTGCGCAGGGCCTGGCAGGCGGAGAAGCTGCCGCCGCTGCTCCTGCCCGAGCCCGGGCCGCACCCCCTCCGCATCGGCCGCGACCCGGCCAACGGCCTGCGGCTCAGCCACGACACCGTCTCCCGTACGCACGCCGAGCTGAGCCACCACGGTCGGCTGTGGGTGCTGCGCGACCTCGGCTCGACCAACGGCACGACGGTCAACGGCCGCAGGGTGACGGGCTCGATCGTCGTCGCCGACGGCGACATGGTCGGCTTCGGCAGCATGAACTTCCGCCTCACCGCCCGCTGACGTCACCGGGTTCGGTCACGCGCCCCGAACCCGGCTCCATCCGCCCCGAAACCGCGCGCGGAGCGCGCCGCGTGTCGGCACACCAGCCCGGCCGGTGTCCGAGGCCATCGCGCGAAGCGCGGTACCGGGGCCGGGCAGGGGGCACGGGGCGGAACCCGGACCGCGCGGCACGGGGCCGGGGCCTGCCCGGTTCGGGAAGGGGCGGGGATGGCTCGCGCCCCGCTCAGCGCCCCCCTCAGCGCCCCCCTCACGCCCTCCCGGCCCGCACCAGCAGCGCCACCGGCCTTCGTGCGAACAGCTCCGCCACCCGCACGCGACCCCCGTCGAACTCCCGCCCCGGGGACAGCGCGTCCGCCCACCGGCCCGTCGGCAGCCGCAGTTCCGTGTCGCGCCAGCCGCCCCCGCGTTCCAGCCGCAGCGACAACCGCGTCACGGCCGTGACGACCTCCCCGGAGCGGCAGAAGGCCACGCAGTGGCCGGCCGCCGGGCCGGACACCGCGAGCGGCGTGTACGGGGCGGCCGCGCCGAACAGCTCCGGCGCCGCACGGCGTAGCCGTAGCGCGGCGCTGGTCAGCGCCTCCTTCTCCGCACTCAGCCCCTCCGCGGGGGCTGCGGCGAAGGAGACCGGCCGCCGGTTGTCCGGGTCGACCAGCGCCAGGAACTCCCGCTCACAGCCCTGGTACACGTCCGGCACCCCCGGCATCGTCAGCTGGAGCAGCGTCGCGCCGAGCACGTTGGCCCGCGCGTACGGGGCCAGTTCGTGGGCGAACCGCGCCACCGAGTGCTGCGGCGGCCCCGCCGGACCGGCGTCGACGAACGCCGACACCGCCTTCTCGTACGCCGCGTCCGGCTCGGTCCAGCTCGTGCGCAGCCCCGCCTCCCGTACGGCCTTGAGAAGCGCGGTGTCCAGCCGTCCCGCGTCCGCCGGGCCGAAGCCGACCGCCGTCTGCCAGACGGTCCACGCGACCTGTGGGTCGGGCGCGGTGCCGCCGGGCACGTTCTCCGCCTCCTCGGTGATCTCCGAGAGGAAGGCCGCCCAGCGCTCCGGGCATTCGGAGAGCACCGCGATCCGTGCCCGCACGTCCGCGCTGCGTTTGGTGTCGTGCGTGGTCAGTACGGTTCCCGTCAGGGGCCAGTCGCGTGCGAGCCGGGCGCAGTACGCGTGGAACGCCTCCGGGGTGACGGCCGGTTCGCCCGGCTCGCCGCCGACCTCGTTGGCGGCGATCAGCGGCGCGTACCGGTAGAACGCCTTGTCCTCCACGGACTTGGCGCGCAGCGCGGACGCGGTCTGGGCGAAGCGGACGCGGAACGCCTCGTGGTCCGGCCCGGTGCCGAGCCGTCCGAGCGCCAGGTCACGGACCACGTCGACGGCGGCCGACTCGGCGGGCACAGTGAAGGTCTCCTTCGCCCGGCGTGCGGCCTCCTCGGGCAGCGCCGTCTCGTCGCACGCCCGGTAGGGGCGGTAGACGGGGACGCGGACCAGCAGTTCCCGCAGGGCGGCCCGCAGCGCCCACGGCGCATGGTCGCGCAGCCGCGGGTCGGCGGCGCAGACCCGCTCTGCGAGCCGGACGAGTGCTGTCCTCTCCGCGGCCAGTTCGCGGGTCACCACCTCGTACGCGGCGTGCCGCCGCGTCTCCTCCCAGCGGCCGCCCAGCTCCTCCGCCGCCTCGGTGAACCGACGGTGGTCGGCGTCGAGTTCCGCCGCTCCGGCGGGGTCGGTGAACAGGCCGTCGATTCGGTGCAGAGCGTCGTACCCGGTGGTGCCGGCGACGGGCCAGCCGTCCGGCAGCGGCTCCTCACCGGTGAGGATCTTCTCCACGACGATCCAGCAGTCCCCGCCGGTCGCCTCGTCGAGCCGGCGCAGATAGCCCTCGGGGTCGGCCACCCCGTCCGGGTGGTCCACCCGCAGGCCCTCGACGACTCCGTCCCGTATCAGCTCGAGAATCTTGGCGTGGGTCGCGTCGAAGACCTCGGGGTCCTCGACGCGCAGACCTATCAGCTCGGAGACGGTGAAGAACCGGCGGTAGTTCAGTTCGGTGCGGGCCAGCCGCCACCAGCAGAGGCGGTACCACTGGGCGTCCAGCAGCTCGGCCATCGGCAGGCCCGCTGTCGAGCCGCGCAGGGGGAAGCGCTGCTCGCCGTAGTGCAGGACGTCTCCCTCGACATGCATCGTGTCCGTCTCGTCGCCGACGCGTCCGGCGAGTACCGGCATGAGGATCTTCCCGTCGCCGGCCTCCCAGTCGATGTCGAACCAGCGGGCGTACGGCGAGTGCGGCCCCTCGCGCAGCACCTCCCACAGGGCGCGGTTGTGGCGCGGTACCGCGGCCATGTGGTTGGGGACGATGTCGAGCACCAGCCCCATGCCGTGTTCCCGGGCCGTACGGGACAGCTCCCGAAGTCCGTCCTCGCCGCCGAGCTCCTCGCGGACGCGGCCGTGGTCCACCACGTCGTAGCCGTGCGTCGAACCGGGGACCGCCTCGAGCACCGGTGACAGATGCAGATGGGAGACGCCGAGCGCGGCTGTGTGCGGCACGGCGGCGGCTGCGGCCGCGAAGGGGAAGCCGGGCTGGAGCTGGAGCCGGTATGTGGAGGTGGGCGTCATGCGAACATACGTACCCGGCCGGTGAGGTTCCTGCGCCCGGCCCCGGGGTGGCATCCGCCGATCGGGTGAACCGGGGGCACGTGCGGCTGTGCCCCCTGGCGGGGGACGGCCCGATGTGCATCGAGCCGACCGCCAGGAGCCCGCGCCGTTCGGCTTCGGTCACGTCGGCTGTCATCGTGTCGGCAGCCGTCCGGTCGCTGCCGACAAGCCGGCTGTCGTCGGGTCTGCCGCGGTCCCGCCGTCGGGGTGGCCGGCGTCGGGTCGGCCGCCGTCCGGTCGGCCCACGAGAAGTCGGCTGCCCTCGACGGGCGGGTGCTATGCGGGACGTCGCAGCACCGTCATGCTGCGGCCCACCAGCCGCAGCTCGTCCCCGGCCGACACCATCGGACCCCGGCCCGGCGGGACGCCTTCCTTGCAGGCCGTGTCCACGACCACCTGCCACTCCTCGCCGTGACTCACCGGAACGGTGAACTCCAGCTCCAGCGCGCTCGCGTTGAACATGAGCAGGAACGAGTCGTCCGAGATGCGCTCACCCCGAGGTCCCGGCTCGGAGATCGCGTGCCCGTTGAGGAAGACCGACAGCGCCTTGGCGTGCGCGGCCTGCCAGTCCCTGGCGACCATCTCGTCACCCTGGGGGGTGAACCAGGCGATGTCCGTCAGCTCGTCGTGCGTCCCTTCCACCGGTCGGCCGTGGAAGAACCGCCGCCGCCTGAAGACGGGGTGGTCGCGCCGCAGCCACACCATCGTCTTGGTGAACGCCAGGAGCGAACCCTCCTCGTCGTCGTCGGGGTCGGGCCAGTGCACCCAGGCGATCTCGTTGTCCTGGCAGTACGCGTTGTTGTTGCCGCCCTGGGTACGGCCGAACTCGTCGCCGTGGCTGAGCATCGGCACGCCCTGCGAGAGCATCAGCGTCGCGATGAAGTTGCGCATCTGGCGCTCGCGCAGCTCCAGCACGCCCTCGTCGTCGGTGTCGCCCTCCGCGCCGCAGTTCCACGAGCGGTTGTGGCTCTCGCCGTCGCGGTTGTTCTCGCCGTTGGCCTCGTTGTGCTTGTCGTTGTAGGAGACGAGGTCGTGCAGGGTGAAGCCGTCGTGGCAGGTGGTGAAGTTGATCGAGGCCAGCGGGCGGCGGCCGTCGTCCTGGTACAGGTCGGAGGAGCCGGTCAGCCGGGACGCGAACTCGGCGAGGGTGCGCGGCTCGCCCCGCCACAGGTCCCGTACGCAGTCGCGGTACTTCCCGTTCCACTCGGTCCACAGCGGCGGGAAGTTGCCCACCTGGTAGCCGCCCTCACCCACGTCCCACGGCTCCGCGATCAGCTTGACCTGGCTGACCACCGGGTCCTGTTGCACCAGGTCGAAGAAGGACGACAGCCGGTCCACCTCGTGGAACTGGCGGGCGAGCGTCGCGGCGAGGTCGAAGCGGAATCCGTCGACGTGCATCTCGGTCACCCAGTAGCGCAGCGAGTCCATGATCAGCTGGAGCACGTGGGGGCTGCGCATCAGGAGGGAGTTCCCGGTGCCGGTGGTGTCCATGTAGTACCGGCGGTCCTCGGTGAGCCGGTAGTACGACTCGTTGTCCAGGCCGCGGAAGGAGAGGGTGGGGCCGAGGTGGTTCCCCTCCGCGGTGTGGTTGTAGACCACGTCGAGGATGACCTCGATGCCCGCCTGGTGCAGGGCCCGCACCGCCTGCTTGAACTCGAGCACCTGCTCGCCGCGGTCGCCCCAGGAGGCGTAGGAGTTGTGTGGTGCGAAGAAGCCGATGGTGTTGTAGCCCCAGTAGTTGTTCAGACCCGCGTCGACCAGCCGGTGGTCGTTGACGAATTGGTGAACCGGCATCAGTTCGAGGGCGGTGACCCCCAGTTCCGTCAGATGGGAGATGACGGCGGGGTGGGCCAGCCCGGCGTAGGTGCCGCGGAGCTCGGGCGGCAGTTCCGGGTGGAGCATGGTCAGGCCCTTCACATGGGCCTCGTAGATCACCGTGCGGTGGTAGTCGGTGCGCGGCAACCGGTCGTCGCCCCAGTCGAAGTAGGGGTTGACGACCACCGACGTCATGGTGTGCGGTGCGGAGTCCAGGTCGTTACGGGAGTCCGGTCTGCCGAAGTGGTAGCCGTAGACCGACTCGTTCCACTCGATCGAGCCACTGATCGCACGTGCGTACGGGTCGAGCAGCAGCTTCGCGGAATTGCAGCGCTGCCCGCGGGCGGGCTCGTACGGGCCGTGGACTCGGAAGCCGTAGCGCTGGCCGGGCATGACGCCCGGCAGATAGGCGTGCCGCACGAACGCGTCGGTCTCGCGCAGCTCCACCGCTGTCTCCGAGCCGTCGTCGTGGAGCAGACACAGCTCGATCCGGTGTGCGGCCTCCGAATGCACCGCGAAGTTGGTGCCGGCGCCGTCGTACGTGGCGCCGAGGGGGTACGCCTGTCCCGGCCAGACCTGCATAGATTCGACTCTTCCATTCTGATCCGGGTAATGGGAGCTACTCGGACAAGATCCTCCCCCAAATTGGTGCGACCTCCTAGCACTTCGCGCCGTCCTACCGGGTGACTGCGCCGGAGCCGACCGCGCGGGTGCACGGATCGGCGCGGAGCGCCGGGTGCGCGACGCCGGCACCGTGTCCGGATCCGAGGGCCCGAGACGCCGTCAATGCTATGAATCCCCTCACTCCGGAAAGGCGGCTGCCGTCGGAACGGAGCGCATCATCAGGCGAGTTGGATAGATTCCCCGAACGATCCTGGTGCATCGCCTCCCGCAGCCGGAGTACCCTTCCTTGATCGTTGGAGACGGGCGTCAGATACGCGGAAGAAGGCGGTGCGCGGGTGAGCTCGGGAGGGCTGGAGCTACCCCCCGGTGACACGGGTCACGAGGGAGGAGACTCCACCGAGGTCCCGCCAGGAGCGGTCTCGCTCGCGCGGCCGATGGAGATAGGGGCGGAGCTGGACTGGGGCGCGGACGCCTGGAGCGAGGTGCGTACGCGCGCCCAGCGGGCCGGCCGCGCCTACATCTGGCTGAATCTGGTCGAACAGCGGCTGCGGGCGGTCGTGGCCGCCGTGCTCCGCCCGGTCTACGAGCCGGTGCACGGCGACGACTGGGTGGTCGCCGCCGCGGGACCGGCCGGCCAGGAGTGGGTGCAGCGGGCCGTCGCGGTACGGGAGGTCTCCCGCCGCAAGGGCTATCTGCTGGACCCGGCGGACGACAACGTCCTCTCCTTCCTGACGCTGCCGCAGCTGCGCGAGCTGATGGTCCAGCACTGGCCCTGCTTCGAGCCGTACTTCGACGACCGGCGGGACGTGGAGCTGGCACTGGACGAACTCGAGGTCGCCAGGAACGTGGTCTCCCGCAACCGCGCCCTCAACGAGGCGGTGCTCGCCCAGGCCGAGCGGGCCTCGTCACGTCTGCTGGAGATACTCGGCAACGGCGCCGGCGTCCCCTCGGCCGGCCGGCTCCGTGTCGACGCGGTGGAGGACCTGGTCGGCGACCGGTACGCGGACGTCGTGTCCGTCCACCCCGACCGCGTCAGGCTGCAGCGCCAGCTGCCCGCCGAAGACCTCTTCGGTGGCGCCCGGCGCCTCGACGCGATCGGCATAGGACTGAACCTGTTGGTCCAGAACTTCTCCGGCCGCAGGCTCGTCCGCCTCGCCGAGTCGGGATGCCGGGTCCGGCTGCTCTTCCTGAATCCGGCGAGCAGCGCCGTCAAGCGCCGTGAGCGGGAACTCGGCCTCAAAAAGGGTGAGTTGAGCCGCACCGTGGAGATGAACATCCTCCATATGCGCCGTGTCAGATCCCGGCTGCGCGACCCGGGTGCCTTCGAGATCCAGGTCTTCGACGAGACCCCCCGCTTCACCGCCTACCTCGTGGACGGCGACGGCCCCGACGGCCTCGCCGTCATCCAGTCCTATCTCCGCCGGGCCCGCGGCATGGAGGCGCCCGTGCTGGTGCTGCGGGGCGGCGGGCGCTCCGTGGTGCGGGCGGGGCAGGACGGCGAGACAGGGCTTTTCCAGACATATCGCGAGGAGTTCGAGTCGGTCTGGACCGATTCGCGCCCAGTGTCCTGAGTCCCCTGGGTGTCCCTGCGGTGTCCGCCCCCGAACCCGCTGTCAGTGGCGCGTGCGAGAGTGGTCGTCAACTGGGGGAAGCACCACCGCACCACCAAGAAGGGGGCATCATGTCCTGGCACCGCGAGCTGCTGGTCGGCTTCGATCTGGAGACGACGGGGACCGATCCGCTCGACGCACGCATCGTGACGGCCGCCGTCGTCGAACTGCGCGCGGGTGAGCCGGTGCGGAGCCACGGGTGGATGGCGGATCCGGGGATAAGCATCCCGGCGCAGGCCGCGGCCATCCACGGCATCAGCAACGAGCGGGCGTCGGCGGAGGGCCGGCCCCCGCGCGAGGTGGCCGACGAGATCGCCGACACTCTGTGCGGGCACTGGCGGCAGGGCGTCCCGGTCGTGGCGTACAACGCGGCCTTCGACCTGACGCTGCTGGCGGCCGAGTTGCAGCGGCACGGCCTGCCCTCGCTGACGGAGCGGCTGGACGGCCGGCCGGTCGGTCCCGTCATCGACCCGTACACGATCGACCGGGCTGTCGACCGCTACCGCAAGGGCAAGCGCACCCTGGAAGCGGTCTGCGTCGAGTACGGCGTGGTGCTCGCCAGTGCCCACCACGCCGACGCGGACGCCCGCGCCGCGGTCCTGGTGGCCTGCGCGATAGCCGAGCGGCACGCCATGGTGGCCTCCCTCGCCGTGGCGGAGCTGCACGACCGGCAGGTGGAGTGGTACGCCCGGTGGGCGGCGGACTTCCAGAGCTTCCTGCGCCGCAAGGGCACCGCGGACGCGGTCGTCGACACGTCCTGGCCGATGCGGGAACTGGCACCCGTCGCGGGCTGAGAAGCGGCTCGGGACCGGGAGCGTCCGGCACGGCCCGCCGGCGGGCACCGACGCCCGGGGCGCCGCTGTCCGGCGACACCTGCGCGGTACTCCTGCCGCCCCGGGCGTGGTCGCTGCCGGCGCGGGCCCGCGGCTCGTGCGTCGGGCGGGGGTCGGGGCCGGTGGTCAGAAGGGGTACCAGCGGACCTCGGGGTCGTCGTCGCGCAGCGAGGCCACTCTGCGGCGGAATTCGGCAAGCGCCCCGGGGTTGGACGGCGCGTGCTGGGCGACCCACGCGCAGCCGGCCGTCTCGCGGGCGCCGCGCAGGACCGCGCAGCCGTCCCACTCGCGCACGTCCCAGCCGTAGGTGTCGGCGAACGTGTCGTACGACTGAGGACCGAGGCCGTAGCGGTCCCGGGAGAGGGCCATGACCACCAGATCGTGCTCGCGCAGATCCGACGAGACGGTCTCCAGGTCGACCAGGACGGGGCCGTCCGGGCCCACGTGCACGTTGCGGGGGAGCGCATCCCCGTGGATCGGACCCGGCGGGAGGTGCGGAGTGAGGTCGGCGGCAGCCGTCGCGAAACCGTCGCGGCGGGCTCGCAGATAGTCGGCGTCGGCAGGGTCGATCGCGTCGCCGGCAAGCCGCAGCCAGCGTTCGACGCCGCCGAGCAGTTCCCGGCGGGGCAGGCCGAAGGAAGGAGGGGCGAGAGCGTGGACAAGACGCAGCAGCTGCGCCAGGTCGGCGGGCAGCGCCGGGCGTACGGCATCCGGCAGCCGGTGCCACACGGTCACCGGGTGGCCGTCGACCAGCCGGGCACCGGTCCCGGCGGCCCGTACCGCAGGCACGCCGACGGCCTCCAGCCAGCCGGCGACCGCCAGTTCCCGCTCCGCACGCGCCAGCAGGCCGGCGTCCCTGCCGACCTTCACCACCACCCCGTCCGTCCCGAACACGGCGTTCTCGCCGAGCGCCAGCAGCGCCGCTCCCCTCGGGAAACCGGCCGCCGCCAGCACTTCGCGTGCGCGTGTCTCGTCCATCGCCTACTCCCGGCACCGTTGTGAACCCGACAGAGTTTCGCATCCACGCAGGTGGTCCCGGCGAAGTGCGTTCGGCCTATGAGAGGTGAGCAGGTTTCGAAACTTTCGAATCGATGAGTCATGTGAGTCGTATGACTGATGTGACTGATGTGGTGCGACTGATTACACGAGACGTCTCGTCTCGCCTATCCTCGGCTCATGACTAACCCGCAGCGTGCCCACATCGCCGTGTTCTCCATCGCGGCCACGGGGCATGTGAACCCGAGCCTCGAGGTGATCCGCGAGCTCGTCGCCCGCGGACACCGCGTCAGCTACGCGATCCCCGAGTCGTTCGTCGATCGGATCGCCGAGACGGGCGCGGAGCCGGTCGTCTACAAGTCGACACTGCCCACAGAGGGCGAGCCCGAAGCCTGGGGCACGGAACTGATCGACAACATAGAGCCGTTCCTCAATGACGCCGTGCAGGTGCTGCCTCAGCTCGCAGAGGCGTTCAAGGGCGACGAGCCGGACCTCGTCGTCCACGACATCACCTCCTACCCTGCGGTGGTTCTCGCCCACCGCTGGGGCGTCCCCGCCGTCTCCCTCTCGCCCAATCTCGTCGCCTGGGAGGGCTACGAGGAAGAGGTCGCCGAGCCGATGACGGCCGAGCTCAAGGCATCCGAGCGCGGCAAGGCGTACTACGCCCGCTTCGCCGACTGGCTCGCGGAGAACGGAATCACGACGCACCCCGACCGGTTCGTCGGGCGGCCCCGCCGCAGCATCGTCCTCATCCCCAGGGCCCTGCAGCCCCACGCCGACCGGGTGGACGAGTCGGTCCACTCCTTCGTGGGAGCGTGCCAGGGTGACCGGGCGAGCCAGGGGCAGTGGCAGCGGCCGGCGGACGCCGAGAGGGTGCTGCTCGTGTCGCTGGGCTCCACGTACACCAGGCAGCCCGGCTTCTACCGGGAGTGCGTGAAGGCATTCGGGGACCTGCCCGGCTGGCACGTGGTCCTCCAGATCGGGAGGTACGTGGCGGAGTCCGAGCTGGGCCCGCTGCCCGGCAACATCGAAGTGCGTTCCTGGGTGCCGCAGTTGGCGATCCTCGAGCAGGCCGACGCGTTCATCACCCACGCGGGCGCGGGCGGCAGCCAGGAGGGCCTGGCCACCGCCACCCCCATGGTGGCCGTGCCGCAGGCGGTCGACCAGTTCGGCAACGCGGACATGCTCGTGGGGCTCGGGGTGGCACGACGCGTCGACACGGACGCGCCGGCGGAGGTACTGCGCGAGGCGGTGCTGTCCGTCGCTGATGACCCGGCGGTGAGGGAACGCCTGGCGTCCATCCGGGCGGGGATGTCCGGCGAGGGGGGCACGGGGCGAGCCGCGGACCTGATCGAGGCGGAGTTGCGCAAGGCGGCGTAGCCGGGGCCGTTCCCCTGCCCGGCCCTCCCCGGACCCGGGCAAGCCCCGGACCCGGCCCTCCCCGGACCCGGGCAAGCCCCGGACCCGGCCCTCCCCGGACCCGGGCAAGCCCCGGACCCGCACGGCCTTCAGCCGTGCCCCCGACCGCCGCGCGTGCCGCATACCCGGCCCAGCCGGCGATCGAGGCGCGGGGGTGCGGGGTTGCGGGGGCGCGCGCGGGCGGAGCCCGGCCACGGGAAGGGGGCGGTAACGGTCGTCCCGGTTCCGGAACGTGCGCGGACGCGAGCGAGTTGCGTGCACGCGCGCGCGTAGGCGTGGTCCGCAGATGGGGCGTGTGTGCGCGGTGTCCGCGAACGGCCCCTTCGCCTGCTTCGAAGCCATGGGTGTATTCCGGCCGTCTCGTCCTGCCGTACGGCGACTCGGGCTGCGGCCGCTCCCTCTTCAAGGCGGTGCGCATCCCCGATGCAAGGAATCGAAGCCCTTTGCAGCCAAGAGCGCTGGAGGTCCCGCCCGACTTGGAAGGCGATGCCCGTATGGCGAGGTGACCGCCTATCGTTCGGGCATGACGACGAAGTACGCGGCACTCCTGCGAGGGATCAACGTCGGCGGCGGCAAGAAGGTCCCCATGGCGGAACTCCGCGCCGTCCTCGGCGCTCTGGGCCACGCGGACGTCGCCACCTACCTGCAGAGCGGCAACGCGGTGTTCAGCAGCGACGAGAAGGACGCGAACGTCCTCGCCGCCGAACTGGAGCAGGCGATCGAGGAGGCGTTCGGCTTCCGCGTCGACACTCTGGTGCGCGACGCGGAGTATCTGCGCGCCGTCGCCGAAGCCTGCCCCTTCCCCGCGTCCTCGCTCGAGGCCAGGCAACTGCACGTCACGTACTTCTCCGAGCCCGTCACCGCCGACCGGTTCGCGTCCGTCGACGCGGCGGCCCATCTGCCGGAGGAGTTCCGGCTCGGCGACCGCGCCCTGTACCTGTACGCGCCGGACGGCCTCGGCCGCTCGAAGCTCGCCGTCGCACTCTCCCGGCCCGCTGTGGTCAAGGGGGCCGTCGCCACCAGCCGCAACTGGAACACCGTCGTCAAACTCGTCGAGATGACCCGCGACTGAAACGGAAGTGGACCAGCAGGCCCGCTCGTGAATGGCCCAGAAGGGCATGCCACTTGCCGACTAGGGTCGTGACCATGACCACCACGGACACCCGCCGCGCCACCACGTGCCCGCACCGGCAGCCTGGCCTTCGACTGAACCCGGCTTTCCGTCCACCCGAAAGCGTCCCCGAGCACGCCCGCATCGCAAGGCGTTCGGTACCGCTGGACTCACCGGGCGACTTCCTGCGGCCAGGCACCGGCCCCAGGAGTTCCGCGTCACCGAGGCGACCGGCGCGCCGGTCTGGCCGCGGTCGGGAGTGCCGCCCGCAAGACGGCTTCGCCCGGCCTTCGCGGTGCCGATGCCGCGACGTCCTTCGAACCGGCGCCTGCGGACTCGGGCGCAACTCCGGCCCGGGTCGTTACGCGCCGGCCGCCAGGAGGTGTTCCGCCCGCGCCTCGTCGTAGCGGCACAGCAGGAGCCGTGCCAACTCCGGCGAGGCGCCGAGCACGCTCGCCACGACGTCCGCCTCGCCGGCGCCCTCCGTGATGCGGTCGGGGAGGCGGCCCGGGGCGATCACGTACGGGGCCACGGCGACGCGTGAGAAGCCGTCGGTGCGCAGGGCGCGGACGGCGTCCTCGGTACGCGGAAGGGATGCGGAGGCGAACGCAGGCCGCACGGCGCACCAACCGGTGTGCCGCAGCTCCCGCGCTGTCTGGGCGATCACTGCGATCGCCTCCGGGTCTGTGGAGCCCGCGGCGGCCAGTACCAGGCCCGTCGAGCTCTTGTCCGCGGGCGTGAGGCCCGCCTCGTACAGTCGCCGCTCGACCGCGGCGAGCAGCAGCGGCGACGGGCCGAGAACCTCGGCCTGCCGGATCCGCAGCACCCGAGGCGCCTGTCGCAGCACGGCCGGGATGTCCGCCTTGGCGTGGAAGGCGCGGGTCAGCAGCAGCGGAAGCGCCACCACGTCCCGTACGCCGTCGGCCGCGAGCCGTCCGAGGACCCGCGGCACCGAGGGGACGTTGAAGTCGAGGAACGCGGTCTCGACGCGCATCCCCGGACGCAGCGACCGCACATGGCGGGCCAGGGCGTGGACGGTCGCGGCGTGCCGCGGGTCGCGGCTGCCGTGCGCTACGACGAGGAGGACCGGGCTGTGCGTCATCGACTCAGCTCCGCACGAGCAGACCGCGGCTGCGCAGCACCCACCGCTCCAGTGGACTGAAGATCAGCAGGTCGATCGCGATGCCGACGATCAGGATCAGGAGGATGGCGAGGAACACCCCGGGCATGTCGGCGTTGTTGCGGCCGTTCTCCAGCAACTGGCCGAGGCCGAGGCCCAGGTCGGGCGAGGAGGCGATGATCTCCGCGGCCATCAGCGAACGCCACGAGAACGCCCAGCCCTGCTTCAGCCCCGCCACATAGCCGGGCAGCGCCGCCGGCAGCACGATGTGCCAGGCGCCCCGCAGGCCGGTGGCGCCCAGCGTGCGGCCGGCCCGCAGGAACAGCGGCGGCACCTGGTCGACGCCGGACACCAGGCCGTTCGCGATCGAGGGGACCGCGCCCAGCAGGATCACGGCGAACATCATCTTGTCGTTCAGTCCGAGCCAGATCACGGCCGGCGGTACCCAGGCGACGGACGGCAGCGACTGCAGACCGGAGAGGATCGGTCCGATCGCGGCACGGACGAACTTCACCCGGGCCACCAGCAGTCCGAGCGGGGTGCCGATGGCGAGGGCCAGCAGGAAGCCGAGCAGACCGCGGGAGACGCTGGTCCAGATGACCTCGAACAGCGTGCCCTGCAGCCACATGCCGGACACGCTGTCCCACACCGCGGACGGTGCGGGCAGTTTGTAGTCCTCGGTGACCTCCGCCCACACCAGCAGCTGCCAGGCGAGGAGTACCAGTGCCACGGCCGTGAGCGGCGGCAGCACCTTCTTCAGCAGTACCTCGCGCACCGGCGTGCGGCTCACCTGCACCGCGTCCAGCGCGTCGAGCCCCGCCTCCAGACCCGCCAGGTCGTCGGCCTTGCCCGCGCCCTTCCCGGTGGCGGCCGGGGTCGTGTCAGTGCTGGCCATGTCGGCGGATCTCCCCACGCAGTTCTTCGGTGATCTCGACGGACAGCTCCGCCACCTCGGTGTCCTCGATACGCCGCGGCTGCTCGATGTCGACGGTCCACTCACGGGCCACCCGCCCCGGCCGTGACGACAGCAGCACCACCCGCTGCGCGAGCCGCACCGCCTCACGGACGTTGTGCGTGACGAACAGGACGGAGACGTTCGTCTCCCGCCAGATCCGGGTCAGCTCGTCGTGCAGCACGTCCCGGGTGATGGCGTCGAGCGCCGCGAACGGCTCGTCCATGAGCAGCAGCTGACTGTCCTGCGCCAGCGCGCGGGCCATGGCGACCCGCTGCCGCATCCCGCCCGACAGCTCGTGCACCCGCTTGCGGTACGCGCCGCCGAGCCGCACCAGCTCCAGCAGCCGCTCCGCCTCGCCGCGCCGCACGCCCTTGGGTACGCCCCGCAGCCTGAGTGCCAGTTCGATGTTCTTGCCCGCGGTCAGCCACGGGAACAGGGCGTGCTCCTGGAACATCAGGGCGGGCCGACCGCCGGGCGTCTCGATGGACCCCGCGGTCGGCCGGTCGAGCCCCGCGACCAGGTTCAGCAGCGTCGACTTGCCGCAGCCGGAGGCCCCCAGCAGGGTGACGAACTCGCCCGGCGCGACATCGAGCGTGATGTCGTCCAGCACGAGCTGCGGCCCGGCGGGCCCGTTGAAGGACTTGGAGACATGCCCGATACGGGCCGCGTACGCCTGCTCGGCACTTACGCGGTCCTCGGCCTTGGCGATGGCAGTGGCCATGGTCGTCACCTCCTGGGGAACTCGGCTGCTACGGATTACTTGACGCCGAGTCCGGCGTCGGAGAGCTCGGGTGCGCCTTCGGCACCGAGGACCTTGTTCAGTGGCTTCAGGTCGTAGATCCCGGCGAGGTCCGGCTGCTCGAGCAGGCCCGCCCGCACCGCGTGGTCCGCCTGGGTCCCGAGCGTCGCCGCCAGCGGGTCGTCGGTGAACCGGAGGGACTTCCAGGCCGGCTCGATCACCTCCGGCGGCAGCGGCTTGCCGGTCAGCTCCTCGAGCTTGGCGTTGGCCGAGGCCCTGGCCTTGCCGGGGTTGGCGTTGATCCACTCGTTGGTCCTCACCGTGCCGCGCAGCACCGCCTCGACGACGGCCGGGTGCTCCTTCAGGAACTTCTGCGACACGACGATGTTCGTGATCACGAACTTCCCGTCCGGCCACAGGTCCGCCTCGTCGAGCAGCACCTTCGCTCCCGCGGCCACCAGCCTGGAGGCGGCGGGCTCCGGCATCCAGGCCCCGTCGACAGCTCCTGACCGATAGGCGCCCGGCGTCACCTTGGGCTGCATCCGGACCACAGAGACGTCGCCCTTGCCGCTTTGGGGGTCGACCTTCCACCCCTGCTCCGCGGCCCAGTTGAGGAACGCCACGTCCTGGGTGTTGCCGAGCTGCGGGGTGGCGATCCTCTTGCCCCTGACGTCGGCCAGGGACTTGATCTTCTGCGGGTTCACGACGAGCCTCACGCCACCGGACGCGGAACCGCCGATGATCCGCAGGCTCTTGCCCTCGGACTTCACATGGGCGTTGACGGCGGGGGAGGGACCGATGAACGCGATGTCGATCGAGCCCGCGTTCAGGGCCTCGATCTCCGAGGGTCCGGCGTTGAAGCTCGCGGCCGACACCTTGGTCCCGCCCAGCTCCCGCTGGAGGATGCCTTCCCGGTCGCCCACGAGGGCCGTGGCGTGGGTGAGGTTGGGGAAGTACCCGATCCGTACGGTGTCCAGACCACCGACCTTCGGGCCCTTGGCCGCGTGGGCGACCGGGGCCTTCGCGGCCTGGGAGCCGTAGCCGCAGGCCGTGAGGACCACGGCGAGGAGCGGCAGGGCGGCTGCGGCGGCGAGGCCGCGGCCCAGGAAGCTACGGGTGGCTGGCACGGGAGGTCTTCCTCTCGTAGGCCCGGTCCTACGTCATGTCGGACGCGGCCGGGTCGTCGGCGGGCAGTCAGGTCTTCGGCGGTGCGGGACGCCGGAGGCGCGCTCGCGCAGCGCCCCCGGTACTCCGGTCATCGCGCACATCGCGCCACCCCGCCCGTGCCCGCGCCGAGAGCCCCGCTGCCCACGCGGCCGCCCTCCTTGGCGAAGGTCGAGAAGACGTCGGTCATCAGAAGTCCCACGCCGCGTCGTCGGCGGACTGCTCGTCGGCGGCGGTCTCGGCGGCGAAGGCGTCGCCCGCCATGCCCGCGGCGAGCGTCGTGCCGTCGGCGGGATCGATGAGCAGGAACGACCCGGTGCGGCGCGAATGGGCGTACGAGTCGAGCGCCAGCGGCTCGGCGGTGCGCACCTTGACGCGGCCGATGTCGTTGGCGACGAGCCGGCCGGGGGCCGGGTGCTGGGAGAGGTCGTCGAGGGTGAGCCGCGAGGGGATCTCCTTGACGATCGCCTTCACCGTGCGGGTGGTGTGCTTGAGCAGTACCCGCTGGCCGACCGTGAGCGGCTGGTCCGCGACGTGGCAGACGGTCGCCTCGACGTCCTGCGTGGTCGGAGGGGCGTCGTCGGTCGGCACGATGAGGTCGCCGCGGGAGACGTCGATGTCGTCCTCCAGCAGCAGCGTGACCGACTGCGGCGTCCAGGCCACGTCCACCGGCTCGCCCAGCAGGTCGATGCCGGAGACCTTCGAGGTGCGGCCGGAGGGCAGGACGGTGACGGACTCGCCGACGCGGAAGGCTCCGGCGGCGATCTGTCCGGCGTAGCCGCGGTAGTCGGGGTGCTCGGCGGTCTGCGGCCGGATCACGTACTGGACGGGCAGCCGGGCGTGGCAGGTGGCCAGGTCGTGGCTGACGGGCACGGTTTCGAGGTGTTCGAGGACGGTGGGGCCCGCGTACCAGTCCATGTTCGCCGAGACGTCCACGACGTTGTCGCCGGCGAGCGCCGAGATCGGGATCGCGGTGATCTCCGGGACGCCGAGCGAGGCGGCGTACGCGGTGAACTCCTCGGCGATCTTCGCGAAGACGGGCTCCGCGTAGTCGACGAGGTCCATCTTGTTCACCGCGAGGACGACGTGCGGGACGCGGAGCAGGGCGGCGACCGCGGCGTGCCGGCGGGTCTGCTCGACGACGCCGTTGCGGGCGTCGACGAGGACGACGGCGAGCTCGGCGGTGGAGGCGCCGGTGACCATGTTGCGGGTGTACTGCACGTGGCCGGGGGTGTCGGCGAGGATGAAGCGGCGCCGGGGCGTGGCGAAGTAGCGGTAGGCCACGTCGATGGTGATGCCCTGCTCGCGCTCGGCCCGCAGGCCGTCGGTGAGCAGCGCCAGGTCGGGGGTCTCCTGGCCGCGGCTGCGGGAGGCATGCTCCACGGCCTCCAGCTGGTCGGCGAGGACCGACTTGGAGTCGTGCAGGAGACGGCCCACGAGGGTGGACTTGCCGTCGTCGACGGACCCGGCGGTGGCGAAGCGCAGCAGGGTGGTGGCCGAGACCTGCTCGGCCAGCTGCTCGGTGGGGGTGGTCATCTCTAGAAGTACCCTTCGCGCTTGCGGTCTTCCATCGCGGCTTCCGACATCTTGTCGTCGGCCCGGGTGGCGCCGCGCTCGGTGAGGCGGGAGGCGGCGATCTCGGTGATCACGGCTTCGAGTGTGGTGGCGTCGGAGTCGACGGCGCCGGTGCAGGACATGTCGCCGACGGTGCGGTAGCGGACCAGCCGCTTCTCCGGCGTCTCGGTGTCCTTGGGCCCGCCCCACTCGCCGGCGGTCAGCCACATGCCGGAGCGCTTGAACACCTCACGCTCGTGCGCGAAGTAGATCTCGGGGAGTTCGATCCTCTCGCGCTGGATGTACTGCCACACGTCCAGCTCGGTCCAGTTGGAGAGCGGGAAGACCCGCACGTGCTCACCGGGGGCGTGGCGGCCGTTGTAGAGCTGCCACAGCTCGGGCCGCTGACGGCGCGGGTCCCACTGCGAGAACTCGTCACGCAGGCTGAACACCCGCTCCTTGGCGCGGGCCTTCTCCTCGTCGCGGCGGCCGCCGCCGAACACCGCGTCGAAACGGTGCTCCTGGATGGCCTCGGTCAGCGGCACGGTCTGCAGCGGGTT
>NZ_JBEZKP010000043.1:0-66608 GCF_040706335.1 Streptomyces sp. NPDC048389 | reverse complement strand
TAAGCCTTTCAGCGCCGATGGTACTGCAGGGGGGACCCTGTGGGAGAGTAGGACGCCGCCGAACAATTGTTGTGGGAAAGCCCCGTGCCTCTGGTACGGGGCTTTCCTGCGTTCCGGACCGATTCACGACCGATTCACCACCCGGCACCCCGGATCCGCTCGACTATGGTCGTCGGCATGCGCTATGACCTCGTCGTCTTCGACAACGACGGTGTGCTCGTCGACAGCGAGCCCCTTTCGAACACCATCCTGGCCGCTTACCTCACGGAGCTGGGTCACCCCACCACGTACGAGGACTCACTGCGCGACTACATGGGGGCCGCCGTGCACCGCGTCCACGACCTCATACGCGAGCGGACCGGGCAGGCGCTGCCCGCCGACTTCGACGACACCCTGCATGCCCGCGTCTTCGCCGCCTTCGAGCGGGAGTTGTCACCCGTCGACGGCGTGACCGAGGTACTGGAGAAGCTCCGGGCCGATGGCGTGCCGTACTGCGTCGCCTCCTCCGGCAGCCATGAGCGCATCCGGGTCGGTCACCGCACCACGGGGCTGGACCGGTGGTTCACGGACGACATCGTCTTCAGCGCCCAGGATGTCGGCAGGGGCAAGCCGGCGCCCGATCTCTTCCTCCATGCCGCCCGGCGGATGGGGATGGCGCCCGAGCGGTGCGTCGTCGTGGAGGACAGCCGCCTCGGCGTACAGGCGGCTCTCGCCGCGGGGATGGACGTCTACGGCTTCACCGGCATGACCGCCGCGGCCCAACTCGGCGGCGCCAACGGCTGGTTCGAGGCGATGGCGGAGCTGCCCGCACTGCTCGTGTGATCCGTCTACCGCACAGTAAGTCCCGGGCATACGCTGTGCGGCCATGACAGATCCGCGGTTGCGCCACGGACGTGCCTCTCTGGCGTTCAGCTTCTTCTCGCAGGGCGTCGCCTTCGCCCTGCTGGTGACCCGTATCCCCGCCATCCAGGATCGGTACGGGATCTCGGACGCCCTGCTGCCCCTGTTCCTCGCGGCCGTGCCGGTGCTCGCCGGGGTGGGGAGCGTGCTGACCGAGCGCGTCGTGCGACGGGTCGCCGTGAGTGCGGTGCTGCGCTCTGCGCAGCCGGTGGTGCTGCTGTCCCTGCTCGGCGTCGCCGCCGGCGACCGGCTGTGGCAGGTGGCCGTCGCCCTGGGGGTGTTCGGGCTGTCCGTAGGAGCGCTGGACGCGTCGATGAACATGCTCGGCGTCGGTCTCCAACGGGCCTACGGCCGCAGCATCATGCTCGGCTTCCACGCCGCCTTCAGCCTCGGCGGCATCGTCGGTGCCTCGCTCGCCTGGGTGGGTGCGCACTGGGACCTGGCGCTGGTGGTCTCGTACCTGCCGGTCGTCGTGGTGCTGGTGCCGGCGGTGGCGGCGGGGAGCCGGTGGTACGTCGACGAGCGGCGTTCCCCCGCGCACACGAAGGGCGGGGACTCGCAGGGCGCGGCCCGGGACCGTGCCGCGTTCAGGATGCTGCTGCCGCTCTGCCTGGTGATGACGTTCGCGTACATCGGGGACTCGACCGTCTCCAACTGGAGCGCGAAGTATCTGCAGGACGTCCTCGGGAGTTCCGAGGAGCTCGCGACCGTGCCCTACAACGCGTACATGGTGACGACCCTGGTGGGACGGGCCGTCGGAGACCTCGGAGTGCGGCGGTTCGGGGCCGTGGCGGTCGTCAGGGGAGGTGCGGTGCTGGCGGCGGCCGGGTTCGCCGTGGTGGCGGGCGCACCGGGGCCGTGGGTCGGCATGCTCGGGTTCACGTTGCTGGGACTGGGGCTGTGCGTGATCGTGCCGCAGACCTTCGCGGCTGCCGGCCGCCTGTTCCCGGCCGGGCACGGCAGCGACGCGGCCGTGGCCCGGCTGAACGTCTTCAACTACGTCGGCTTCCTCGTCGGCTCGCCCCTCGTGGGTGCGCTGGGGGACGCCTGGAGCTATCGCGGGGCGATGACGGTGCCGATGGTGCTGATCCTGGTGACGCTGGTGTATGCCCGATCGTTCGGCGAAGGAAGCGACCGATACGGTGGCGGGTATGAGCGGCCGCGGGTTGTTGATGTGGGACGAGGCGGTGACGAAGTATGACTTCGGGCCCAGCCATCCGATGGATCCGGTGCGGCTCGCGCTGACCATGGGGCTGGTGCGCGCCTACGGGCTGGACCGGTCGATGCACGTGGTCGCCGCGAAGCCCGCCGGGGACTCGACGCTGCGTCTCGTGCACCGGGAGGACTACATCGGCGCCGTACGGGCCGCGTCGGCGGCCCCGAAGTCGGCGGACCAGTCGTACGGGCTCGGCACGGTCGACGACCCGGCGTTCGCCGGGATGCACGAGGCGTCGGCTCTGATCGCAGGGCAGTCCGTCGGTGCGGCGGAGGCCGTGTGGCGCGGGGACGCCGCTCACGCCGTGAACTTCGCGGGCGGTCTGCACCACGCGATGCCCGGCGGGGCGTCCGGGTTCTGCATCTACAACGACGCGTCGCTGGCGATCGCGCGGCTGCTGGAGCTGGGCGCGGAGCGCGTCGCGTACGTCGATGTGGACGTCCACCACGGGGACGGTGTCCAGGCGGCGTTCTGGGACGATCCGCGGGTGCTCACGGTGTCGTTGCACGAGCACCCGCGCACCCTCTTCCCGCAGACCGGATGGCCGGAGGAGACCGGCGCCGAGGCGGCGGAGGGCTCGGCGGTGAACGTGGCGCTGCCGGCGGGCACGGGTGACGAAGGCTGGCTGCGGGCGTTCCACGCGGTCGTGCCGGAGCTGCTGGCCGACTTCCGGCCGCAGGTGCTGGTGACCCAGCACGGCGCGGACACCCACTTCGAGGACCCTCTGGCGCATCTCGCGGTGTCGCTGGACGCGCAGCGCGCCGTCCAGGAGGCGTGTCACGCGCTGGCGCACGAGCTTGTGGACGGCGGCCGCTGGGTCGCGCTCGGTGGCGGGGGGTACGCGGTGGTGGACGTCGTCCCCCGGTCGTGGACGCACCTGGTGGGCATCGCGGCGCACGAGCCGGTGGAGCCGGAGTCGGTGATCCCGTCGTCGTGGCGGGACGAGGTCTACGCCAAGACACGGCAGTTGGCGCCGGCGCGGATGACGGACGGACGGTGGCCGGTGGCATGGCGGGGCTGGGACGAGGGCTACGACCCTGCCGACCGGCTGGACCAGGCCGTACTGGCGACGCGGCGGGCGGCCTTTCCCCTGCGCGGTCTGCTGGCGTGATTCCGTCCCTCGGGCCACCCCGCCGGCCCGGCTCTCCCCCCACTGCCGCCCGCCCCGACACCGACGCCGTCGGCGGCGCCGGCCCTTCGGCCACTCCCACAACCCTGCGGTAGCGTGCGCTACGCCAACTGTGCGGGTTGCACCGGGTTTTCATGTGGTGGCCGCCACTGTGCGCCAGCATCGGGAAGATGTTGAGCACCCGAGCGCTGCGGGCGCATCTGCTGGCGTCACGTCTGGCCGGTGTCGTCGCCACCTCCCGTGAGACGAGTCTGCGAAGCTATCGTGCCTTCGTCGCGCGTGACCCCCGGGTCACGATCGGGCTGGATCCCCGGTGGAACTGGAGTGTGCGGGACGTCGTCGCGCTCATGGCCGACCGGTGCGGGGTGTCGGCCGATCCGGAGGACGTGAGCGGGGCGGACGTCATCGATCCCGAGCTGACCCTCGGCAGGCTCGCCGCGTTCGCCGAGCGGCTGGGCGCGGTGGCCGCAGGGGGCGGTTCCGTGCTGTTCGGTACCGGGCACCCGCACCGGCTGCTCGGGTTCTACGCCGGTCTGGCAGACGCCTTGTCGGCGGCGGGTTGTTCCGTACTCACACCCGCGCAGGGGCGATGTGTCGACATAACGACCCGGTTCGGCGTACGTCCCTACCGCATCGAGTACGTACGAGGAGTGGCCGTACTCCGTGAACCCGGTGCCCGTGCCGTCGGCACGCACAGCCATTCCCCCCTGCCGGTCAGGATCGCGCTCCAGGCGGCCGCCGACGCCGGCGGGCCGCTGCCCGACCTGGTCGTCGGCGATCACGGTTGGGTCTGCGGAGCAGGTCAACTGGGTGTCGAGGCCGTCGGACTGGCCGACACGGACGATCCCGCCCTGTTCGTCGGTGAGGCCGAGGGCCGGGTGTCGGTCGCCGTTCCGCTTGACGACGCCGTACGGTCCGATTTCTACCGTCCGTTGACGCGCTACGTACTCGATCGGACGTGTCTGTCACAGTAGTCGCCTGATCGCAGCTCCTCTTCCCCACTTGCATCACCCGCCCCTAGTCTGGGCAGTGAGCGCACAGCGACGAAGAGTCACCGGAGGGGAAGCCGGTGCGCGTCGGGTGCGGAAGGTACAGGTGGGTCATGGCTGCTGGCAGCGAGAGGCCTCTCAACGAGGTCAAGTTTCTCACCGTGGCGGAGGTCGCCTCGGTGATGCGGGTGTCGAAGATGACCGTGTACCGCTTGGTGCACAGCGGTCATCTGCCGGCGATCCGGGTGGGGAGGTCCTTCCGGGTACCGGAGCAAGCGGTGCACGAGTATCTCCGCGAGTCCTTCGTGGGGGTGGAATCCGCGTGACGGAGGCTCGACTGCTCCCCTCGGATTACGTCCCTCACTCGGTGGCAGGTAGGCTAGGCCGACGTAGGTCGTGTGGGCCCAGACGCCCCGCACCGAGTGAAGAGAAGTGAGCGAGGGTAGTCGTGGGCTCTGTTATCAAGAAGCGGCGTAAGCGGATGGCCAAGAAGAAGCACCGCAAGCTGCTCAAGCGCACCCGCGTTCAGCGTCGCAACAAGAAGTAGGCGGCAGCTGTACGCGTCGCCCCGGCCCCTCCACCGCACGGTGGAGGGGCCGGGGTGTTTTGCTGCTCCGACGCGGCATTACGTGGCGAAAGACAGTCGTGCGGTCGTCACAGCGCAGCAGTGACGCGCTACGGTGACGCCAGGACTCGAGGCCCGGTCCGGCGGACCAGGGCCGGAACGCCCCCAGGGAAGGCGCTGATCTTGGGCAAGGTCGTGCTCGTCACCGGAGTGGCCCGGCAGCTCGGTGGCCGTCTCGTACGGCGCATCCAGCGGGATCCCGAGGTGGACCGGGTGATCGGGGTCGACGCCGTCGGCCCCGGACGTCATCTGGGCGGTGCAGAGTTCGTCCGTGCCGACATCCGGCAGCCCGCGATCGCCCGGGTGCTCGCCGAGTACGCGGTCGACACGGTCGTGCACATGGACGTGACGGGGACACCGCTCGGCGCGGGCGGCCGTACGGCCGTCAAGGAGACCAACGTCATCGGCACCATGCAGCTCCTCGGCGCCTGCCAGAAGTCGCCGGCCGTCAAGCGGCTGGTGATCAAGTCCAGTACGAGTGTGTACGGCTCCGCCCCGCGCGACCCGGCGGTCTTCACGGAGACCATGCCGCCCAAGTCGCTGCCGAGCGGTGGCTTCGCCAAGGACGCCGTCGAGGTCGAGGGATACGTGCGCGGCTTCGCCCGGCGCCGGCCCGACGTGGCGGTGTGCGTGCTGCGCTTCGCCAACATCCTCGGACCGTGCGCCGACTCGCCGCTCGCGGATTTCTTCACGCTGCCCGTGATGCCGACGGTGTTCGGATACGACCCGCGGTTGCAGTTCGTCCACGAGGACGACGTCATCGACGTGCTGCGGATCGCCCTGCACGAACCCCGGCGCTCCACGCTCAACAGCGGCACCTTCAACATCGCCGGGGACGGTGTGCTGACGCTGTCGCAGTGCTCGCGGAGGCTGGGAAGGCCGACACTGCCGTTGCTGCTGCCGGCGGTCACCTGGGTGGGCTCCGCGCTGCGGACGATCGGCCTCACCGACTTCTCGCCCGAGCAGATCCGGCTGCTGACCCACGGGCGCGTGGTGAGCACCGTTCAGATGCGCGAGACCCTGGGCTTCCGGCCGAAGTACACGACGGCGGAGACGTTCGCGGACTTCGCACGCAGCCGCGGGCCCGGGCTGCTGCCGCCGGAGGCCCTCGCCAGGGCGGTGGACCGGGTCACGGCGGCCCTGCCCTTGCGGGACGATGCCGCGCCCTTGGGGCATGGTCCCGCCACCGGGGCCGGCGGGCAGGCGGCCACGCAGACGACGCACAGCAGCGGACAGCCCGGATAAGGAGCGCAGCGGACGATGGCGGACGCCAAGGTCATTCCGTTCGACGACGACCGGTCGCGCGGCGGCGGCGCACAGCGCCCGGCGCGGCGGCGCTCCCCGGCAGGCGGCCGCCGCAAGGCCGACGCCGCGGTGACGGGGGAGGCCGTTGTGAGCGCCCTGCCCGGGCCGCAGAGCGGTGACGGCACGGACGGCGGCACGGGCGGGGCGCGGGCGCAGGCCGATCCCGTGGCGTCCGGCGCTCGGGGTGCGGACACCGCGAGCCCGCCGGAGGGTGCCGCGGACGCGGAGGGCGGCGCCGGGGACGGGCGCAAGGGCGTTGCGGCCGTGCCGGAGACGCCCGGGACGGCGGCCGGTACCTGGGACCGGAGGATCGCCGGCGGGCTGGCGTTCCTGCGGCGCCGGATCACGGGGGACTACGAGGTGGACGAGTTCGGTTACGACGCCGAGCTCACCGACCAGGTCCTGATGTCGATGCTGCGGCCGATGTACGAGAAGTACTTCCGCGTCGAGGTGAAGGGCATCGAGAACATCCCGGCGGAGGGCGGCGCGCTGGTGGTGGCCAACCACTCGGGGACGGTGCCGCTGGACGGACTGATGATGCAGGTGGCCGTCCACGACAATCACCCGGCGGGTCGTCATCTGCGGCTGTTGGCCGCCGATCTGGTCTTCATGCTGCCGGTGGTCAACGAACTGGCACGCAAGGCCGGCCACACACTGGCCTGCGCCGAGGACGCTGAGATGCTGCTGCAGCGCGGCGAGGTGGTGGGCGTGATGCCGGAGGGTTTCAAGGGCATCGGCAAGCCGTTCGGCGAGCGCTACAAGCTCCAGCGTTTCGGCCGGGGCGGCTTCGTGTCCACGGCGCTGCGGGCGCGTGCGCCGATCGTGCCGTGCTCGATCGTCGGGGCCGAGGAGATCTACCCGATGATCGGCAACGCGAAGACGCTGGCGCGGCTGCTGGGCTTCCCGTACTTTCCGATCACGCCGACGTTCCCCTGGCTCGGGCCGCTCGGAGCGGTGCCGCTGCCGACGAAGTGGACGATCCAGTTCGGGGAGCCGATCGCGACGGACGGCTATCCGCCGGAGGCGGCGGAGGACCCCATGCTGATGTTCAACCTGACGGACCAGGTGCGGGAGCAGATCCAGCACACGCTCTACAAGCTGCTGGTCCAGCGCCGCTCGGTCTTCTTCTGATACGCGGCCCCGGCCCCGGTCCCCGGCCCCCGGTCTGCGGGGCAAGCCCCCGCCTGCGGACGCATGCCCGGCCCGGAGGACATCCCTGACCGGCGGATACAAGCCTGACCCGGGGACATGAGTGAGGGTGGGCCCGGCCGGGCCCACCCTCACTCACCGCCCTGGCTATGCGTCGTTCTCCGCCTCGAAACCGAGGCCCGGGAGAATGCCGGGCAGGAGCGGCGGGATGGTGACCTCCGGGGCCGACGGCGCGGAGTTCCCACCGGACGGCGACGGGCTCGTGGCACCCTCCGGCGGGTCGAGCAGACCGCCCGTGTTGCCGCCGAGCAGGCCGTCGTCCTGAGCGTCCGGGCTGGAGCCCGGCGGACGGGGACGGGTGTCCTCGCCCGTCGGCACGGCACCGGGTGAGCTGGGCGCCGTACGACCCGGGGCCGTGGTGTCTCCGGAGCTCTGTTCCGCGCTCGGGCCCTGGGAGCCGCGCTGCTTCTCCGGGACCCGCGGCAGCAGTGACTCGAGCGGGCCGACCTGTTCCTCTATGGCGTCGAAGGCGGAGTCCACCTGGTCGCCGACGTCGGTCAGCTGGGCGGGCAGCCGGTCGCGCAGTCCGTCCCACGTGTCGCGGTGCGAGCGGGAGAAGGAGTTGAGCGCGGCCATCGGGGCGAGCGAGCCGTCGCGCTCGTACGCGGCACTGAGGAGACGGTGGCCTTCGGTGACGTCGTGGCGCATGCCGGTGAGTGTGCGGCGGACCTCGCCCAGGGACTCGTGGTCCATGGTGCCGGAGCGGCCCCGCTCCATGAGCCTGCGGGCCTCGCTCAGGCGGTTGGACGCCTGGTCGAGATAGAGCTCGCCGCGGTCGGAGTCGTCGTCGGCCAGGCCGAGCTTGAAGTCCTCCATGCCGCGCTTGAGCCCGTACAGCGAGTCACCGGGCAGGGCGTCGGAACTGGCAGCGGCCACCCCGCTGAAGGCGCCCGCAGCCACACCGACGGTCAGGCCGCCGGCCGCGAGCCCCTTCGACCAACGGGAACGGGGTCGCAATTTCCGGAGCGGGGACGCCCGGTGGGCGCCGCGGCCGGAGGTCCGCTGCTCGGGCACCGTAGGGCCCGCGGGTGCACCGGGTGAGGCCGCCGTGCCCTCTTGGAGCATCGCCTCCATGGCGGCCACGAGCTGAGCCCGCTGCACCACCTTGACTTCAGGGTCCAGCTCCGGCTTCGGTAGCTCGCCGAGACCATGGGCCAGGGTCAACAGCCGTTCGTGCTCTGGCGGTTCGACTGACTCGACCGACTCGTCGGGCTGTTCGGCCGCCTGGTCTTCCAAGGCCCGGGCGAAGGCGTTCGCCCGCCGGTGCGCCGAAACGTTCGCGATCACTGGCGGCACCTCCTCTCGTCATGACGATCGACTCCCCTGGGGATCTGGAGGGTTGCACACCTTGAGCACATCCACACGAATGAGTGAGCGGCTGCGGGCATGGCGTGTCCAGAGGGAGCCTGCATTCCGCACAACGAGCGGCGCGGCACTTGGGTTACGCGCGAAGGATGATCGGACCAGTGCGTCATCGAGGCGTCACCGACGGTGAGTTGGGTACGGGGGCCGTAGGGGATCGGTGCGGGGCCGGCGGGACTCCGCGGGCAGAGGACGGCGGCTCAGCGTGCGTCGTCCGGGAGCAGCCGGGCGAGGGTGCGCACGGCCCGGTACTGCAGGGTCTTGATGGCGCCTTCGTTCTTCCCCATCGCCCTGGCGGTCTCGGCGACCGACAGGCCCTGGAGGAAGCGCAGGGTGACGCACTCCTGCTGCTGGGGATTGAGTTTGCGGACGGCCTCGAGCAGCGCGGCGTTGGAGAGGGACTCCAGGACGGAGTCCTCGGGGCTGCGCTCCACCTCGTTGGCGTCGAGCATCTCTCCGGTGGTCACTTCCAGCCGGAAGCGGCTCGACTTGAAGTGGTCGGCGACCAGGTTGCGGGCGATCGTCACCAGCCAGGCGCCGAAGTCGCGGCCCTGCCAGGTGAAGGTGGAGATGCGGCGCAGTGCGCGCAGGAAGGTCTCACTGGTGAGGTCCTCCGCCGTCGCCTTCCCGCCGACGCGGTAGTAGATGTAGCGGTAGACGGTGTCGCTGTACTGGTCGTAGAGGCGGCCGAAGGCATCGGCCTCGCCCGCTTGCGCGCGCTCGACCAGGTCCATCATGCGGGCGCTGTCGCTGTCGGCGGTGGGTCGGCGGGTGGCGGCCTGGGCGCCGGAGCCGCGGGCGGCTCTTCTGCCGGCGGTCCGTCCTTCGGCCGGCCGTTGCCCCTCGTCGACCGCGCTGCGCGTCGGCCCCTTGTGCAGGCCGTCGGTCAGGGCGTAGCAGGGTGCGGCCGGGCCGTCGGCGGCAAGGCGGGGCATGGCGAAGGCGGGCACGGCGTACGCGGCGGGGACAAGGCCGCGCAAGTGGTCGAGGACCGCTGCGCGCAGCGTAGCCAGGCCCGAGGTGTCAACCCCGACGTGTGGGTACACGGGACTCCCAGAGGCAGAGCTTCCATCACGAGCAGTGCGGGACCGTTCACCCGTCGTGGGGACTGGTGGGGTCCGTCATGCGTCTGAGGAGAATAACGCTTCGTACAGGCAGTGCTACACCCAGTTGCTCAAATCGCCGTTTCCGACACTTCTGTTGCGTCTACGCGATGGTTCTGGTCGCACATCGTGAGCAGTTGTTGATCGATTTTGGTCATCATCTGTCGTCCCGGGCGGTGCCTTCTGGCCGGGACGGGACAAGAGGACTGGCCGGGGGCCTACCCGTACAACGCCGGGGATTGGCCGACGACACGCGGGGGAGCGCATGTTCGGGAGCGGAGGGCCGGGAGCGGGCGGGGAGCCCGTCCGCCGGGCGTGCCGGGGCGGGGTGGAGCCCGGGCCGGCGGTGGTCCGGGGTGGGGCCGCGGTTCAGCGGCGGCGCCGGTGGAGGGCGACCGCGGCGGCGGTGCCGCCCGCCAGCGCGCCCACGCCGGCCGCGGCCGGGATGCCCACCTTGGCCGCCTTGCGGCCGGTCCGGTAGTCGCGCAGCCGCCAGTCCCGCTGCCGCGCGTGCTTGCGCAGCTTGGTGTCCGGGTTGACCGCGTACGGGTGTCCGACGAGCGAGAGCATCGGGATGTCGTTGTGGCTGTCGCTGTACGCGGCGCAGCGGGAGAGGTCCAGGCCCTCGGCGGCCGCCAGGGCGCGTACCGCCTCCGCCTTGGCCGGGCCGTGGAGCGGTTCGCCGACCAGCTTGCCCGTGTAGACGCCGTCGACGGACTCGGCGACGGTGCCGAGCGCGCCGGTCAGGCCGAGGCGGCGGGCGATGATCGTCGCGGTCTCGACGGGGGCGGCGGTCACCAGCCAGACCTTCTGGCCGGCGTCGAGGTGAGCCTGCGCCAGGGCGCGGGTGCCGGGCCAGATGCGGTCGGCCATGTACTCGTCGTAGATCTCCTCGCCGATGCTCATCAGCTCGGAGACGCGGTGGCCCCGGACGATGGACAGAGCGCTCTCGCGGGCGTCCTGCATGTGCTCCGGGTCCTCGACCCCGGCGAGCCTGAACCACGCCTGCTGCCAGGCGAACCGGGCCAGCTCGCGGCGCTGGAAGAATTTCCGCTTGTAGAGGCCCCGGCCGAAGTGGAAGATCGCGGCGCCCTGCATGACCGTGTTGTCGAGGTCGAAGAAGGCGGCGGCGCGTTCGTCTCCGGCGACGGGGAACTCGGGTTCGGTGGGAGGGGCGGTGACCTGCTGCGCCTCGAGTGCCTCGATCGTCTGCGAGGACTTCCGTGCTGCCTCTGCTGCGGCTTCGCCCGCGAGTACGCTGCGTGCCGTGGCGGAGCGCCTACGCGGAGTGAGCCATCCCGGTGCGGCCATGTCGTGAGCATAGCCAGTCTGTTCGGCACTTCCCGACCCGCCCGGGATGCGGCGGCGTGAACTCTCCGCGCCCCCGCCGTTACGTCGTATCCGCCGCTGCTCCGTCCGCGGCGGGTGGTGGGCCGGAATCGGCGGCAGCTCGCCGGTGTTCTCGTACGCGCAGAGCGTCTCGATGCGGCCGCTGTTTCGCCCTTGCCGTTGACCTCTCCTTGTCGCTGATCCTCTTGCTGTTGATCCGGTCCTCGCCGGGCGGACCGGCGAGAATGGAACGTATGAGCTTTCTGCTGCGGCGCAAGAAGAAGCACTCCTCCGAGCATGTGGTCACCCTGGTCGGCAAGCCCGGCTGTCATCTCTGTGACGAGGCGCGCGCGGTCGTCCGGACGGTGTGCGCCGAGGCGGGCGCCACCTGGGAGGAGAAGGACATCAACAAGGACGAGGAGCTGCACCGCGCCTACTGGGAGCAGATCCCGGTGGTGCTGATCGACGGGGAGCAGCACACCTTCTGGAAGGTGGACGCCGACCGGCTCCGGCGGGCGCTCGGGGTCCCGGCGGTCTGAGCGGTCCGGCTCCTGCCCGTCGTGGCTCTATCGGGAGGCGGACGCGACAGGGCACAGTGGACGGGATCAGCGGGTCTCGGGGGCGTGCGCGAGAGGAGTGTGTCCGGCTTTGCGCCCTTCGGTGCCCCAACGGTCACGGACGGTTTGCGGTTCCGTAATTCGCCCGTCGAATCGCGTGACCCCGATCACTTTGGACGGACAAAGCGGACACCATCTTTGTGCACGCGTTCACAAAGACATAGCCTGCTGTCGACGGGGCGGTCCTGCGACACACGGCCGCCTGCAGCCTCGCTCATCCCCCAGGAGCACCGTGGCAACTGGCCGAAATCACCGACCGGCGACCCGTAGCCGAGGAATCCCCGAGGCCACCGTCGCCCGACTCCCGCTGTACCTGCGGGCTCTGACCGCGCTGTCCGAGCGGTCCGTCCCCACGGTCTCCTCCGAGGAACTCGCGGCGGCGGCAGGCGTCAACTCCGCGAAGCTGCGCAAGGACTTCTCCTACCTCGGCTCCTACGGGACCCGTGGCGTCGGCTACGACGTGGAGTATCTCGTCTACCAGATCTCCCGTGAACTGGGTCTGACCCAGGACTGGCCGGTTGTGATCGTAGGAATCGGTAATCTCGGTGCCGCGCTCGCCAACTACGGCGGCTTCGCGTCCCGTGGTTTCCGGGTGGCCGCACTGATCGACGCCGACCCGGCAATGGCCGGAAAGCCCGTCGCCGGTATCCCGGTCCAGCACACGGACGAGCTCGAGAAGATCATCAGCGACAACGGGGTCTCCATCGGCGTCATCTCCACGCCCGCCGGTGCCGCGCAGCAGGTGTGCGAGCGCCTGATCGCCGCCGGCGTCACCTCGATCCTGAACTTCGCGCCGACCGTCCTGTCCGTGCCCGACGGGGTCGACGTACGCAAGGTCGATCTCTCGATCGAGCTCCAGATCCTCGCCTTCCACGAGCAGCGCAAGGCCGGTGAAGAGGCCGAGGGCGCGAACCGCAGGGGCCCCGACGGCGGCATGACCGCGGTGATGCCGGCATGAGCATCCTGGTCGTAGGGCTGAGCCACCGCAGTGCGCCCGTGAGCGTGCTGGAGCGGGCGTCGCTGCCCGCCGACGCCCGGAGCAAGCTGCTCCAGGACACCCTCGCCGCCGAACCCGCCACCGAGGCGACCGTGCTGGCCACGTGCAACCGCATCGAGCTGTACGCGGACGTGGACAAGTTCCACGCCGGCGTCGCCGAGCTGTCGACGCTGCTCGCCCAGCACAGCGGGGTCGGCCTCGAAGAACTCACTCCTTATCTCTATGTGCACTACGAGGACCGGGCCGTCCACCACCTCTTCTCGGTGGCCTGCGGTCTGGACTCGATGGTCGTCGGCGAGGGCCAGATCCTCGGGCAGATCAAGGACGCGCTGGCGCTCGGGCAGGAACGGCACACCGCCGGACGGCTGATCAACGACCTCTTCCAGCAGGCGCTGCGGGTCGGCAAGCGCGCCCACAGCGAGACCGGGATCGACCGGGCCGGGCAGTCGCTCGTCACCTTCGGCCTCGAGCAGCTCGCCGACGGCGTGCCGGTCGAGAAGTGGGCCGAGGGCAAGCGGGCGCTGGTCATCGGCGCCGGTTCGATGTCCTCGCTCGCCGCCACGACCCTGGCACGCCTCGGCGTGCGGGAACTCGTCGTCGCCAACCGGACCACGGAGCGCGCGGAGCGACTGGCCGCGGTGCTCTCCGAGCCGGGCACGGTCGAGGCCCGCGCCGCCGGCATGTCCGACGTGCCCGCCGAACTGGCGCTGGCCGACGTGGTCGTGTCGTGCACCGGTGCGACCGGGCTCGTACTGACCGCGGAGGCGGTCGCGGCGGCGCTCACCGAGCACGTCGTACCCGAGGCGCCCGCCCCGGCGGACCTGCGCGCCCCCGAGGGCAGCGTCGTCGCCCGCCTGGCCGCGCTCGCGGCCCGGGCCGGCCGCGTGACCGAACTTCCCGGCGGCGCCGACGACCTGGCGGGCCTGCCGGGCGTGGACCGGGCCGGCGGCCCGGGTGCGCCGGACGCGGACCCGACGGGACCGGCCGCGGAGGCCGCCTTCGTCGGCGACGCCGCGACACGGCCCGCTTCCGCGGATGCCCCCGGCGGGGACGCGACGAGGCCGGCTGCCGGTTCCGCGGGTGCGAACGCCGCCTCGACGAGGCCGGCCGCCGCGCCCGCCGACGGGTGCCCCGTCGGCCTCGACGACTCCCTGGCGCAGCACGGCGCCTGGGTCGACAACGGCTCGCGCGCCCGCGACGCCCACGCCGGCGCGGTCACCGCGCATGGCACCGGCACCGGGCCCGTGCGCCTCGCGCTGCTCGACCTGGCCATGCCCCGTGACATCGACGCCGCCGTCCACCGCCTCGCGGGCGTACGGCTCGTCGACATCGAGTCCCTCGCGGAGGCTTCGGCCGACGCGCCGATGGCGGCCGATGTGGACCAGGTCCGCTCGATCGTCTCCGACGAGGTCGCCGCGTTCGGCGCCGCCCAGCGGGCCGCGCACATCACCCCGACCGTGGTCGCGCTGCGCACCATGGCCGCCGATGTGGTCGCCGGGGAAATGGCGCGCCTCGAGGGCCGGTTGACCGGACTCGACGAGAAGCAGCGCGCCGAGATCACCCAGACGGTGCGCCGCGTGGTGGACAAGCTCCTGCACGCGCCCACCGTGCGGGTCAAGCAGCTGGCCGGAGAACCCGGCGGCGCCGGGTACGCGGACGCGCTGCGGACCCTCTTCGACCTCGACCCGGAGACGGTCGCCTCCGTCAGCCGGGCCGACCTGAATGACGCAGACGTCAAGAACCGAGGGCGAGTATGACCGAGAGGGCACTGAGGCTCGGAACCCGGCGGAGCAAGCTGGCCATGGCCCAGTCCGGGCAAGTGGCAGAGGCGGTGCGCCGACTCACCGGCCGCGACGTCGAGCTCGTCGAGATCACCACGTACGGAGACGTGTCCCGCGAGCATCTCGCGCAGATCGGCGGCACGGGTGTGTTCGTCGCCGCGCTCCGTGAGGCGCTGGCGCGCGGGGAGGTCGACTTCGCCGTTCACTCGCTGAAGGACCTGCCGACGACACAGCCCGACGAGCTGGCGCTCGCGGCCGTGCCGAAGCGCGAGGACCCGCGGGACGTGCTGATCGCACGCGACGGTCTGACCTTCGAGCAGTTGCCGAACGGCGCGCGGATCGGGACCGGTTCGCCGCGCCGGATGGCGCAGCTGAACGCGTACGCCCGCACCCACGGCCTGACCGTGGAGACGGTGCCGATCCGCGGCAACGTCGACACCCGCATCGGATTTGTACGGAACGGGGAGCTCGACGCCGTCGTGCTCGCCGCGGCCGGACTCAACCGCATCGGCAGGACCGACGAGGTCACCGACTTCCTGTCGGTGGACTTCGTCCTGCCCGCCCCCGGCCAGGGGGCACTGGCGATCGAGTGTTCCGCGTCCGACGCGGACCTCGCCGCCGCGCTCGCCGAGCTCGACGACCCGCGCACGCGGGCCGCCGTGACCGCCGAGCGTGCCCTGCTCGCCGCCCTGGAGGCCGGCTGCTCCGCACCCGTGGGTGCGCTGGCCGACCTGTTGGGCGACGGCCAGGCCGTCACCGAAATGCGCCTGCGCGGCGTCGTCGGCACGACCGACGGCTCCTCGCTGGTGCAGCTGTCCACCACCGGTCCCGTACCCACGTCGCACGACGACGCGGCGGCGCTCGGACGCGAACTCGCGGACGAGATGCTCGCCAAGGGTGCGGCCGGTCTTATGGGGGAGCGAGCACTTTGAGCCCCACCACCTCGAACCGTCCACCCCTTCCGGCACACGGACACGGGCACGTCACCTTCCTGGGCGCCGGTCCCGGCGATCCCGGTCTGCTGACTCTGCGCGCAGTCGACGCGCTGGCCGCCGCCGACGTGCTGATCGCCGAGCCGCAAGTGCTCGAGGTCGTTCGCGGCCATGCGCGGGCGAGCGTAAGCACGCCTGAGCTGACGGTTGTTGACGGCGCGTCAACAACCGCCGGAGTCCCCGTACTCAGGGGTGCGGCCAATCTTGTCATGGAGGCCGCGCGGGGCGGCAAGCGGGTCGTCCGTGCGGTGACAGGCGACCCCGGTCTGGACACCGACGCAGGTCAGGAGATGCTCGCCTGCGCCGCGGAAGGCATTCCCTTCGAGGTCGTGCCCGGCGTGGCCGCCGCGGTGGGCGTGCCCGCGTACGCGGGTGTCCCGCTCCGCGACGAGCACGGCACCGACGTCCGGTTCGTCGACGCGCGGACGGCCTCCGACCGGTGCTGGACCGAGGTCGGCACGAGCGACGGCACGGTCGTCGTCTCCACCACCCTCGAGACGGTGGCCGCGGCGGCCGGCGAGCTGGTCGCGGCCGGCCGCAAGCCCGACACCCCGCTGACCGTCACCGTGGCCGGTACGACCACCCGGCAGCGGACGTGGACGGCGACGCTCGGCACGATCGCGCAGATCCTGAAGCAGGCGAAGGTGCTGCCCTCCTCCGAGGGACACCAACCGGTCATAGCCGTGGTCGGTGAGCGCAGCGCAGCCGCCCAGCGCGATCAGCTCGCGTGGTTCGAGTCCAAGCCGCTGTTCGGCTGGAAGGTGCTCGTACCGCGTACGAAGGAGCAGGCCGCCTCGCTCTCCGACCAGCTCCGCTCCTACGGCGCGGTGCCGCACGAGGTCCCGACCATCGCCGTGGAACCGCCGCGCACGCCGCAGCAGATGGAGCGGGCGGTCAAGGGCCTCGTCACCGGCCGCTACGAGTGGATCGCCTTCACGTCGGTCAACGCGGTGAAGGCGGTGCGCGAGAAGTTCGAGGAGTACGGGCTCGACGCGCGCGCGTTCGCCGGGATCAAGGTCGCGGCGGTCGGCGAGCAGACCGCGGCCGCGCTCGTGGACTTCGGCGTCAAGCCGGACCTGGTTCCGAGCGGCGAGCAGTCCGCGGCCGGCCTCCTGGAGGACTGGCCGCCGTACGACCCGGTCTTCGACCCGATCGACCGCGTCTTCCTGCCGCGTGCCGACATCGCGACCGAGACGCTGGTCGCCGGGCTCATCGAGCTGGGCTGGGAGGTCGACGACGTCACGGCCTACCGGACCGTACGGGCGTCGCCGCCGCCGGCGGAGACGCGCGAGGCGATCAAGGGCGGCGGGTTCGACGCGGTGCTGTTCACCTCGTCGTCGACGGTGCGGAACCTGGTCGGTATCGCGGGCAAGCCGCACAACGTGACCGTGATCGCGTGCATCGGTCCGGCGACCGCGAAGACCGCGGAGGAGCACGGGCTGCGCGTGGACGTCCTCTCCCCGGAGCCGTCCGTCCACCGCCTGACCGAGGCCCTCGCCGACTTCGGCGCGGCACGCCGCGCGGCGGCGGTCGAGGCGGGCGAGCACGTGACGCGCCCCTCGGAACGGCGTCCCGGCGGACGGCGGCGTCGTACGACGACGTGACGGCGCGCTGACGCGTGGCGGGGCGGGTGGGGTTTCCCCCACCCGCCCCTTCCCGTATCCGGGGGCTCCGCCCCCGGATACGGTCCAGGCTTCGCCCCGGGACCCGTTCCCCCCGGGCAGGGCCCGGGCCCGTAGCGGAGTCGGGTCCTGCCCCGGCCCCGACCGGGCTCCGCCCCGGCCCGGTACCGCGCTTCGCGCGGTGGCCTCAATCTCCCCCTACGGCCTGGCGGCCGTGGGAGGTGCCCCCAGGCCGGGCTGGATGCGCCCGGCCACTCCAGCTTCGCCGGACGCCCTCACCGGCCGGGCCGGACGTGCCGGGAACACCCGGCCTCGGCGGTGTTCGAGGGGCGGGGTTCGGGGCGGAGCGCCGACATGATGGGCGGGCCCGGCCTCGGCGGTGTTCGAGGCGCGGGGGCCCGGGGGCCCGGGGGCGGAGCCTCGACATGGCCGGTCGACCCGGCCCCGCCGGCGTTTGAGGGGCGGGTCTGGGCGGAGCCCGGTTTCGGGAAGGGGCGGGGTGGGGGAACGGCCCCGCGCAGCGGCCACCCGGCCCGCGAACGTTGGCGGGCGCGCAGCCCGAGGCGTACACCGGAAACAGAGCCGCGCGAACGGAACGGGTGACCGCCATGACCTCCAAGACACTTCACATCGACCCGTCCAACGCCGAGCAGGCCCGCGCCTGGGACGGTGACGAGGGCTCGTACTGGGCGGAGCACGCCGACCGGTTCGACCGGGCGGTCCACGCCTACCAGGGGCCGTTCCTCGACGCCGCCGCCCTCCACCGCGGCGAGCGTGTGCTCGACATCGGCTGCGGCAACGGGCTGGAGTCGCGCGCAGCCGCCCGGCTGACCGTCGGCGGGCCCGTGCTCGGTGTCGACCTGTCGGGGCCGATGCTCCGCGTCGCCCGGCGGGAGGCCCAGCGCGAGGGGCTCGACAGCATCCGCTACGAGCAGGCGGACGCCCAGACGTACCCGTTCCCCGAGGCGTCCTTCGACGCCGCCATCAGCCGCACCGGCGCCATGTTCTTCGCCGAGCCGGTGACCGCGTTCCGCAACATCGCCCGCGCGCTGCGGCCCGGCGGCCGCCTGGTGCTGCTGGTGTGGCAGGACATGACTCGCAACGAGTGGTTCCGGTCCTTCACGACCGCCCTCGCGGCGGGCCGCGACCTCCCCGTCCCCCCGCCCGGCGCGCCCGGCCCGTTCGCCATGGCCGACCCGGAGGTCGTACGGAGCACGCTCACCGCCGCCGGATTCGAGGAGCCGGAGCTGACCGGCCTGGAGCGGCCCATGTACTTCGGCCGGACCGCCGACCACGCCTTCGACTTCGTCTCCGGGATGCTGGCCTGGTTGATCGAGGACCTGGACGAAGCCGGCCGTGCGCATGCCCTCGGCGACCTGCGCGCGGACATCGAGGCGCACACGACGGACGGCGGAGTGTTCTACGAGTCGGCGACCTGGATCGTCAAGACCGCCCGCCCGTAGAGGGCGCCCCGTGACGTCCTGCCGCCGACGCGGTGTCGGTAATCGGGGGGGCCGGGCGGGCGTAGCGTGGCAGGTATGACTGCGTACGGATCCTTCCCCGGTGCCCGCCCCCGGCGGCTCCGGACCACTCCCGCCATGCGGCGCATGGTCGCCGAGACCCGGCTGCACCCGGCCGATCTGATCCTGCCCGCCTTCGTGCGCGAGGGGATCGGCGAGCCCGTCCCGATCCGGGCCATGCCGGGCGTCGTGCAGCACACCCGCGACACGCTCCGGAAGGCCGCCGTCGAGGCGCGCGAGGCCGGGGTCGCCGGGATCATGCTCTTCGGCGTGCCCGAGGACGCCAAGAAGGACGCGGCCGGTACGGCGGGCACGGACCCGGACGGGATCCTCCAGGTCGCCATCCGGGACGTGAAGGCGGAGGTCGGCGACGAGCTCGTCATCATGTCGGACCTGTGCCTCGACGAGTACACGGACCACGGCCACTGCGGCGTCCTGACGGCGGACGGCCGCGTCGACAACGACGCCACGCTGGAACGTTACGCCGAGATGGCCCAGGTCCAGGCCGACGCCGGCGTCCACGTCGTCGGCCCCAGCGGCATGATGGACGGCCAGGTCGGTGTCGTCCGTGACGCGCTCGACACCATCGGCAAGGAGGACGTGTCGATCCTCGCGTACACCGCGAAGTACTCCTCCGCCTTCTACGGCCCCTTCCGCGAGGCCGTCGGCTCGTCGCTCAAGGGCGACCGCAAGACCTACCAGCAGGACCCGGCGAATGTGCGGGAGTCCATGCGGGAGCTGGCGCTCGACCTCGCCGAGGGCGCCGACATGGTCATGGTCAAGCCTGCGGGCCCGTACCTCGACATCCTGGCGCGCGTCGCCGCCGAGGTGGACGTGCCGGTCGCCGCGTACCAGATCAGCGGCGAGTACGCGATGGTCGAGGCCGCCGCGGAGAAGGGCTGGATCGACCGGGACAAGGCGATCGCCGAGACGCTGCTCGGCATCAAGCGGGCAGGCGCGAGCATGATCCTGACGTACTGGGCGACGGAGGTTGCCCAGAACCTCAGCTCAGGTCGCTGACGAAGGCCGTCCAGGCGGCCGGTGCGAGGCTGAGCACCGGGCCGCCGACGTCCTTGGAGTCGCGGACGTGGATCGCGGCGGGGTGGGTGGCGACCTCGACGCAGTTGCCGCCTTCGCTGCCGCTGTGGGTCGACTTGCGCCAGTCGTAGGCCACTTCGAGGCACTGGCCGCCCTCGCTGCCGCTGTAGCTGGACTTGAACCACTTCAGTGCGGTGCTCATTGCTCTCCCAGCAGCCGGTCCAACAGGCCCGTGCTGTCCTCGGGGTTGAGGGCCTGTGCCCGCAGCATCGCATACTTCCGCGCAAGGATGCTGACCTCGTCGGGGTCGGTGAGCAGCTGGCTGCCGCGCTGTCCTTCGGTGTAGCCGAGGAGCTGATGGTCCGGGGTCTCCAGCAGCGTGAACGGACCGTCCAGCCCCGCATGGCTGGTGCGGCCGAACGGCATCACCTGGAGCGACACGCCCGGCAGCTCGGCGCAGGCGCGCAGGTGGCGCACCTGTTCCTCGTACACCTCGTCGCCGCCGATGCGGTCCATGAGGATGGCCTCCCACATCACGAAGCTGATCGTCGGCGGGCGACTGCGCGCCAGGATCTCCTGGCGGGCCACGCGAGCGGCGACCTGCGCCTCGATCTCGTCCGCGTTGAACGCGGGCACGCGGCTGCGGAAGACCCCGCGTGCGTACCGCTCCGTCTGGAGCAGACCGGGCACGACCTGGTTGTCGTACCAGGACAGTGCGATCGCATCCCGCTCCAGGTCCATGTACTCCTCCGCCCACGCCGGGATCAGGTCCACCTCCGGCATGTACTCCAGCGCCACCGACAGCGCGCCCTTCGTGTCGAGGCGGTCGTCGAATCTCTGCGCGAGGTCCGGCTTCAAGGGGCGGCGGCCCTGTTCGATCGACGCGACGGTCTCCTCGCCGAGGACGAACTCGGCCGCGAGTTCGCGTTGGGTGAGGCCCGCGGCCTCGCGGAAGCGGGCGAGCTGGCGGCCGACCATCCGCATCGCCGACGCGTTCTTCCGGTGGCGTCTCCTGGGGTGCATGCCTGACCAACTGCCCGGACCGGGACGTACGTTACGCCTCCACCGCCCGTACAAAAGAAATGTACGGGTTGACGGAGTGCTGTCTTCCGGTCACGCGCCGCGACTCTCGTCCCGTGGACAAGACGATGCAACACGAGGACCTGCGCGAGCTGTTCTGCCGCCGCGAGCGGCGATCCGTCGCGGTGGCACGGGAGTTCGCCCGTACGGCGCTCGCAGCATGGGCGTGGGACGCACGGGCCGACGACGTCACGCTCTGCGTGAGCGAGCTGGCGACGAACGCGCTGGTGCACGGCGTACCGCCGGGGCGCGGCTATCTGCTGCGGATGTGGTTGTGCGAGCGGGGTACGGCGCTGCGCGTCGAGGTGCACGACAGCGGCGACGGGAAGCCGTGCCTGCGCGACCCGGAGGGCGAGTCGGGGCGCGGCCTGCTGCTGGTGGACGCTCTGGCCGACAGGTGGGGCGTGGGGCCGCGCGAACCCGGCAAGGTGGTGTGGTGCGAGTTCGCGCGGCCGTGATGGGTGACGCCTACGGCGCGTCGAGCACCGTGCCGGTCATGACCGGGCCGTGCGGCTCTCCCATGTCGTCGACGGCCTGGAGGCCGACGTACTCGGCCGGTTCGGCCGACTCGTCGCGGACCGTGGGTACGGTCATCTCCGCGCCGGTGGTCCCGGCCGGTACGGAGGCCCACAGGTAGGCGTACTCCAGCTGGGACAGCGGGACGTCACCGTCGGGGACCTCGCCGATCATGTCGAGCAGCCACTGCCGGTCGACGTCCTTGGTGGACAGCTCGGGGCGGCCCGGGACGCCGACGAACTGCAGCGTCGACGACAGGTCCACGTCGGCGGGCGCGGAGAGAGCGACCCGCCACGTCAGCGGCTGCCCCTCCGTCACCTTGTCGGCGACCGGCTTCACGGTGATCTCGGGCATCGGGTCGTCGTTCTCCGCGGTGACCCCGCCGGAGTACGCGCCGACGACGGTCCCGCGGACCGCCTTCACGAGCACGTCGTGGGACATGTCCCAGGCGTACCGCTTGTTGCCCTTCACCGTGACCGGTACGTCGATGCCGCTGCTGCCGGGCCGGACCGTCACCAGGCGGCCTTTCGCCCGGCCGGTGCCCGGGTCCATGACGTACAGCCGGACCGTGCCGCCGCCCTTGCCGGAGACGCGGACCGGCACCCGGTACGTGCGGACGCCGGAGTCACCCTCCTTGACCGTCAGCCGGCCGAGGTCGACACGGGTCAGCGGGGCTTCCCGTACGGCGGGCGTGCCGGGGCTCCACGCCCAGGCGTCCATCAGCCACGCCTGTCCGGAGCGGGTGCGCGGGGTCAGCTCCAGGGAAACGATCCTGCGCAGGTCGAGACCGGCGCGGGCGGCGGCGGCGAGCGGTACGCGGACCTCACGCGCCCAGTAGGACGTGGTGCGGTCGCTGCCGGGCAGGCCGTCGACCCGGACGCGGCCGAGCTTCGCCCGCTTGCCGGAGGCGTCGGTGACGGACACGTCGAGCTGTGTCCCGGTGGTGTTCGGCGGGACGAAGACGCGCAGGGCGAGGGCCTTGGCGCCCCGCACGGAGAGCGGCTTCTCGGGGCGCACCTTCACCGCCGAGCCCGGAGCGGACCAGCGCAGTGCCACGGCGCGGCGGCCACTCTCGCGTTCCGGCTGCCAGTATGCGAAGTGCGGCGAGCCGCCGCCGGTCTCCGGGTTGAGGCATGCCTTGCGCGGATCGGGGTCGATCGCTGAGCACAGCCGTCCGCCGGTCACCTTCACGGAGCCGTCCGGCAGGAAACCGGCGCGGCGGTTCGCGCCGACGGCGTGGGACAGCACCCGCGCCGGGTCGGCGGAGGGGGCCCGGCGGCCGGTGCCGTCGAGCAGTTCACGCGCACGGTCGTCGCCGGCGACGAACAGCCGGGCGGCGGAGGCGATGTAGGTGGCGCCGGCCCGGTGCTGCTGGTCGGCGGTCAGGCGGGTCGCGGCGGAGGGGGAGCAGAGCGGGTCGGGCTGCTCGGGGTCGTGCCAGAAGTCGTCGTGGGCGGGGGCCTGCGCCTGGCCGGGAGTCCACTCGCTGTTGAAGTAGTTGTGGTTCGCGCCGACCATGTAGACCGCGCTGTGCAGGGCCTTGCCCCTGCTGACGCCACGTGTGCCGTCGGCGTACACCTGGCCCTGGAGGTCGGAGACGTCGCCGTCGCAGCCCGGCAGGATCGTCAGCGACGGGACGTCCGCCACCGGGTTCTGGCCGAAGATCGTCGGGCCGATGAGCACGGTGCCGCGGATGCGCCAGCGCACCTTGCCGCGGTAGCCGTCCTGCCCGGCCGGGGGCGCGTACAGGCTGTCCATGGCGGCACGGTTGACGCCCTCGCCGCCGCGCGAGTGCCCCACGAGCAGAACGCGGGAGAGGTCGGTCCTCGGCGCCTTGCGTACGGCCGTCGGTGCCGTGGCCGGCTTGGCGGCCCAGTCGGCCCAGCGGGCCAGGTGCTGACGTACGAGCGAGGAGCGTGCCTGCGCGCCGCCGTCCTCGATGCCGCCGTCCTGGCCGTTGACGCCGTTGGCCGAGATCGAGACGGTCACATAGCCCTGGGAGGCCAGCAGCCGCTGGTCGCGCAGGTAGCCCCGGTGGCTCGGAATGGGCTTCGCGCCCTTGGCACACGGCCAGTCGATGGTGACCTCGTCGTCACCCTTGCCGGGGACGTAGCAGGTGGCGTGCCGCCCGTGCAGGAACAGCGCGACCGGGCGCTTGCCCGTGGCGCCCTTCGGCGCGACGACGACGCCGCGCATCTCGACGGGTGCGGCGAGGCCGGGCAGGCGGACCGGGGCGAGCGCGTACTCACCGGTGACCGTGCGGAACGGACCCGGCTTTCCCGGGTCCACCGAGGCCGCCGGCAGCTTGGGGAGGGCCGGCACGGCCCGCCGTTCACGGGCACCGGACGCGCCGTCCGTCTTCTCGTCCAGGCGTCGGCCGGCCGCCAGGACCTGGAGGTCGGCCAGGTCCGTGGTGCGTGCATTCGCCAGCGGCAGCCGGAAGGTCCGGCCGTCGTTCTCCGGCTCCGGTACGCCGACCAGCTTGCCGTCGGCGTGGAACTCCACCCGCGCGTCACCGGCCGGCACTCGCTCCGGGGAGCGCCACTCCAGGGCGTTCTCCCCGCCCGTGTTCGTGATGCGCCAGCCGGGCGGCAGCCCGTCCGTGGTGTCGTCGGCCGCCGCCGAGGCGGGCCGGGCACCGGGTGGCTGCGGCTGGGCCTGCGCCACCGCGGGAGCCACCACCCCCGCCACGGTGAGCACCGCTGTCGCGGTGACCCATATCTTCCGTGCACGTATCAACTTCTGCTCCTCAACCCCGTTTCGCGGGCGCCTGGTTCAGGTCCAGGTGCCTCTCGGACTCGGAGGACGGGGAGAAGGTGCCGCGGGTTGCCTGCGGGCGCGCGACCTGGAGCGGCCGTGGCCGGGGGACGATGTCTCCCCGGCCACGGCCCGTTCAGCGGCGGCGCGGCTCCAGCGGCCTCAGCAGAGCCTTGGGGCCTCAGCGGCTTCAGCAGAGCCTTGGGGCCTCAGCAGCCTCAGCAGTAGAGGTTTCCGCCGGTCGGTACGCCCAGGATCTGCGTGAACTGCTGGTACTTGCTCACCCGGCTCTGGACCTGCGCCGGGTTCTTGCCGTCGCACTCCAGCGAACCGTTGATCGAGCGGATGGTGTGGCCGAAACCGGCCTGGTTGACCATGGCGTTGTGGCCGGTCATCGTGCCGGGGCCGGACTGGGTGTTCCAGTACCAGAGGCCCGTCTTCCAGGCAACGGCGGCGTTGTTCTGGACGAGCCACGGGTTGTTCAGCAGGTCGATGCCGAGCTCGTCACCAGCGGCCTTGTAGTTGAAGTTCCAGCTGAGCTGGATGGGGCCCTTGCCGTAGTACGCGGCCTGGCCGGCCGGGCAGCCGTACGGCCTGCTCCAGTCGCAGTAGTGCGGGTAGTTGGCGGTGTTCTGCTCGACGATGTGGACGAGGCCGCCGGTCTCGTGGCTGACGTTCGCGAGGAAGGCCGCGGCCTCCTGCTTCTTCACCGTGTCGCTGCCGGTGGCGGCGAAGCCCGGGTAGGCGCTGAGGGCCGCCGTCAGACCACTGTAGGTGTAGAACGAATTCCGGTTCGGGAACATCTGGTTGAACTGTGACTCGCTGACCACGAAGCCCGACGGGGAGGGTGTTCCCCCGCCGTCGTCGCAGGTGTACGGGTCCCAGTACCAGGTGCTGATGGTGGGGCTGTAGCCCGGGTTGTCGTGCTCGGCCACGTAGAACGAGCCGTTGTACCTGACAACGTTGCCAGCCGTGTACCAGGCGCCCTGCTGCCAGTTCGGAGCGGTGTCGCAGAGGGAAGCCGCGGAAGCGGTGGACGCCGCCGACGCGGAGGGCGTCAGAATCCCGGCGAGACCGGTGGTGGCGAGGATCGCCACCAGCAGGGCCATGAGGCGTGTTCTCAGCACTCGATCACTCCTTTACGCGCAACGGCCCTACCCGGAGGGGAAGTCGCTCTCCGGGTACGGCCGCGGTGGGGGGCGGTGACCACACTCAAGCGCGATTGACGTGATCGAGTCAAGGTATAGACCAATGGGAACTGTCGGTAACCTCGGAGACTTGTCCAGGAAGCCGGCCTGTGGTCCGTCTCGGAGTGAGCCCGGAAGGGGCATGAGGTTACGGAGCCGGCCGTGGCCGTGGCAGCCTGGCCGCCCCCGTCCCGGAGGGTGCGCTTCCTGCGCCTCTGCGCTGAGGGCGGTGCCCATGAGGACTCTGAGCCTCGTGAGGCCAGTCCGCCATGAGGACAGTCCCTCATGGGGGCAGTGCTCTTGAGGCCAGTCCCTCATGAGGGCAGCCCCGGACGACCGATCCGCGGCACCTTCCCCGGGTTCGCGATCAGCGGCCGCGCGGCGCACCCTTGAAGGGGTATCGCTGGAGGTGATCTGCCATGCAGACACTCGTCGGATGGCACATCGAGATGGAGTTCAAGGAAGAGGGCGACCGGACAAGGGCGGCCGCCATGGTGAGACTCGGTGACGGCACGGAGTACCGCGGTCACGGAAACGCGAACCGGCACCGGTCCGACGAGCCGCAGTTGCTCGTCGGCGAGGAGATCGCGGGCGCTCGCGCCCTGATGGACCTCGCCTCCCAACTGCTGCAGAAGGCCCACACGGAGATCGACGACGCGGCGGGCAGGCCCTCGCGTGACATCACCCGGTGACGGTGACCGGTCACGACGATCACCGGCCGGACGGGACCGGGTTGCCCCGCCCCCGTCCGGCCGGTGTGCCGTCCGTCTGATGCGCCGCCGGAATGAGGCGCCGCGCGAGTGACGGGCCCGGGTGACGGGCCCGGCGGGTGATCAGAGACGCTCGGGCGTCCGGATGCCCAGCAGCGCCATGCCCTGGTGGAGGGTGCGCCCCGTGAGGTCGACGAGGAAGAGGCGGTTCTCCACGACCTCGGGCGCGTTGTCGGCGCTGAGCACGTGGCACTGGTCGTAGAACGTGGTCAGGTGCGACGCCAGCTGGTACAGATACGCGGCCAGCTTGTGCGGCTCGTACGTCGAGGCCACCTCGGCCAGCACCTCTCCGAACCGGTCGACGTGCAGACCGAGCGCCCGCTCGGCAGGCGCGAGCGGCAGCTCGGGGTGCGCGACGGGACGCCGGTCGCCGGCATTGCGCTTGATCGACTGGATCCGGGCGTACGCGTACTGGAGGTAGACCGACGTGTCGCCGTTCAGCGACACCATCTGGTCCAGGTCGAACTTGTAGTCGCGCACCGCGGACGTCGACAGGTCGGCGTACTTCACCGCGCCGATGCCCACGTAACGGCCGTTCTCGACGATCTCCTGCTCGGTCAGGCCCACCTTCTCGGCCTTCTCGCGCACCACGGCCGTCGCCCGGTCGATCGCCTCGTCCAGCAGATCCACCAGCCGCACCGTCTCGCCCTCACGGGTCTTGAACGGCTTGCCGTCCTTGCCCAGGACCGTGCCGAAGGCCAGCTGGTGCGCCTTGACCTCGTCGTTCAGCCAGCCGGCCCGGCGTGCCGTCTCGAAGACCATCCTGAAGTGCAGGGACTGGCGGGCGTCCACGACGTACAGCAGGGTGTCCGCGTCGAGGCCCTGCACCCGGTTGCGGATCGCCGAGAGGTCCGTGGCGGCGTAGCCGTAGCCGCCGTTGGACTTCTTCACGATCAGCGGCACCGGGTTGCCGTCCGGGCCCTTCACGTCGTCGAAAAAGACGCACAGCGCGCCCTCGGAGCGCACGGCGACGCCGGACTCCTCGAGGATGCGGCACGTCTCGTCGAGCATGTCGTTGTAGCCGGACTCGCCGACGATGTCTGCGTCGCGGATCTCCATGTCGAGCTTCTCGAAGACCGAGTAGAAGTAGATCTTCGATTCGTCGACGAACCGCTGCCACAGTGCGAGGGTCTCCTCGTCGCCGGACTGGAGGTCCACCACCCGGCGCCTGGCCCGTTCCTTGAACTCCTCGTCGGAGTCGAACACGGCACGCGAAGTCTTGTAGAGCCGGTTCAGGTTGGACATCGCCTCTTCGCCGGAGACCTCCGGCGCCGCGTCGCCCGCCTTGTGGTCCAGCTCGTGCGGGTGCTCGATCAAGTACTGGATGAGCATGCCGAACTGGGTGCCCCAGTCGCCGATGTGGTGGCGGCGGACCACCTTCTCGCCCGCGAACTCCAGGATCTGCACCATGGCATCGCCGATCACCGCCGACCGCAGATGGCCGACGTGCATCTCCTTCGCCACGTTCGGCTGGGCGTAGTCGATCACCGTGGTGCCGGCGTCCTCGGCGAACGGCACGCCGAGACGGTCGTCCGCCGCACGGGCGGCCAGGGTCTCGACGATCGCCCTGTCGGTGACCGTGACGTTCAGGAACCCGGGGCCGGAGACCTCGATGTCCTTGAGCACGTCGTCAGAGCCGAGGGCGTCGACGACCTTGGCCGCCAGCTCACGCGGGTTGCCCTTGAGCTTCTTCGCGAGCGCCAGGATGCCGTTGGCCTGGAAGTCGGCCCGGTCGCTTCGTCGCAGCAGGGGGTCGGCGGAGCCGGCCTCCGGCAGGGCTGCCGAGAGGGCGTCCGCGAGGCGCTGCTGCACGGTCGAAGCGAGGGAAGGGACCGAGGCCATGAGCTTCCGTTCCGGTTGAGGTGCGCTGTCACTGAATGTTGCGGTGGTCAAGTATCCCATGGAGGGGCAAGTCGTTTCCCGACCGACCGGGCGGCGCACGGGCGCGCCGGAGGAACGCCCTCCGTCTGGGAGAATGGCCGGGAGCTCAATCCAGCTTTCGAGAAAGAAGGACGTGCCGACCGTGGCTCAGAGCAGCACCGAGACCGACTGGGTCTCCCGTTTCGCGGACGAGGTCATTGCCGAGTCGGAGCGACGTGCGCCTGGCAAACCGGTCGTCGTCGCCTCCGGCCTGTCCCCGTCCGGCCCCATCCACCTGGGCAACCTCCGCGAGGTCATGACCCCGCACCTGGTCGCCGACGAGATCCGGCGGCGCGGGCACGAGGTCCGCCATCTCATCTCGTGGGACGACTACGACCGCTACCGCAAGGTGCCGGCCGGTATCGAGGGCGTCGACGACTCGTGGGGCGAGCACATCGGCAAGCCGCTGACCTCGGTCCCCGCGCCGGCCGGCTCGACCCACCCGAACTGGGCCGAGCACTTCAAGGCCGCGATGACCGCTGCCCTGGACGAGCTGGGCGTCGAGTACGACGGCATCAGCCAGACCGAGCAGTACACGTCCGGTGCCTACCGCGAGCAGATCCTGCACGCGATGAGGCACCGCGCGGACATCGACGCGATCCTCGACCAGTACCGGACCAAGAAGGACCCCTCGAAGAAGTCGCAGAAGCCGGTCGACGCGGCCGAGCTCGAAGCGGCCGAGGGCTCCGGCGCGGCCGCCGAGGACGACGGCAGCGGCGGCGCGGGCGGGTACTACCCGTACAAGCCCTACTGCGGGCAGTGCGAGAAGGACCTGACCACCGTCACCTCGTACGACGACGGGACGACCGAGCTGGGTTACGTCTGCACGGCGTGCGGCTTCGGCGAGACCGTCCGGCTCAGCGAGTTCAACCGCGGCAAGCTGGTCTGGAAGGTCGACTGGCCGATGCGCTGGGCCTACGAGGGCGTGATCTTCGAGCCGAGCGGTGTCGACCACTCCTCCCCGGGCTCGTCCTTCGTCGTCGGCGGGCAGATCGTGCGCGGGGTCTTCGACGGCGTCCAGCCGATCGGCCCCATGTACGCATTCGTCGGCATCAGCGGCATGGCCAAGATGTCGTCGTCGCGAGGCGGCGTGCCCACCCCGGCCGACGCCCTGAAGATCATGGAGGCGCCGCTGCTGCGCTGGCTGTACGCGCGCCGCAAGCCCAACCAGTCCTTCAAGATCGCCTTCGACCAGGAGATCCAGCGGCTCTACGACGAGTGGGACAAGCTCGCCGGCAAGGTCGAGGACGGCACCGCCCTGCCGGCCGACGCCGCCGCGTACTCCCGCGCCGTCCGCACCGCCGCCGGCGAACTGCCGCGCACGCCGCGCCCGCTGCCGTACCGGACGCTCGCCTCGGTCGTCGACGTCACCGCCGGCCACGACGAGCAGACGATCCGTATCCTCAGCGACCTCGACCCGGCGAACCCGCTGACCTCGCTCGACGAGGTCCGCCCGCGGCTCGACCGCGCCGAGAACTGGATCACCACCCAGGTCCCGGCCGACGCCCGCACCGTCGTCCGCGCAGAGCCCGACACCGAGCTGCTCGCCTCGCTCGACGACCAGGGACGCGAGTCGCTGCGCCTGCTCCTGGAGGGACTGGACACGCACTGGTCGCTCGACGGCCTGACCACGCTCGTCTACGGCGTGCCCAAGGTGCTGGCCGGTCTCGAGCCGGACGCCAAGCCGACGCCGGAGCTGAAGGTCGCCCAGCGGTCGTTCTTCGCCCTGCTCTACCGCCTGCTGGTCAGTCGTGAGACCGGCCCGCGGCTGCCGACGCTGCTGCTGGCGGTCGGCGCGGACCGGGTGCGCAAGCTGCTCGGCGCCTGACGGCCGGCTGCGCTTCGCAGCGTCTTCGGAGGGCTCTCACCCACTGGGCGGTCTCCAGGGGTGGGGGCCCTCCGTCCGTCCCGTCCGTTCCACTCGCTCCAGCCGTTTCGCCTGGTCCGTTCCTCCGCCCGTCTCTGCATCCTTCGGCCTACCCGGGGTTCGGTCGTGCGCACGACGCGCCGGGCACCGCATCGGGGGACGGTGGAAACATGAAGGAAATCGCGGCAGTCATCGGCTGGGTGGTCGGCGTCCAGGGCGTGTTGGGAGTGGCCGGCCGGACCTTCAAGGACGAACCGTGGGGGCTGATCCACCGGTGGTGGGAGATCCCGAGGCCGGATACGTCGTCATCGCCGTGGCGGGTGTGGCGCTCGCGCTCTGGGCGGAGGCCGCGAAGGAACGGGCCTGACCGCCGTCGGCGCCGGGGACCGCGGATGACCGGGCCGGCCTCGGGGCCGCGGGCCGGCGGGCCGTTCGCGTCACGCGATGTGTTCGGCCTCCAGGTCGGCCTGGTGACGGTTCTTGAACTCGGGCAGCAGGCGGCGCAGCAGCGCCGCGCTGCGCGGGTGACGTACGCCATGGCGGTCGGCGAGGAGTATGTCGAGGTGGTCGGCCTTCGGCCAGTCGTTGTTCTCCTCGACGTACGAACGGAACACCGGGTACGCGAGCTCCGCGAACTCCTTGTCCTCCGCCGTGTAGTCGGGGAGCGGCTCGGCCACGGGCTCCTCGTACTGCGCCGGAACCCGCGCGTACCCATCGGCGAACTGCTCGTCGTACGGGCGTTCCTGCATGTGGGGCTGCGTCTGCGTCTGGTTCTGGGGCTGCAGGGGCTCGTCCTCGTACTGGTACGGCTGCTGTGGCTGCTGCGGCTCGGGGGAGGGTCCGGATCCGAGCGGGCGGGTGCGGCCCGGGCCCGAGGGGACGGGCACCGGATGGGGTTCCAGGCCCTCGGCGTACGTCGGGTCGTACGAGCCCTGGTATGCCTCCTGGGCGGCCTGCGAGGCCGCGAACCACGGGCTCTCGTAGCCGGCCGAGCCGGTCTCTTTGTGAGCCAGGGGCTGGTCCTGGTGGTCCTGGTGCGGGCCCGCAGGCCGGCCCTGGATGCCATCCACGACCGGGTCCCGCCGGCCCTGGGCCGGCTCCGGGTCCAAGGGGGCGCTCGCCCGCGCCACCCCGTGCTCCTCGGCCCGTTCCGCTCCCGCCGTCAGCTCCGTGGTGCGCGTCAGCTCCGGCTGCACCGGGGCCGGCGGCAGCAGCACTGGCTCGATCCCCGCGGCGGCCAGACCGGCCGGGGCCGTCTCCGCCAGCGGCACACCGAACTTCGCGAGCCTCAGGGGCATCAGCGCCTCCACCGGGGCCTTGCGCCGCCAGGACCGCCCGAAACGGGCCTGCAGACGGGCCTGGTAGATCAGCCGGTCCTGCTCGAGCTTGATCACCTGCTCGTAGCTGCGCAGCTCCCACAGCTTCATCCGCCGCCACAGTTTGAACGTCGGCACGGGCGAGAGCAGCCAGCGGGTGAGGCGCACGCCCTCCATGTGCTTGTCGGCCGTGATGTCGGCGATCCGGCCCACCGCGTGCCGGGCGGCCTCGACGGCGACCACGAACAGGATCGGGATCACGGCGTGCATACCGACGCCGAGCGGGTCGGGCCAGGCCGCGGCACCGTTGAACGCGATCGTCGCGATCGTCAGCAGCCAGGCCGTCTGACGCAGCAGCGGAAACGGTATGCGCATCCACGTCAGCAGCAGGTCAAGTGCCAGCAGGACGCAGATGCCCGCGTCGATGCCGATGGGGAAGACGAGCGAGAACCGGCCGAAACCTTTCTGCTCGGCGAGTTCGCGCACGGCGGCGTACGACCCCGCGAAGCCGATCGCGGCGATGACGAGCGCACCCGCGACCACCACGCCGATGAGTATTCGGTGCGTCCGTGTCAGCTGCATCGCGGCCACCCGCGACCCTCCCCAATTCCTGAACCGGGTCCTGCACCGGGTTCTGAACCGGATCCCGACGCAATCCCGAAGCGGAACCCGGGCCGGATTCCCGAACCGGCGGGCACAGCCTGGCACATGCCACCGGAGCCGGACCCTCCGGGCTCGAGGCGTTACGTACTTGTGTGCTACCCGTACTACTTGTTGGCGGTCGCGACCGAGGCCACGGCCTCCTTCGCGGCCTTGGCGGCGCCCTTCGTGATGTCGGACGTCGACGGGTTCTTCGCGCCGGCGTATCCCGTGCCGTTGTAGGTGAGCGTGACCACACCGTTCTCGGTGCGGGCCACGACCGTCGCGTACGTGAAGTCCTCGCCGGTCTTGCGCAGTTTGTAGGTGACCGTCGTCGCCTCGTCACCGATGCCGGCGGCGGGCGAGGTCTTGACCTCCTTGGCTCCCTCGGTGGCCTCGGCCTTCGCGATCTCCTTGCCGTACGACTCCTCGGCGCGCTGCTGGGCGCTCACCGCGAGGGACACGTCGGACTCGTAGCGGAGGAACGAGACGTCGAGCCAGCGGTACTGCGAGCCCTTCACACCGTTGTCGTCCAGGCCGTTCCAGGAGCAGCTGCCGCGCCGCGAGATGTCCGACGACTTGCCCTCCGTGCCGCCCTTGGACTTCGTGCCGGGAACCAGGTCCTCGATCGTCTTCTTGCCGATCGAGGAGCACGGCTCCGGCAGCTTGCCGAACCTGGCGGGAGCGACGGTCGGGGACTTCTTCGCCTCTGGGGTGGGAGAGGCGGACGCCGCGGAGTCCTCGGACTTGCCGTCGGAGTCCGACGAGCAGCCTGCGACGACGAGCATCACCGGGACGGCGGCGCAGGCGAGTATGCGGGTGAGTCGCGAGGCTGAACGGTGCATGGTTCCTTCAGTCGGTCGTTCGGTCGTTCGGTCGTTCGGTCGTTCGGTCGGGCAGTGGGCAGTGGGCAGTGGGCTGTCGGTGATCGGCAGTCGGTAGCCCCGGTCCCGGGGCCGGTCCGGCCGCCACTTCAACGGTCGGCTCGGCGAGGCCACCGTACGCGGACGCGCCGCCGCGGTGGGCCGGACCGCCGAACGCGGACCGGACGTGCGGGCGGCCGCGAAGCCGTTCACTCGTCGAACTGCTCCGCCAGCTTCCCGGCCAGACTCTGCGCCTTTTCCTGCAGTTCCTTGCTGTCGGGCACCTCGGTCGACAGGGCCGGCTGCTCGCCGTAGACCACGGTGACGATCACATTCGATGTGCGGAACACCACGCTCACGGTGCGGCGCTGCGCCGTGGAACCGGCACGGCCGAGCACGTCGTCGATGAACGCGGCGTCGCCCAGCCCCTCCAGCACCCGCGGCTCGAGGCCCGTCGCGGAGGCGGCACCGGAGGACGGGCCGCCGGGCGTGGACGACGTGTCGGAACCGGCTGCCGTGTCCGTCGAGGTGCCGGGTTGTGCGGTGTCGCCCGTCTCCCCGCCACCCACCGGACTCATAGTGGCCGACGGCAGACCGTCGTCCTCGTCGGACGCCTGAGCCCCCCCGTCGGAGGGCTCTTCGGGGAGCGCGGGCGCGATCGGGACGGACGCGGAGGACTGCTTCTTCGCGAAGACCTCCTGCGCCCGGGCGTCGTCGCTGACAGCCGGGTCGTAGGAGACGACCCGCTCGAAGTCGACCCGGAGCTTGTGCGAGGCGTTCGGGGAGTCGCCCTGCCAGCTGCAGGCGACCCGCCGGTCCGTGTCGTAGGTGACGCCCGCGGTACCGCGCAGTGCGTTCTGCTGCTGGTCCTCGGACAGCGTCGCCGAGCCCGGCAGCAGGTCCCTGAGGGTGGCACGCTCGACGGACCCGCACGGCTCGAGGAGCGTGCGGTACCTGCCGGGGGCCGCCGCGGGGGACGCCGCCCCGTTGGTCTTGGCGTCGATGTCGGAGCCCTCGGCACCGTTGCCGGCGGTGCAGCCGGTGACGAGCGCCGTGAGCAGCGCCGCCACGCAGGGGACGTACGCCTTCCGTTGCACGCTCGGGCTCCTTCCTGTGTCTGCTCCGTGCTGTTGTCGGGGCGAAAACTGATTGTCGCCCGCCGGAGGCCGATGGACACAATGTCTATCGCACACGCTGCCGTTGCCGCCGGTCTGTTGGGCCTTTCGCGGTCGTTGATGGCGTCATTTGCGTTTCATTTCACTTCGGGGGAATCGAGTAGTTATGTCTTATGTGGAGATGCAGGGCGCCAAGGTCCCGATCCGTATGTGGGCCGACCCGACGACGGTCGAGGACGTCGCGATGCGGCAGCTGCGGAATGTGGCCACCCTGCCGTGGATCAAGGGCCTCGCCGTCATGCCGGACGTGCACTACGGCAAGGGGGCCACCGTCGGCTCGGTCATCGCCATGCACGGCGCGGTCTGCCCGGCGGCCGTCGGTGTGGACATCGGCTGCGGCATGTCCGCGGTGAAGACGTCACTGACCGCGAACGACCTCCCGGGCGACCTCTCCCGGCTCCGGTCCAGGATCGAGCAGGCCATCCCGGTGGGGCGTGGCATGCACGACGAGATGGTGGACCCGGGGCAGGTGTTCGGCCTCTCGGCGGGAGGCTGGGACGACCTCTGGGACCGCTTCGACACGGTCGCGGACGCGGTCAAGTTCCGCAGGGAGCGGGCGACGAAGCAGATGGGGTCGCTGGGCGGCGGAAACCATTTCGTGGAGGTGTGCGTCGACGCGTCGGACTCTGTCTGGCTCATGCTGCACTCCGGTTCGCGGAACATCGGCAAGGAACTCGCCGAGTACCACATCGGTGAGGCGCAGAAGCTGCCGCACAACCAGGGCCTTGTCGACCGGGACCTCGCGGTGTTCGTCTCCGAGACCCCGCAGATGGCCGCCTACCGCAACGATCTCTTCTGGGCACAGGAGTACGCCAAGTACAACCGCGCCGTCATGATGGGGCTCCTCAAGGAAGTGGTCCGCAAGGAGTTCAGGAAGGCCAAGGTCACCTTCGAGCAGGAGATCAGCTGCCACCACAACTACGTGGCGCAGGAGCGGTACGAGGGCATGGACCTGCTGGTCACCCGCAAGGGAGCGATCCGTGCCGGCAGCGGCGACTTCGGGATCATCCCCGGCTCGATGGGCACCGGCTCCTACATCGTGAAGGGCCTTGGAAACGAGGCGTCCTTCAACTCCGCGTCGCACGGAGCGGGCCGCAAGATGAGCCGCAACGCGGCGAAGCGGCGCTTCACCGCGCGGGACCTGGAGGAGCAGACGCGGGGTGTGGAGTGCCGGAAGGACTCCGGTGTCGTGGATGAGATTCCCGGTGCGTACAAGCCGATCGAGCAGGTCATCGACCAGCAGCGCGACCTGGTCGAGGTGGTCGCGAAGCTGAAGCAGGTCGTCTGCGTCAAGGGCTGAGGTCCCGTGCCCGTTACCCGGGGGGTCGCAGATTCTCTCTGTCCTGCCCGGCGCCTCGGTGGCACCGGCGGTGCCGGCGTGATGCAACAGGGGTGCGGTCCTCCCATGCCTGCCGGCGACGGCGGTCCGGGGCGCCCTCCATGTCGGCAGGCCCTCTTTCATTCGCCGAGCGAGGCGGCTGCGTTGCCCTTGCGTTCCAATGGCAGGCAGCCCGGGTAGTAGAGGTCGGCGCCGAGGCGTTGAGCCGCTTCCTTGGTCCAGAGGATGCTGTAGATCCCGTCGCGGGTGTTGCGCTTGATGATCCGCTGAGCCCCCGGGACTTTGAACCGGTGGCCGGGACGGCCGTCCCGGCAGCCAGCCGTACTCTCACGGCCGGTCCAACACAGATGCCCTGACACCGAACAAACCGGCAGCGGGGCATCTGAGGGGCCACCTGGCAATCAGTGGAGAATCATCGACTCGCGTGACAGGTCGAGCAAATCGGGATCCTGGCGCACGAGTTCACTCTCGAAGGCCTGCCAACCCTTTGTCTCGACGAAACCACGTTCGGCATCGCTGATGGGGACCAGCCACACAATCGAGACGTCCGTCTTGTTCTCCAGCGCAACGGATGCGAAATCGTCGTCGAAGTAGACCGGCACCGCGGCATACAGCGCTGTCAATGATCCCTCCGGTGTAAGCGGCCGGGGCAACGGGATCACTTCACCGCGCAGCACGGCTTCTTCGCTGACAACGAGGTGCTCCGCCACGAACTCCAGCACGCCGGGGAAGGGGCCGTACTTCTCACCCGGAACGGGGCGGTTGCAGCCGAGCAACTCCAGATGCTGGGCGCGACTGGACGTCCTGGGCGTCAGGTGCCTGTTGTGCAGCCCGATGGTGGCGTAGGACTGCACACCCTCCAGGGCGCCGCCGGCGAAGTAGCCGACCTGCGGGCTGCCCTCAGGGGACTGCTCGCTGGCCGACCACGCCCCGATGAGGCGGCCCAGACGCGATTCAAAGTGGTCGACCAGCGCAGCCATGACGTTAGCTAACCGTCCTCTCGGTTTCCTGCTCCTCGGTTGCACACAAAACACTCGAGTCGCACGTCGGTTTGGTAGTTATCGACGACTTGTTCTCTGGTCGCATTCGGATCGAAGGTGCGATTGGTCCAGGATACTGGGCTGCGGCCGTGACGCAGAGTCGGCCGAGGAGCAGGCGCTCGGCCCCCGCTCGGTGGTCCATCAGCCAGCCATCAGAGGGCGCGTGCGCTGTCGCCATGCAGGAACGTAGAAGACCCGGCCGAGACAATCCCCGGCCGGGCCTTCATGGCGTCACCGCATCAGACACTCATGCACTGTCCGGGCGGGACCCCGTCTCGGTCGCGATCCACTGATCGTCGTCCGCGTCCAGGGTGCCGTCTGCGGCAACAAAGAACACTCGGGACCGATAGAAGTCCCGGAATGCGTTGACCATCTCCTCGATACTCTCATAGGCCATTCTCGAGTCCTCGCCGATCATGACGCTGACTACATGGGGCGATGTAGACGACGCGTCTTGAACAGCCGCGTAGAAATCGCCACCGCCTGTACCGAGGAGTGGGAACCACTTGTCCCCCAGAAGGGGGTCGCCGCCTCCGTAAGACGCCTTGACAGCGACGGAATCCCGTACGGAGAGCGGTTCGTACCCCGGAATCAAGGCGGCATCGTCCTGCTTCTGGTTAGGGCGCCAATCGACGCCGTTGCACCAGCTGAATCATTCCACAACGTCGCTGGGGACCGGCCCACCGAAGGCGTTAACCACCTCCTCGGGGCTGACACCCGGGGCGCGGAGCGAGACAACAGGGCGGTTCAGCCGCTCTGCCTCCTGCCAGAGACCTTCGATCGATTCCGAAAGCACGAGTGCACCTTCCTTCCTGTTTGCTGGATTCTATTACTTGACTCGCACGACGTACTTGTCGCCGTCCTTGAGTTTGTTCTGCCGGTAGAACTCCTTCAGGGAGTTGCCGTGGCTGGAATTGATTGTCCCCGGCGCCAGAGTGAGCGTCGCTCCCGCCCCGCCTTCGTAGGACGAGGCGAAGGGATACTCCTCCCAGGTTGCGTTGGAGGCGAACTGGCGAGGCCGAGGTGCATGAGCCTGAGCATGACGCCTGTTCCTCCGGTGATTTGGCTCTCCCGTTCGCCGGGTGAGGATCGCCGGTGCTCCAGCCTGAACTGCCCTCTGCTGGGTGGCTGCCATAGACCCGTGCACAGCCGACTCGATCTCGTGGACGGAGCCTCGTGGCCTTGGCCGACCTCCGACCGCTGTCGGCGCTCGGCCTCCTGTGATCAACCCGGACAGATCCCAATCATGCAACGACCCTGCTTGGTGAACCCCGACGACACAGGTTCATCATCGGTTCCCGCACCGCCAGACCATTCGGGTACCGGGTAAAACCGAAGGGCCGCGCCCCTGACCGGGAATCGCAGCCCTCCACTGTTTCCTGAAATCCAAGCCTCACGGATTCCTTGTCATTGCGGCAGGCTTCCGTCGAGAGTCCGCGCATCGGACCACTCCCAAAATGCCGCACCCCGCCGAACCATGGGCTCCACAGCGTCGAACACCGGAGACATCACCACCGATGAATCCGTCACATCGACCGCCACATGCCTGTCACCGTTCCACTCGCTCATGAGTTCGTGTGAAATCAGCATATCCCGAAGCATGCTACACAATTGTGACACCTCGGGTGATTCGGTGAACATAACCCGCAATGCGCGGCGACCTGATCGTCCATGAACGCTGGTGACAAACCTTCCGTCGCGAAGTATTACTGTGTCTCCAAGGGCCAGACCGTACGCAAAGAACGGAATGCACGAAACAACATAGGATTCACCATCGGTGGGCCTCAGCCAGAGCTGCTCCAAGGAGTTCGCCATTCCGAACGGCACCAGGTCCACCATTCCCATGTAATTCTCTTCGCTACGCCACACGGGGTCTTCGTGGGTCACATAGGTAGTTCCATCGATCAAGTGAGATGCCATGAAGATCTCCGTTTCGTACTGATGGCCAACGGCGGGCGCCACATGGGCGCCCGCCGCTCCTCTTAACCTCGATCTTTCGTGACGGCCCGCCGGACAAGCCGACGGACCGTCACGAAAGATCGAGGTCAGCCACGTGCTGAATCAGCGGGATCAGGAGAAGGTCTTGTCCCAGTCATCCGAGATCAGGGCCTTCACGGCTTCTTCGAAGCCGTTCGCCACCCGCTGTGTTCCGGCGTCACCGTCGAACAGGATGTCGCCGTTCTCGGCCAGGAGCATGACCACGTCCGTGTCGAATGCCCACCCCACGGGTAGCACGTCCATTCCCACCTTCCGGGCGCAGTGCCGGACGTTGAGCGGGAACACGTCGAGGGCTTCTTCCAGGTCGACGGCGATGGTCACCTCACGGCCGGTCTTGGCATAGACCCAGGTGATTTCCAGCTCGCCGTAGTTCTCCAGGAACTCACGATGCCGGTCGGTGATCTCGTATCCGGCATCCCGGTACGCGGAGACCGCCCGGTCGACGTCCACCTCATCCTCGCGCAGTCTCCCGTCACTCGGCGGGACCGAGACGCCGCTCATCCCTGGAAGCTGAACCGTGCGGGATGGTCCGCGTTCTCGGGGCAGACGAAGACGTTCATGGAGCCCCAGCGGCCGACGGTGACTTCCGTGGGGATGTTGGCGCCCATGGCGTCCGCCGTCGCCAGGTCTTCCAGCGGGATCCAGCTCTGGCTTCCGTTGTCCCACTCCTTGCTCGCAACGGTGAGGAGCAGGATCATCTCCCGCCCGCAGTCGCACACCACCGGGGCCGGGTCGGTCGCATGCCAGGAGGCGAATCCGCCGGCTTTCCACCCCGGCGCGATCGAGAGGTCGGACTGGTAGAGAACGGAGTCCTCGTCCAGCTCCTCCTCGTCACCCTCCCATTCTTCGATGCGCTCCTGCAGGTCCTCCGGCAGCAGGCCGATGTCCTGGTACTCGATCACCCGCTCCGGGTCCAGCGCACACGGTGTGGGCACATAGCCCTCCGAACCCACCACCTCGGGCTCGGGCTGGTCGGTCAGAGTCTCACCGACCTCGTCGGAGTGGCGCCAGCGCAGTTCCACCGCCGGCTCGTGATGGCCGCCATGCGCGTCGAACGGGCACCAGAGCACCTGGAGCAGATCGTGATCCGCAGGACCCGCGAGATCGGGGACATCTTTTCGGTACAGCTGTGCCACGGCAAGCATGGGGGTGGGGTCCGTGTTCTGGAGCCAGGGAGCGTGCCGTCCCCGCTTGAGGGACCTCAGTACATCGCCTTCCTCGTCCGTCGGCCCCGGCCGCTGTCCGGGAAGCTGTGGACGACTCCAGGCCTCTGTCAGGATCTGCCGTCGCAACCGCACATCCGCCGGGCGGTCCCCGTAGCGGCGCCGGTGCGTCTCCGTGCACATCGGCCAGGCTTCACCGGCAGGCCAGAGCAGTGGCCCGCCCACCGAGCTGTCCTCGGCGCCTGGGGCGCCGGGCCTGGGGTGGAGACGGGTCGCGGTGCGACGGTACGCGCTCAGTTCGGGGAAAACCGCCTCGACATCGACCGGGCGAGGAGGGGTGGCGCGCGTCATATCTCTCCTCCGAAACGGCCTGGGCGCAACAGGTTAATACCTGCTGCGCCCAGACTCTTACTCGGCTGTTCCTCTACTCCTCAGCTACGGCATCCTTCCCGTACGCACTCCGGAAGCCGGGTTGTCCAGATATCCGCTGAGTTGGAATCCTCTATTGCCGTGGGCCAAGAATTCCAGCCGGATGGGGATGGGGTTGGTTCCCGCATGGACCTGGGCGTCGACTCCGCTGGGACGGCCAAGTTCGTCCAGCCGCGGTACAGCACTGGGAAGGACGTGCCATAACTCGATCCTCTCAAACGATCGAGTCCCTACCGAACCCGGAACGATTCACCTTCCTGTTTGCTGGATTCTATTTCGCAATTTGAACGACGTACTTGTCGTCGTCCTTGAGTCCATTTGCCGGTAGAACTCCTTCAGGGAGATTCCGTGACCGGGCACGATGGAGGGCCGCGACCCGTTGTCCGAGGCCCTCCGCACTGTGCCGAATCAGCGGGATCAGTCCGTCCGCCCGGAGATTGCCCAGGTCGTCGACGTCCCGGACGTCACGCACCTGCGGCGCCAAGTGCCTCTCTAGGAGTCAGCCATGGGAGACAGAGCTTGCGGACGCGTCGACGGTCAGCAGTGGCTCCAGGGCACGGCAAAGGGCAAGTGGGCCCCGCCGGGTCGGCGGGGCCCACTGTCTACAGGCTGCTGATCAGAGACTCATCGGGCTCACTCGACGAGGACGCGGCCGACGTGCGGGCCACCGAAGGAGCGATGTACCCGCACGTCGCCGGTCGCCTCTTCCCTTGGCGACGATCCGACTGGCCTACTCGACGTATCCGAGTGAGCGCAGGATCTGCCACCACTCATCCGACTCCGGGACACCGGTCACCCGCAGGTACCCCGGGCCGAGTCCGTACTTCATGACGAACTCGGCAAGGCCGTCCGCCACCTTTTCGAAGTCCCGGCTCGCCCACCAGGAACTCCGCAGGTCGGGGTAGGTCCAGACCGAACCGTCCTGACGGTTGATGAGTACGGGATTCTCGTTGATCTTCCCGACGACGAACCATCCGTTCGGCTCTTCAGGGACTTCGACCATGCCCGGCGAGATCAGTCCCTGGGCCCGCTCGACGAACCTCCTCCCGAGGATCACCACCGAGCCCATGATGGCCCCGTCGGCAGCCGTCAGGAAGTCGACGTACTCCTCCGGAGCGTCCAACTCCGGACGCCGGGAAAGGCCCTCGTCTATGGAGTTGCAGATGCTCCATTCCATGTCGGATTCGATGGCTTCGCGGACCCTCGAGAGGGTCTGCCTGAATTCATCGGTGATCACTTAGGCCCCTGGATGGTGATGGATATCGGTGTGTGGTCCGGCAGAGTTCTGATCTGTTGCCTGATCTGCCGGCCGATCGCTTGATTGGTGAAGGCGTCGAGCATGTGGAGATTGCCCACGACGTCAGGCCCGCCCAACTGGAGTTCCCACACGTGGTCAGGGTTCATGTTACCGAAGATTCGCTGGCGAGCTCGTTTGACGAACTCCGGGTTCACGTCGTTGAACTGCTTGTGGACCTTCTTGAAGAACTCCTGCTTGTATCCCTTCTCGATGCCGGCTCGCGGCGGAAGAGGGTTCGGAGCCTTGACGAGGACCCCTTGGTCACTCAGTTGCTTGAGTGCATCTGCCTTGAGCTTGAATTGGGACTTGGGCATGCCCGTCTCATGACTGATGGTGATGTTCGCCGGGCACGCCTGGCCGGCGCCGTTGTCATTATGTACGAGCACCGGAACGGTGCCCGCCAGTACGTGGTATGTGTGCAGCCCGTCGACGCTCAGGTCGTAGGTGACACGCTGCGCCTCGTACGACTTGACCTTGACGATCGTCGCCGCGCCGCCCGCGCCGTCCTGGAGCTTCTGGCCCGCCTTGAGATCGCCGGCCTGGGTCCAGGAGTTGCGGGTGCTCTCGTAGAACTGGTGGTGCTTGGTGGTCTGGATCGTCTTCGGACCGGCCTTCGTCGCTACGACGACATCGACGTAGTGACGGTCGGTCTTGGTGACGATCACCTTCTTGACCTTGTGCTTCTCCTTCTCCTTCTTGCCGGGCTCGGCCGTCAGGACGTAGTCCCCGACCTTGACCTCGGAGATCGGCTTGGTCGTGGCGTTGGCCATCAGCACACCGGTCAGACCGGTGAAGCTGTGCGGGGTGCAGCCCTTGCGGCCGAACCTGCTGGCCGCCGCTCCGAAGACGCCACCGGTGACCGCGCCCACGGCCGTGGCCTGGGCAGCGCCACCGACGCTGCATCCCTCACCGCTGCTGACGCAGGAGACGCCGTATCCGACCGCGCCTTCCGCGGCACCGCCTGCGGCGCCCATGGCCGCGCCGGTCGCCGTCCTGCCGCCGACACCGGCGAGCAGACGGCCCACCGCGCCTGCGGCAGCGCCGCCGGCCGCGCCGCCGAGGGCTCCGGTGACCGCGCCGACGGCGACCGAGCCGAGGAAGCCGCCGACCGACTTGGGGCCGTCGCTCATCAGGTAGCCGACGCCGTTGGCCGCCGCGCCCGCGAGGGCAGCGCAGCCGATGACACCGGCACCGGCTGTGAGGGCCGTGCAGCCGGCGAAGACCGCGACGCCCACAGCGACTGAAACGATGGTCGAGGCGTGTTGCTTGACGAACTTGGCGGTGGCCTTGGCTGCCTTCTTGACGGCCTTGCCGACCTTTTTGGCGGCCTTCACCACCTTCTTCGCCACGCTCTTTACGGCCTTGGCGACCTTTCTTACCTTCTTCTTGACGTGCTTGACGACCTTATGGGCGACACGTTTGACCTTCGTATAGGTCCGTTTGACGTATCTTTTTACCTTCTTGACGCTGTCGTTCACATAACGCACGGTCTTCCGCACCGCGCGCTTGGCTGACCTGACGACCTTCTTGGCGACCTTCTTTACCTTCTTGGCCGCCTTCTTGACGACCTTCGCGACCTTCTTGACCGTCTTCTTGGCGACCTTCGCGACCTTCTTGACGGCCTTGTTGGCCTTCTTCTTGAGGCTCTTCCAGGCGCCCCCGATCGACCAGTGGCCGGTCGGGTCGGTCATCGTCATCGGGTTCTGGTCCGCGTAGGCGTACCGGTTGCTCTTCACCGACGACGGCAGCGGGCTCAGGCCCACCGTGTCGCGGCTGTTGAACTGGCCGGTCTCCGGGGAGTACCAGCGGGCGGCCATGTTGACCTTGGCCGTCTGCGGGTCGGTCCAGCCGGACTGATAGCCGAGGTGACCGAGCATGTCGGCCGACTCGACGACCTTGCCGAACGGGGTGTACGTCGCCGAACCCGACAGCACCTCACCGGCGTCGGTGAACTGAGCCACCGCGTCCGTGTGCATGTCCGTCAGGTACAGCGCCGCCGACACGGGGGTCTTCACACCGAGCAGCGAGCCGTCGACGTTGCGGCTGTAGACGGCCGAGCCGTCCGACGCCACATCGTTGCCCATACCGCTGTACTGGAAGTTGTGCAGCGGGCCCGAGGTCGCGTCGTTCGCCGTGAGCAGACGGTCGAGACCGTCGTAGGCGTAGGTCCGGTCGCCCTCGCTGATGACACGGTTGAAGGCGTCCGCCTTGATGGACGTCTGGATCCCGGCCTCGTCCGTGACGAAACTCATCGTGCCGCGCGCGGTGTACCCGTACGTGCTGTGTCCGTCCGACGTGAGCCGGTTGCGGGCGTCGTACGTGTAGGTGTCACCCGCGACACGCGTCCGGTTGCCCGACGCGTCGTAGCCGTAGACCTCCGTCGTGGTCCCGTTGTTCCAGGAGGTCAGACGGTTCGCCCAGTCGTACGTGTACGTGTTGGTGGACGCACCCACGACACCGCTCGTCGTCTTCGACGTCTCGTTGTCGTTCGCGTCGTACCCGTAGGTGATCTGGGAGAGCACCTTCCCGGTCGGCGAGGTCAGCTTGTCGCTGGTCAGACGCTGGAGAGCGTCGTATCCGAACGTCCGCTTGGACTTGCCCGAGCCGTAGTCGATCGACGTCACGCTGCTGTTGACGTCGTACCCGAAGGTCATCGCAGAGCCGGTGGCGCTGTCGTTGACCGTCTTCAGCCGGCCGGCCGTGTCGTACCCGTAGGTCGACGTGCCGGAGGCGTCCGTACGGGAGGTCATCGCGCCGTCGCCGTTGTAGGCGAAGGACGAGGCACCCGACGGGCCCGACGTGGACAGGAGCAGACCGCGGTCGTCGTAGGCGAAGGTGTTGAGGTCCTCACCGATGCCCGCGGCCGAGACCAGCTGGTCGTCGGCGTCGTAGCTGTAGGTGTGGTCGACCGTCTCCGCTTCGGCGCCCGTTCCCGTCTGGCGGACCAGGCGGCTCTTCGCGTCGTAGTGGTTGGCGATGACCACGCCGCCCGGGGAACGCTGTTCCGCGACCCGGCCACCTGCGTCGTACACCGTGGTGAAGGTGCGGTCCGCCAGGTCCGGGTGGGCCGGGGTGGACGGTTCGATGGTCGACTCCGGCATCCCCCAGCTGTTGTAGGTGGTCAGGAACGGGTTGCCTCGACCGTCGGTGAAGCGTGTGCGGTTGCCCGCCACGTCGTAGCCGAAGGTCGTGGTGATCGACTCGGTCGCCGAGACCGGCTGCACCGCCTTCGTCACCAGGCCCGTCGGGTCCAGGGTGAGGGTGGTGGTCTTGCCTCGGTAGTCGGTCACCGAGACCGGGGTGCCCGCGCGGTCGTACTTCGTGCCGGCGGTGCGTATCACCGTTCCGTCGGCCGCCAGGTCGCTGGTGGAGACCAGCTCGCCGAAGCCGTTGTAGGTGTTCTTGGTGCTCGTGCCGTCCGGCTCGGTCGCGGTGAGGACCTCGCCGTCCATGTTGTAGGTGTACTTGCTGACGCTGCCGGCGGCGTCGGTCACCTCGGTGACCTCACCGACCCCGTTGTACGTGTACGACTCGGCGACGCCGTTCGGGCTCACCGTCCGGGACAGCTCGCCGCCCGGAGCGTCGTACTCGTTGATCGCCGTGTACGCGCGCTGTGTCGGCTGCCGCACGATGTCCGTGCTGGTGAGCGGCCGTCCCAGGTAGTCCCAGGTCATCTCCTGGCGGGCGCCGTTCGGCCGGGTGGCCGAGAGCTGCTCGCCGTTGACCGAGTAGGTGTACCGAGTGGTACCGCCGCCCGGCTCGGTGACCGAGGCCAGGGCACCCAGCTGCGTGTACGTGTACGTGGTGCGGTTGCCCAGCGGGTCCACCTCGGCTGTCACCTGGCCGAGCTTGTTGTACTCGTTCCAGGCCGTGGCCGTGATCGGAGTGGTGGAACCCGGCGGGGTGTAGTTCGGCATCGTCGTCGAGGACTCCTGGCCCTCGGCGTCGTAGGCCGTGACCACGACGTTGCCGAGCGGGTCGGAGGACTCGGTGGGCTCGCCGAAGGTGTTGTACCCGGTCATCGACACGGGGCGGACGGAGACCGGGGTCCCGCCGTTCTGCTCCGCGTTGACGGCCGGCTCGGTGACCGTGGTCTGCTGACCGGCCTCGTCATAGCCGTAGTCGGTCGTCACCCCGTTGGGGTCGGTCATCGACAGCGGCAGACCGCGCTGGTCCAGCTTCCAGGTCGTGTTGCGGACGGAACTGCCCGCTGCCGGCAGCGTGCCGCCCTTGACGGACGACACCTGCGCCGCGGTCAGCGCTTCGCTGTAGACCTGGACGTCGTCGAGACCGCCCTTGTGGTTGCCGCCGTAGGGGCCGAACTTGTGGCGGCCCAGCTGCAACGGACCGTTCGCGTCCCACGGGCTGGCGAACGGGGTCTCCTGGACCAGGGTGCCATCGACGTACAGGCGGATCTTCGCCGCCTCGGCGTCGTAGACACCGACGAGATGGGTCCAGGTGTTGGCGGTCACCGCGGCCGTGCCGGAAGCGGCACGCACCAGGCCGGCCGATGTGCTGTCCGCGGTCCGGCGGCCGAAGGACCAGCCGATTCCCGTGGAGTAGTACAGGACGAAGCCGTAGATCTGCTCGCCGTCCTGCGTGATCATCGACTGGTTCACCGACGTGTCGGTGATCTTCGCCCACGTGGAGACGGAGAAGCTGCCGGTGGTGTTGACCACCGGGCCGTCCGTCTGCGCGTACGACTCGGCGTTGCCGTCGAAGACCGCGCTGCCGCCCCGGTCGGTGTTCCAGTGCATTCCGGTGCCGTGGGTACCGGTGTGGTTGGCGCCCGAGGAGTCGCCCACGGAGTACCCCGTGGTCTCGTCCAGCTTGTAGCGGGCCACCGGTGCGGTGGTGCCGTCGTGGACGGTGGCGCCGGTGAGGTTGCCGAGGCGGTCGTAGAGCCGGTCGACGGTGCTCTTCTCACCGGTGACCGGGTCGCTCTCGGTCTCCGACACGACGTTGTCGTCCGGGTCGTAGGACACCTTCGTCGAGCGGCCGAGACCGCCCGGGTCGAGCACCGCGGTGGTCACGCGGTCGGCCGCGTCCACCGTGAAGGTGTTCGTGGTCCGGCCGTCGTCGGTGACCTGCTTGATCAGGTTCCCGGCGGCGTCATAGGTGTTGACCTGCTCCGTGAACGACTTGCCGTTCTGCGGGTCCTGTCGGGTGACCGTGGACAGCAGGCCGTCGTCGGTGTAGGTGTACGCCATCACCCAGCCCATGGCGTCCGTGATCGACGCCAGTCGGCCCGCCGGGTCGTACGCCCGGGACTCCTGCACCAGGGTGGTGGGAGCCGACGGGTTGTGCGGGTCGCCGGTGTAGTTGAGCAGGTTGGTGGTGAGAGGTCTGCCCTCGCCGTCGAACGTGTACGTGTTGACGGTTCCGTCCGGGTCGGTCTCCTTGACCTTGTTGCCGTACACGTCGTACTCGAACGACACGGTCTCGCCGCCCGGGTCGGTACGGGTCGCCATGCGGCCGTACGCGTCGTACGTCATGGTCGTCGTACGCGGGGCGTCGCCGCCGGTGAGGTCGGACACGGTCTGCGACAGGACGTTGCCGTCGGCGTCGAACTCCGTGGTCGACTTCGCCTGGTGCACCGCGCCCGTGACGCGGTTGGTGACCGCCGGGCCGGTGTCGCTGACCACCTGGTCGTTCTTGTCGTACGCCTGGGTGGTCGTCTGCCCACTGGGGTGGGCGTCGGATATCTCGGTCCTGGCGGTCTCCCGGCCCAGGTTGTCGTACGTGTACTTCACCTTGGCGCCGTTGGCGTCGACGACCTCGGCGAGGTCACCGTTGGCGTAGTAGACGTGCTTCGTCTTGCCGCCGCCCGGGGTCGTGACCTCGTTGAGCAGGCCGGCCGGTGCGACCGCCGTGCCGCCCTCGGCCGCCGGCGTGGTCGACGTGGTGTACGTCGTCGTGGCCGTGCGTCCGTTGGGGTGGCCCGGGACGGGCGGGGTGGTCACCGAGGTGAGGTTGCCGCCGGTGTCGTAGGTGTAGCTGGTCAGGTACGTGTTGTCCGTGGGGCCCGAGGAACGGCCGTCCCGCTCGGTGAGCAGCAGGTCGTTGCGCAGGTCCAACGGCGGGAAGGCCGTGGTCGCGTCCGGGAAGTACGTGTAGTACTCGGTGGAACACTTGTTGGCGGCCGTGTCCTGGCAGGTGGTCGTGGAGACCGTGTTGCCGCGCACGTCGTGACCGTTGATGGAGCGGTTGCCGTTGGCGTCGGTCACGGTGTGCAGGAAGCCACCCGTGTCGTAGCCGTACGTCGTCCGCTTGCCGTTGGTGTCGATCGCGGCGAGCTGACGGTTGCCCATCTCCGCGTCGTACACGTACGTCAGCGTCTTGTCGGTGGGGTCGGTGAGCTTCACCGTCCGCACCGGGGCGACACCGGAGGACGCCTTGTAGGCCTTCCAGTGCGCTTCGACGTCGTCCGCCTTCAGCGGGTGGGCGTAGGTGGCGACCTCGGCGATGGAGCCCTTGAAGAAGCTCACGTCACCGGGGGAGCTGTACCAGTACTTGCCGAAGCCCGCGCCGATGAAGGTGCGGGTGTTGGACTGGTCCTTCGCCGCGCCGCTGTAGTCGGCCTGCTTGACGCCGTCGACGTACAGGGTCTGCGTGTCGCCGGACGCCGAGAGGACCGCGTGGTGCCACTTGTTGTCATTGACGGCGCCCGTCGACCCGAAGGCGGTGCTTCCGGATCCGGAGACGCTCCACCAGTGGCCGTGCAGCTTGCCGTCGGCGCCCACGTACAGCAACGGGTTCCAGGTGCCGGACGGGGTCGCCTCGGTCGGCGGCTTCGACTGGTCGGACAGGATCACACCCGGCGTGCTGGTCTTGAACCAGAGCTCGACGGCGCGCTCGCCCGATCCGTGCCACGGGTTGAAGGGGATCTCCGCGTACGACGACGTGCCGTTGAAGCTCGCCGCGGTCGCGTCGCCCGTGCCGAACGGTCCCGCCACGCCCTGCGTGACGGTGTTGTACGTGCCGAAGCCGGTGTTGACCTCGTTCGCGGCCTGCGGCGCGCCGAGCGTGTCGTCGAGGCGCCAGTAGCCGGCCGGGGCGGAGCCCATGACCGAGGACCGGTAGACCTGCGAGGAGCCGGTGATGGTGGGCGGGTTGAGCTTCCAGGTGCCGCCTTCGCCGTCGGTGGCCTGGAGGACCTGGTCGTCGGTCGTGCCGTAGACGACGTCCGCCTGGACCTTGCCCTCCGGCGTGGTGATCTTGTTGAGCAACCCGGCGGACTTCTTCGCCGCCTGGTACTGGGCCGTGATCACCGCGGGGGTGAGGGGCTCGGAGTAGATCGACACCTCGGCCATGGAGCCGGTGTAGTGCCCGAGCTTGTCGTTCGGGTTCATGGCGGGCCAGCCGTCGTGGTTCACGCCGGCGCCGAGGGAGATGTAGGGCTGGTCCCAGTCGTTGATGGTGCCGGAGAGGGAGCCCTGGGACACACCGTCGAGGTACAGCGTCTGGCTGTTGGCCACACCGGTGAGCACGGCCTGGTGCCACTGCCCGTCGGTGACCGTGGCGGCCGAGGTGATGGTGGTCATGCAGCCCGGGGACATCGCCAGGCAGCCGCGCAGCTTGCCGTCGGTGCCGACGTACACCGCCGGGGTGTTCTTGGTGGTGTTGGCGACCGGGTCCGGGTCGCTCAGCGGCTTGTCACCGTAGTAGAAGAGCACACCGCCGGCCGTGGTCGTCTTGAACCACAGCGACACCGTCATGTACGACGGCGTGGCGCCCGGGGCGCTCGGCATCTCGACGTACGAGGAGGTGCCGTTGAAGCCGGCGGACTTCTGGGTGGAACCGGCCAGCGGACCGGCGCCGCCCAGGGTCACGTTGTGGAACAGACCGTTGTACTTGCCCTGGTTGAGGGCGACGGTGTCCTTGGCGACCGTCTCGCCGGGCGCCTCGCCGAGCCGCCAGTAGGCGAACGGGTCGGCGTCGAGGACGGTCGTGCGGTAGTGGTTGCCGGTGGCGTAGCCGTACGTCGTGCACTTGACCGTGCCGGCCGGCGGGCAGACCGTAGTGAGCTGGTCGGCGGCGTAGCCGTACGTCCACTTCTGCGCGGTCGTCGCGTCGCCCGCGGTGGACGGGTCGGTGGTGACCGTCGCGACGTGCGCGGCGGTGGCACCGGCCGGGGTCGACCAGGTGAGCGTCAGGGACCGCTCGGACGTCACATTGGTGATCTTCGTCAGCTTGCCGGACGTGTAGGTGAACGTCTCGGTGCGGCCCGCGTAGTCCTTGATCTTGGTGATCGCGTACGTTCCGGCCTTCGCGGTCGCCGTGGTGAAGGCGTACTCCGTGAAGTCCTTGTCCGTCAGCGCGTAGCCGCCGGTGACGGTCTGGAGCCGGGCGTACCGGCCGAGCGGGGGCACGAACGTGCCGTCGGGGTTGCGGCCGAAGGCGACCTGCTCACCGCCGGGGTAGGTGATCTCCACGCTGGTGACCGTGCCGGCCGGGTCCTTGTGCTCGGCGGCCTTCATGTCGGCGACCGTCGACCAGCCCGCGCCGAACGCGTTGTCGAGACGCGGGTCGAGGCTGTTGTACGAGCGGTCGATCTCCAGCGAGGGGCCGACGACCGAGACCTGGGCGTCGGTGGCCTCGGTGGTGTAGTTGCCGTCGGACGGGTCGAACTCGTGGCCCGCTGTGTTCTGGGCCAGCCCCGAGGTGACCGGCGGCTGCGGGACGGCGGTGGTGAAGCGGCTGGAGTGGGTGATCTCCGTATAGCCGTCGGAGACCCCGACGTACCAGACGTAGTTCTTGCTCCACTTCAGCTTGCCGGCGGGTATCTTCCAGCTCCCTCGGCTGAGGGCGGTGGAGTAGGCGACCGGCGTGGTGCTGGTGCTGTCCGCGTCGTACACCTCGAAGGTGTACGACAGCGCCTGGGGCCACTTGTCGGCGTCGCTCGCGTAGACGAGCAGCTCCGGCTGGAGGGTGTTGGCCTGGAAGTTCTCCGGCGGGTACTGGGCGTTGACCTGCGGCTTGGTGTTGGCCGTGTAGGTCAGCTCCAGCGCCGGGCGCCAGGAGGAGGTCGCCGAGTTGTCGGAGTGGAACCTCTTCCAGTGCAGGTTGTCGTTGACCGGCGCGGTCATCGCGAGGCCGTAGTTGGCGCCGCCGGTGGCCACCTGGTCGAACCACGAGGTCGACAACGTGACCGGCATCTTCACGCCGACGCTGGTGCTGCCGGTGGTGTTGGTGCAGGAGGCGCCGGGGTCCAGCTTGGCGGAACCGATGGAGGAACCGTACGACGGGCCCGGGTAGGTGGTGGTCGTCGTCGGGGACCAGGACTGGGTCACCGGGTGGACGTAGAACGGCGTCGCGGTGCAGGTCGAGGACCAGATCGCGTACACGTTCAGCTTGGCGGAGGTGACGCGCTGGCCCTTGAGCGTGGTGCCCAGCGAGGAGAACTGGAGGAACGAGTTCGCCTTGTTGGTGCCCGAGTCGTACGAGCCGACCTTGATCTGGCTCTCGGTCGAGCGGTCGGCGCTGTAGTTGCTCTGGACGTACGTCGTGTTGCTGGCGGTGATCGTCGGGTCGACGGTGACCGGGTAGACCCGCTCGGGGTCGTTCAGCCACGACGAGTCGGCGGTCATGCGGAGCGCCGGCTTGCCGCCGACCTCCGTCAGCTCGTAGTCGACGGCGTACGAACGGGTGGGCTCACCCGACCGCGGGTGGATCTTCGCGTCCTCCATGAAGGCATGCGGGATCGTCGCCGTGACCTTGCCGGACGCGTCGGTGAACTCGACGGAGCCGTCGTCGGTGAGACGCGGGGTGAGTCCCTTCAGCTCCAGCGGGAAGACCCAGGAGTGCGCGGCGTCCGGCGAGCGCAGGACGATGTTCTCCTTGAAGCCCTCCGCGAGCGGCACCAGCTGCAGGTCCGTCTCGGGCAGGACGCCCGCGTAGGTGACGGTGCCCTGGTCGTCCACGCTGGGCGTGGCCTTCGCGGTGCCGCGCAGCGCGTAGGCGAGGGTGCGTCCTTCGCCGAAGTCGACGGAGGCGAGCTGCCGGTCGGCGGCGTCCGCGGCGAACTCGATGTCGAGCGTGTTGGCGCGCTGCTGGAGCCTGCCGTCGGTGTCCTTGACGAGCGTGGTGTCGATCGGCTTCCAGGTGCCGTCGTCCGCCTTGAAGTTGGAGACACCCGAGAAGTGACGGATCGTGGTGGATCCGTCGGTGTTGACGTAGAAGTCCGATGTGGCCGTGGACTTCTTGGCGTCGCGCTTGCTGGTCTTCGGGTCGAAGCTGTCGGCGTCGCCGGGCGCCTTGCCGGTGGTGGTGGCCTTGGGCCGGTCCACGGGACGCTGGAAGGCGTCCAGTTCACCCTTGCCCTTGCCGGGCTTGCGGCCCACGCCTCCGTCGGCGCTGGTGGCGGAGGCGGACGCGGTGTGGCTCTTACCGCGAGCCGTGCCGCCCTGCTGGTCGGGGGTGTCCAGTCCAGGGGACTTGTTCATCCACGTCCACAGGCCGGACAGGGACATCTGAGGCATGCTCAGCGCCGGAAGCGTGACCCCTTGGGCCACCGCCGTCTCGGTGCTGAGCATGAGGGAGAAGGAAGCGAGTGTGGCGACGGCGGTCGCCCTCGCTCTGCGCCGGCCAGATTTGCCTGGCGGGAACAAGCGAGGGGCGCGCGCCCAATGTCTGCGCATGGGTAGGCCCTTAACTTATGCGATGCTTACAAGAGCTTCGCGAGCCTGCCCGATGAGGGCACATCAGTTCCACTTCAGGTTGATCACTTTATCGGATCTTTACCTGTGGAGAGGAACCACCTACCTCGGCGTCACACGCCGGACGCCTCGACGACGTTCCGGATGGCGTCGGCCACCGTGCCCTTGAGCCCGTCGCCGGACTTCGCGAGCGTGACGTTCCCAGCATTCTTCGCGCCGTCGACGACCACGAACGAGATCTTCTGGTGCTTGGCCGCCTGCGCCTCGGCGACCTCCACCTGCGGCGCGCCGACCGCCAGGACGACGGAGCACTGCCGCTGGAGCAGGCTGTTGAGGAACGGCAGTGCGTTCGCCGCCGTCTGCTCGCCCGTCACCGGCACGTAGTTCACCCGCACCCGGGTGTCGCCGGACGCCTCCTGCATGCCCTGCCACACGGTCGCGGCGGTCGTGCCCGCCATGACGCCCTTGTCGTCGGTCAGCAGGCAGGCGTTGAAGTTCTTGTACTGCCGCGCCCTCGGGTCCGGCGGCGTCGGCTTCTGGTCGCCGACGAACAGCCAGACCCCGACCAGCCCGAGCACGAGCACGGCGACGCTCCCGGCCACCCAGGCCCACCGCCCGCGAAACGCCCCGCCATCGGTCAGCAGTCGGGCCGCGCCGGCCACGATCGGGCCCCGAGACCCGGTGGACTTGGCGGAGTTCGGGGCTTTTCGCCAGGTACGCCGGGTCTTCACGTCACCTCACCGGCCTTCGTCAGGTCCACGGGCCGCGACCCGGGCTCCCTGTCGGGGGCGGACCGGGCGAGCAGGCAGTGGACCGCCGCACCGACCGTGCAGGCCAGCAGCAGCACGAGGTCCGCCGCGAACTGCACCCCGTGGGTCTCGTCCGGCGTCCGCTCGACCTGCACCAACCAGGCGGCGGCGAGGGCCGTGAACCCCGCGAACACCAGCCAGGCGCTCGCCGTACGCCGCCGCACCGCGATGACCAGGGCGGGCACGGGGCTCAGCAGCCCGAGAGTGGCGACCGGCACGAGGGCCAGCAGCACGCGGGGAACCATCGCTCTGGACGGCGGGCCCACTTGGCCGGCCGACAAGGCCACGGCTGGCTTCACGATCTGATTCCTCTCGGGACGTACACGCACACCTGCTCGGGTCGCCGTACGGTACATTCCGCCCCGCCCCCGGTCGTCGCCGGGGGCCCTTTCGGCGCGCAGGGAGGCCGGGTCAGGCTGCGGCATGCCCTGAAGGCGCGCGGCATCGGCTATGTGCCGGCCGTCGCCTGTTCCGCCCGTTCGCTGATCGACCGCGGCCGCACCCTTGTCCGCGCGGACACCGTCGTCGGCCGTCTGCCACGGCCTGGCAGCGGCGCAGCGCCGGCGACAGCGCGCATGCCCGCGCCACTACGACAGGGCCCGGGGCCACCTCGGCACCGACGACCACCGCCACCTGCTGATCCGCCGCAACCGCACCACCGGCGAAGCCGCCTTCCACCTCTGCTGGTCACCCACCGCGGTGACGCCGGCCGAACCGGTCCGCATCGGCACCACCCGGCCCGTGGCAGCGAGCCGATCGCTTGACCGTCCCGGACCGCAGAGCACGCGGACCGCCCGCGTCCCACATCTGCCGCCACCGCCGCAGCGGGCGGACGCTGACCCGCAGATCCTCGGCGGTCACCGAGCTCGTCTCGCCCCGGGCGAACCGCTCGGCAGCCTGGAGCCGCAACTCCTCGCGGAACTGCTGCCGTTCGACAGCCAATCCGCCCCCTTGTGGATTCCGCATGCATCGGTGATGCCGCACGGGCGACGAACGGTCAGCCCCTACGACACCACGAGTCCAATCTCAGACGTCGGTTCGTCAGTTGACGTCCGTTTCTGGCGGCTAGTCCATCAGGGGTCGGTGGCGGGCGATTTCTCTGCGCGCGGTGGAGTCGGCCGACTCGGGAACTGCGAGATGGGCTGTGGCGTCCGAGCTGTCGTGAAGGAAGAAATCAAGGGTCTTGCTGGTTTCCTTGTCGCCGGTCTGGGTGCCTCAGTGGCGCTGCTGGCCTGGGCACCGCTGGCGAGGGTCAATGTGGAGGGCGGATTCGACGGGCGTCACCAGGACCTCAGCGTGCTCTACGTGGACCTGCCGCTCGTCGCCGCGGGGGGTGCCCTGGTGGCGCTCGCCTTCTGGTCGCTCGCCTTGCGCCGGTTCCATCGCCCGTGGCTCGCCGCCCTGGTCTCGGTCACCGCGATCGCCCTGGGGATCTGGGGTCTGACGAGCTGGTGGGCTCCCTATCAGGCACCTGAGTTCGCCAACTGAGGCCGTGATTCATTTCCCTTGGTGTCTATTTGACGTCGCCTGATGGTGTGGGTTCGGGCGGATTCTGCCGGTCCGCAGCTGATGGTCTGCTGGTGTGACGGGGTGAGTGAACGCACGCCGTACCCGAGCGCCCCGACTGCGGGAGGCCGAGACCCACCTCGAACACCTCGCGATCACGCGGAAGACCGTCACAGCCCTCGCCGACCGGCTCCCGGCCGTCCCACCGGACCTGCCCGAGCACCCGGACTACCCCCGCATCCTCGGTGTCTTCAACGATGCGACCGGACCGCTACGAGCCCGGGACGTCTGCGAAGCCCTCGACCACGAACTGCTGCCGAAGAACATCGGGAGCACTCGCGCCAAGCTGAAACGCCTGGGCAAAGTCGGCATCCTCACCGAGCTAGACGTTGGCAGCTTCACCAGGAAGCAGTAGCCGTCCAGCACCACGGCCAGCAGCCTCGCCGGGAAACGGTCAACAGCTCACGAACCGCCCTCTCAGCAGTTCATCCGGGTGGCAGTGCTCAGCGTCTTGTGGAAGAACGTGGTCGGACGGAGGGTGCCCGAGGGGTCGGCGGCGTAGTCGGGGACGGTGCCGAGCGGGGTCCAGCCCGTGGTGCGGTAGAGGTGCTCGGCGGCGCCGCCGGTCTGGGTGTCCAGCATCAGCAGGGTGCGGCCGCCGGCGCGGGCGGACTCCTCGGCCGTGGTCAGGAGCCGGCGGGCGGTGCCGCGGCCCCGGGCGGCGCGATGGACCAGGAGCTTGGCGATCTCGGCGCGGTGGCGGCCGTTGGGCGAGGTCTCGCATCTGAGCTGGACGGTGCCTATGAGGTGGTCGCCGTCGTGGGCGGTCCAGAGGATCACGCCTTCGTCGGCGAGGTGGGGCGCCAGGGACGTCCACCAGGCGGCGGCCTGCGCGGAGGTGAGGGACGCGGTGAAGCCCACGGACGCCCCGTCGTCCACGGCGTCGAGGAGGAGCGCGGCGAGGCCGGGGGCCGCGGCGGGCAGGTCTTCGGGCGTGAGGCGGGTGACGGTGAGGTCGTCGGTCATCACAGCTCCCTGTGCACCTTCGAGTTGGACGCCTGAGCCCGGGGGCGGACGACGAGGAGGTCGATGTTGACGTGGGGCGGGCGGGTGACGGCCCAGGTGATGGTGTCGGCCACGTCGTCGGCGGTGAGGGGATCGGTCACGCCGGCGTAGACCTTGGTGGCCTTGTCGGTGTCGCCCCGGAAGCGGGTGGTGGCGAATTCGTCCGTCTTGACCATGCCGGGGGCGACCTCGATCACGCGGACCGGAGTGCCCACGATCTCCAGGCGAAGGGTCTCCGCGAGGACGTGCTCGCCGTGCTTGGCGGCGACGTAACCGCCGCCGCCTTCGTAGGTGCTGAGACCGGCGGTGGAGGAGAGAATCACGACGGTGCCGTCCCCGCTCGCGGTGAGGGCGGGGAGCAGCGCCTGGGTGATGTTGAGCGTGCCGATGACGTTGACCTCGTACATGCGGCGCCAGTCGGCGGGGTCGCCGCTGGCGACCGGATCGGCGCCGAGGGCGCCGCCCGCGTTGTTCACGAGGACGTCGCAGCGGTCGAGGGATGCGGCGAAGGAGTCGACGGCCGGGCGGTCGGTCACGTCGAGCGCGTACGCCGTGGCCCGGTGGCCGGCGGCGGTGAGTTCCGCGGCCAGGGCTTCGATGCGGTCCTTGCGGCGGGCGGTGAGGACGACGTGATGACCGGCGGCGGCCAGCTGACGCCCGGTGGCCGCGCCGATGCCGCTGCTTGCTCCGGTGACGACGGCGACGGGGGTGACGGGGGTGGCGGGGGGCCCAGCGGTGCTCATGCCTCAGCTCCTTGCACGTGTGATCGATGGTGATCGACGTGACGCCAGAATAGATCGAGGGGACGCGCCGGAACTGGCCGACAATCGCACTTAATTCCGGGCGTATGGATATCTTCTGCCTATGTCTGTGATGCGTAGGGCGTTGTCGGCCGGAGCCGCAGCGGTGTTGTTGTTGACCGGATCGGGCGCCGCGAGCGCTGGTGGTGGCGGGGCTGTCCCGCCGGAGTCGGACGTGGCGCACCACGGCCATGTCACGCTGAGCGACGGGCGGCTCAGGATCTCGCTGACCACCCGGAACCACGGGCCGGACGACCTCCAGGACGTGACCGTACGGCTCTCGCTGTCGGCGAACCCGGCCGGTGCTCCCCGACTGCCGCGCGAATGTCTGCGCGTCGGCGAGCGGGACGTGCTCTGTGCCATGGGGCCGCTGCGGGCGGACGGCCTCGGCAGCAGAGTCCGCCTGGACCTGCGGGTGGCCGGTCTTCCGCACGAAGTCGTCGTACGGGTCGGCACGGTGTGGAACGGCGGTGCGAGCGACCGGAACTCTGAGAACAACGAGCACCGGGTCCTGGCGCCGGCCACCGGCGACCAGTACGTGTTCTGACGCCCGTTCGCCCTGTCTCGTCTCGTCTCGCCCCGGCCCTGCCCCGTGTCGCCCGGCCCCGCCTCGCTGCGGGCTGTGCCGGTCACCACGCCGTCCGGTGGCCGGCGGCCCAGGCGATGTAGCCGTCGGGGCGGACGAGGAGTGCGGTGCGCCGGTCCGTCGTCCAGTGGGCCCGGACGACGGGCCCGGGGGCGGCCGGGGTGTCGGGCGCCGGACCGGAGGGGCCCACGAGCACGAAGGTGCCCTCGCGGAGGAGTTCGTAGAGCCGACCCTCCGCGAGTCGCAGGTCGGGAGCGCGCCGGCCGGTGAGGCGGTGGGAGCCGCGCGGCCCGCCGTACGAGATGCCGATACCCGAGATCATGCCCATCGCCTTGGTGGCGGCGGGCCGGACCGAGTTCAGGAAGAGGGCGGCGAGTGAGCGGACCGCGCGCTGGAGCGGATTGTGTGCCATGGCCAGGCGCACCAGGGCGCCGCTGCTGCGCAGGACCGCCGCGCCGACCGGATGGCGCTCCGACTCGTAGGTGTCGAGCAGGGTTTCGGGGTCAGGTGTGTGGCCACGGATCACGGAGGCGAGCTTCCAGGAGAGGTTCGCCGCGTCCTGCAGGCCGGTGTTCATGCCCTGGCCGCCCGCGGGTGAGTGCGCATGCGCGGCGTCACCGGCGAGGAAGACGCGGCCCTTGCGGTAGGCGGGAGCCTGGCGCTCATCGCTGTGGAAGCGGGAGATCCAGCGGGCGTCGTGCATGCCGAAGTCGGTGCCGAGGGCGCGGCGGGCGATCTCGCGTACTTCGTCGAGGTCGACGGGCTCGCTGTCGGACGCCTGGCGGCGGCGGTTCCAGCCCATGACCCGGTACCAGCCGTCGCCGAAGGGGGCGATGAAGGCGAAGGTGTCACCCGCGCCGTTGACCGTGAGGAGGTCTGCGGGCTCTTCGGCGAGCTTCACATCCGCGAGCACGATGGACTTGATCACGGACACGCCGGGGAAGGGCAGTCCGATCGCCTTGCGCACGGTGCTGTGTACGCCGTCGGTGCCGACCGCGTATCGCGCGCGGAGGGTGGTGTGCGCGCCGGTCGCGTCCTGGACCCGGGCGGTGACGGAGGCGCCCGACTGGTCCAGGCCCGTGAGCTCCGTCCCGTAGCGAAAGGTGACGCCGGCGGCCAGGGCGCGGCGCTCCAGAAGCTTCTCCACCTCGTACTGAGGGGTGATGAGAAGGAACGGGAAGCGGGAGGGCAGCCTCGACAGGTCGAGGGACAGGCGCCGGAACAGTCTCAGGCCGGTGATCGCGGTACCGGTCGCCACCAGTTCGTCGGCCAGATCGCGGGCGTCCAGGAGCTCCAGGGTGCGGGCGTGCACGCCGAAGGCGCGGGTGATGTTGCTCGTCTCGTGCGGTCGGCGCTCCAGGACCGTGACGGCGATGCCCGCGGAAGCGAGATCGCCCGCGAGCAGCATGCCGGTGGGGCCCGCGCCGACGACGATCACGTCGGTGTCGAAGGCCGGTTCCGGCGCCGGGCGGGGGAGGCCGGGGGCCGTGCTTCCGGTGCGGGGCGTGCCGATCATGACTGCCTCCTTGATCCGGGCGCTCGAAAGCCACGCCGCTGGTCGATGGCTTTGGTCAACGCTTGTTGGTCAACGCTTGTTGGCAAATGTAGACCCGGTGACTCTGGCGTGTCAACGGTTGTTGGCATACAGTTGTTGGCATGACGACGGAAGCACCGATGGGACCACGTCGCTCCGATGCCACGCGGGCCGCGATCCTCGAAGCCGCCCGCGAGCGCTTCGCGGCCGACGGGTACGAGCGCGCCACGATCCGCGCCATCGCGCGGGACGCGGGGATCGATCCCTCGATGGTCATGCGCTACTACGGGAACAAGGAGGGTCTCTTCGCCGCCGCTTCCGAGTTCGACCTGAGGCTTCCGGAGTTCGGCGCCCTCCCCGCCCGGCACGCCGGTGCCGTCCTCGTCTCCCATTTCCTCGACCGCTGGGAGCAGGACGATGTGCTGATGGCGCTGCTGCGCGCGGCCGTCACCCACAACGCGGCCGCGGAGCGCGCTCGCACGATCTTCCGCGACCAGCTGGGGCCCATAGCCATGGCCCTGTGCCCCGATCCGGCGGAGGCACCGCGGCGGGCCGCGCTCATCGCCTCACAGATACTCGGCATGGCGCTGGCGCGATATGTGCTGCGCCTTCCGCCGGCCGTCGAGATGACCCGTGAGGAGGTCGTCGGCTGGCTCGCTCCGACGGTGCAGCGCTATCTGACGGAGGAATCGCCCAGAAGCCCGGTGGGGGAGTAGCCCTCGGGCAAGTCCGAGCCGGCTCTGCCGTCAGATATGTCCGAGGCACGGCTCAGCCATGTCGGGCGGTCTCATGTCCGGCGGTCTACGGATCGCGCTCCTGCGGCGGCCGATGGTGTAGGCGGGCGGCGGGAGGCGGGCGCCTGTGCCCGTCCCCGCGGTCGTATCGCCGCGGTGGGCGAGGCGCTGCTGTCGCCTGTCGCGAGGCTCAGGTTGTCGGGGGCGGGTCGCGGAACCGGCCGGGGAGCGGTGCTGACGCGGTGTCGCCGGCCGCGCCGCGGCGTCACGCTCCGCCGGTGCGGAGGGCGTCGGCGACGATGGCCTCCAGACGGGAGTGGTGCGCACCGCGCCAGTAGACGCGGCCGCACGCCGTGCACTGCGCGAAGACGTCATAGGTCCGCTGCGTGCCCTGGTGCAGCTGCTCCTGGACGGTGTCCTTGTCCGCGTCCTTCAGTGGCCCGTTGCAGGCGGTGCAGCGGGTCCACGGGGCGAGCGCCGGTGCGAACCGCTCGAGCACGTCCTGCAGTTGGTCGTCCGGCCGGTCGCTGTAGACGTACGCGCCCGCCCAGATCTCACGGCGCCGCAGCAGCCCGCGGTCACGGGACAGCAGCACCCGACGCTCCTTCGCGGAGAGCGTGGCGAGCGCGGGATCACCGATGTCCTCGTTCTCGTACGCCGCGTCGACGCCGAGCAGGCGGAGCCGCCGGGCGAGCGTGCCGAGGTGGACGTCGAGGAGGAAGCGGAGCGGAGCGCCGGGGACCTGCTGAGGGCGGTCCACGCCGCAGACCTCGACATGCTCCCCGTGGGCCGGAATGTGCGAGACCGGGACCTGGCGGCCGTCGACCAGCAGCCGGCCCGCCTCGGTCAGCGGCACGCCCAGCGATTCCACGACGTGGCCGAGGGTCGAGGAGCCGTCGGTGGCCAGGGCCCGGGGCCCCGGGCGGTAGTCCGACGGGATGAAAAGCCGCAGCTCGGGGGCGACCTCAATGGTGATCTCCGGTCTGTTCACATCGCCCAGCATGTCATCGGGCGTGCGGGACCGGCCAACGCTTTCGGCGCTGTGGTCTGGGCCCGTTGGCGCCGTCGGCACGGTGTGATCCTGTCGGCCACGGCGTGCACGCCCCGCCCGCCCCTCCTTGCCGCCGTTCCCCGGCCGACGCCTGCGCGGGCTTCCCCCACCCCGCCCCACTCGCCCCACTCGCCCCTTCCCGGAACCGGGCCTCCGCCCCGGACCCCCCGCGCCTCAAACGCCGACGAGGCTTCAGAGGACCGGGTGCCGGCACCTGGCGCCGCCCGCCACGCGGCGGAGCCGCACATCGGTACAACGGGAAGGGGGCGGGGTCGGAACGGCCCCGCCAGCGGCCGCTCGTCCCGTGCCGCTGCAACCGCAGCGGCTCCCGCTCGTCCCGTGCCGCAGCCATCGCAGCGCCCGTCCGCACCCGCAGTCCGGCGCCGTCGGGGAGGTCTGCGCCGCCCCGCCGCCCGGCGCCGTCGGGGAGGTCTCCGCCGCCCCGCCGTCCTGTGCCGCAGCCATCGCAGCGCCCGTCCGCACCCGCAGTCCGGCACCGCCGGGAACGTCTGCGCCGCCCCGCCGCCCCGTTGCGCGGGCTGCGTTCAGGCCGGCGCCGGCCCCAGGGGTACCAGGTCGAGGCACCAGTCGTTGGAGCGCAGGAGGTTGCCCGGCGGGTACTCGAAGTCGCATTCGCCGACGAGGACGAACCCCACCTTCCTGCACACCGCGTTCGAGGGCCCGTTGGCCACGGAGGGGAAGGCGTGCAGAAAGCGGTGCTTGCGCTCGGCCTTTGCCGCCTCGACCACCGCCCGCGTCCCGGCTGTCGCGATCCCCCGGCCCTGGAAGCCCGGCAGAACGCTCCAGCCCGTCTCGTAGACCTGCTCGTCCTCCCAGGTCTGCTCCCAGAAGCCGACGGTCCCGGCGGGCTCGCCGCCCTCCCCGTCCCCGGTGTCCACGACGATGCGGAACATCCGGCCGCGTCCTGTGCGGTCGGCGCTCATCTCGACGTACCGGCGATGGCGGGTGAAGAGCTGATCCTCCGTCTCCGGGCCGCCGAGGTGGTTCATCAGCGCCGGCGCGTTCGCCGCGCGGAGCAGTCCCAGGTCCTCCTCCGACCAGGGCACGATCCGTACCGGTGTCGTCTTGCCGTCCATGTCCGCACTGTAGGGCGAGGGTCCGACAGCGGGCCCGGCCGCCGCCTACCGTTCGGCCCTGGTGTACGCCGACGGGGGGACTCCCACCATGGCGGTGAAGTCCCTTACGAGATGCGCCTGGTCGCTGTAGCCCAGCTCGTCGGCGAGCGCTGCCCAGTCGGGGCCGCCGGCCGGTCCACCGGACTTCTCCGCGCGCTCCAGCGCCTCATGGATGCGGTAGCGCAGGACGACCCACTTGGGTCCCACGCCGACGTACGACGCGAACAGGCGTTGCAGGGAGCGGACCGACAGGCCCTCCGCGGCGGCGAGTTCGGTGACGCGCCGCACGGAGCGGCCTGGGTGCGGGCCTTGACCGCGCTGCGGCGCGCGACCCTTAGGACGCGGACCGCCTCGACGACGCCGTCCCGGCTCTTGGGGATCCCGGTGGCCCGACCGGACAGCACGGCCGTCGCGGCAGCGTAGGCATCGATCGGGTCGGACTTGCCCTTCATCCGCCGTGTCTTGCGGTCCGGCCGGTCGACGTCGATAACCGTGACCCCGGCGGCGGTCAGCACCCGCGCGAGTTCGGCGCCGTAGGCGCCGGTGCCCTCCACCCCGACCGCGACCGGCGTGCCGTGCGTGCGCATCCAGTCCAGCAGGTCCCGATAGCCGCGGATGGTGGCGGGGAACTCCCGGTCGGCCAGGTGCCGGCTGATCTGATCGATCACGGCCGCGTGGTGGGTCAGGCCGTGGGTGTCGACTCCGCCGGTGATCTGCGGGCCGTCGTGCGTCATGCTGGTCATGTCCGTCCTTGTGGCGTGTCCGTTCCGAGGGCGGCACGCGCCGGTCGGGCGGGTGGACAAGACAGTGACGGGGCTTCTGGACCAAGCTCCTATAAAGTCACAAACGCCCGTCCGGCCGCGTGCGTGGTGACGCCCGGCGAGCCGACAAATCCCAAACAGGACAGTCGAGACGTCAGTCAGTCGGAGGGTCAGACCCACCAGCAACGTCACCACGTCACATCCTCACTGTCAGTCGTACACGCCCGACCCGGTCGTGGTCGGCGACGTGCTCGGTGCCTTCGGGAAGCTCGCTCCCACGGGGCGGCAGATGGGCGTTTTCGGTGCGGAGTTCCCGCTGCCGGACGGCGGCGCGGGGGCGTCCGAGTTCGATCGTCTGCTGGCTCTGACCGGCCGCGACCCGGGATGGCGGCGGCCGTAGTCCATGCCGCTGCCGGGCGGCGGTCACGGCACGGTCGACGGCCGCTGTTCGCTCCGAATGGTCCGTGGGATCCGGACGGCCGCCTTCCTCAGCGGCGCGCCGGGGCCGGTCCCGCGGGGACGTGGACGGCCACCTGTGGGTGGTCGCGTTCACCGTGGACTGCGGCCGGACCATGGCCGGACCACCGGCATCGGCGTCGCACACGGCCGCCCGAGCCCGTCTCCGTACACCCTCCCGACGCGTCCCGTTGAGCTCACGGCTCACCACCGGTGGGCGGACGACGGACGGAGACGTGGACGTGGCACGAGCGCGTGTGGGTGTGGCCGTACTGACCATGGGCACGCGCCCCGCGGAACTGCGGGCGCTGCTCGACTCGGTGGCCGCGCAGGACCTGCCGGCGACTCGCGTGGTCGTCGTCTCCAACGGCGCGCCCCTGCCGGAACTCCCGTCCGGCGTCACCGGTGTCGAACTTCCCGAGAACCTGGGCGTGTCCGGCGGCCGCAACGTCGCCATGGAACGGCTGCGGGACTTCGGGGACGTCGACGTCCTCGTCGACCTGGACGACGACGGACTGCTCATCGAGCGGGACGTGTTCAGCCGGATCGCGGCCATGTACGACGCGGACGACGCGCTGGGCGTCGTCAGTTTCCGTATCGCCGACGAGACCGGGTTCACTCAGCAGCGGCACGTCCCCCGCATCGGCAGGACCGATCCGTTGCGCGGCGGGCAGGTGACCACCTTCCTCGGCGGCGGGCATGCCCTGTCGATGCGGATGCTGGAGCGGGTCGGCGGCTGGCCGGAGGACTTCTTCTTCACCCACGAGGAGACCGACCTCGCCTGGCGTGCCCTCGACGACGGCTGGAAGATCCTCTACGCCCCCGAGCTGGTGCTCCAGCATCCCCGGACCGCGCCCACCCGGCACGGCGTCTACTACCGGATGACCGCCCGCAATCGTGTCTGGCTGGCGAAGCGGAACCTTCCGGCGGTCCTGGTGCCGCTCTATCTGGGCGCCTGGACGGCCCTCACCTTGGCCCGCACTCGGTCGGCACCGGGGCTGCGGGCGTGGTTCGGGGGGTTCGCGGAAGGGGTTCGCAAGCCCTGCGGGGCGCGTCGGCCGATGCGCTGGAGCACGGTCTGGCTGATGGCCCGGCTGGGCCGCCCTCCGGTGATCTGACCGTCGGCGAACCGACGGGTGGTGAACCCGACGGGGGGTGACCTGGCCGGCGGTGTACGGACCGGCGGTGACCTGACCGGTGGCGCATCGAACAGCGGTGACCTGACCGGTGGCGCACCGGCCAGCGGCAAACCGAACGGCGGCAAACCGAACGGCGGCAAAACCGAACGGCGGCAAACCGGACGGCGATGATCCGGCCGCAAGTGATCCGACCGGCTACCGAAGGTGACCAGACCGGCTGGGGAGCGGCGCCGTAAGGGAACCGTCATGTCCTACGGCGCCCGCGGGCGCTCGCCAGGGCCTTGAATGGAGATCCGGCAGAGATACTTTCGGATTCGTTCGAGGAGGCGGGGATGGGGCGCGTACGCAGGGCTCTGAGCAGACCGGTGGGTGTGGTGGCGCTGGTGCTGATGGTTGTGGTGGCGGCCGCGGGGCTGTACTGGTTCCAGCCGTGGAAGATCTGGCAGGACGAGACCGTGGAGGAGGCGCTGCCGGGGATCGTCGAGGCTCCTGCAGCGTCGCCCACGACCGGGTCCGCCGAGAGCCCGCCGCCGTCAACGCCGCCGTCCACCGCGCCGTCCGCGCCGCCGACGGGTCCAAAGACGCTCGCGGACGGCGAGCTGATCAGTCACGAGCACACGACGACCGGTTCCGTGCGGCTGCTGCGCCTGCCCGACGGCTCGCACACGCTGCGGCTGGAGAACCTGGACACGAGCAACGGCCCCGACCTGCGCGTCTGGTTGACCGACGCTCCCGTCAAGGAGGGCCGGGCCGGCTGGCACGTCTTCGACGACGGGGCGTACGTCAGTCTCGGCAAGCTCAAGGGGAACAAGGGCGACCAGAACTACGTCCTGCCCGCCGATGTCGACCCCGCCGACTTCACCAGCGTCAGCATCTGGTGCGACCGGTTCAACGTGTCCTTCGGCGCGGCGGAACTCACCCGCACCTGAGCGGCGGCGTATACCCCCGGTCCGCGACGCGAACCGCCCCCGGGCGGGGCGCGCCGCGTCAGGCGCGCCTGACGCGGCGTGGACGCCCCCGGGCCGCTGGAAGCGTCTGACGGGCGGCGCGGACACGCAGAGTGAGGGATGGGCGAGCACATGAACGTGCGGCCGGGGCAAGCTCACTCAGGCCACGCATGCCACCGGCGCCGGTGGCATACCCGAACGCCGGCGGGGACGTACGGCGCGGTGGCGCTGGGAGCGCCGAGGACGTGGGAGTCGCGGCGGGCTCAGGGCCAGACCAGGCAGTACGGCTGATGCCCCGCCTCATGCAACCGATGGCTGAAGTCCTGCCATTCGTGCAGCAGTTGATAGACGTTGAACGCGTCCCGCGGGCCCCCGCGGTCCGGGACCGTCGACCATATGAACGCCGCCGCGCCCACCGACTCCTCGCCGATGCCGCGCAGCGGGTCGACCACGGTCATCGGCAGCTTCACCACCGCGTAGTCGGGGTGCAGCACCACCAGCTCCAGCGGGGGCACCTTGTTCAGCGGCATGCCCTGGATACCGGTCAGCACCATTGCCGCTATGGTCTCCGGCTTGATCTTGGTGAACATCCCGCCCATGCCGAGCTCGTCACCGCCGAGTTCCTCGGGGCGCATCGAGATCGGCACCCGCGCGGCAGTGGCCCCGTCGGGCGCGCCGAAATACTTGTAGGTCACCCCCACTCGGCCGCTCCTGCCTCCCGCGGGCTCATCCCCTTCGCCTCGCCGGTGCTTTCCGCGCCGGGCAGGCTCAGGACCCAGGTCGTCGGTCCCCTCGCCCAGTCCGCCACCGCGATGCATATCTCCACCCGACCACTCGCAGCCCCCGCCGCGCAACCCGATCATCGTGACAGTGACCTCCCCCACGAACGTGCGGTGAAACACCTGTCCACCAGATCCGTCCGAGCCTCTGAGACCATGGATTCCGTGAGCTTTCCCTATGACGCCCCAGTTTCGCAGACGCTTTTCGACCGCGCGTCCCTCGTGACGCCCGGCGGCGTGAACTCTCCTGTCCGTGCTTTCCGTGCTGTGGGCGGTACGCCCCGGTTCATGGTGTCCGGTACCGGTCCGTACCTCACCGATGCCGACGGGCGAGAGTACGTCGACCTCGTGTGCTCGTGGGGACCGATGATCCTCGGCCATTCCCATCCGGCCGTCATCGAGGCGGTGCAGGCCGCGGTGGCGCGCGGCACCTCGTTCGGTACGCCCGGCGAGGGCGAGGTCGCCCTCGCCGAGGAGATCGTGGCGCGTGTCGCGCCGGTCGAGCAGGTTCGGCTGGTTTCGAGCGGTACGGAAGCGACGATGTCCGCCATCCGTCTGGCCCGCGGCTTCACCGGGCGGTCCAAGGTCATCAAGTTCGCCGGCTGCTACCACGGACACGTGGACGCCCTGCTGGCCGCGGCCGGGTCCGGTGTGGCGACGTTCGGCCTGCCCGACACGCCCGGGGTGACGGGCGCGCAGGCCGGCGACACGATCGTGCTGCCGTACAACGACCTCGAGGCGGTGCACGCCGCGTTCCACGCCAACGCCGGCGAGATCGCCTGTGTGATCACCGAGGCGTCGCCCGGCAACATGGGCGTGGTCCCGCCGCGCCCCGGCTTCAACGAGGGCCTCAGGGCCGCCTGTGCGCAGAACGGCGCGCTGTACATCTCCGACGAGGTGATGACCGGTTTCCGCACCTCGAAGGCCGGCTGGTACGGCGTCGACGGTGTCGCACCCGACCTGATGACCTTCGGCAAGGTCATGGGCGGCGGCTTCCCCGCCGCGGCCTTCGGCGGTCGCGAGGACGTCATGGCGCACCTCGCCCCGGCTGGCCCGGTGTACCAGGCGGGCACGCTCTCCGGTAACCCGGTGGCCACCGCCGCGGGTCTCGCGCAGCTCAGGCTCCTCGACGACGCCGCGTACGAGAAGGTGGACGCGGTCTCGCAGGAGATCCGGACCCTGGTGACCGACGCGCTCACCAAGGAAGGCGTCGCCCACCGGCTCCAGACGGCGAGCAACATGTTCTCCGTCTTCTTCACGGCGACCGAGGTCAGGGACTACGAGGACGCGAAGAAGCAGGAGGCGTTCCGCTTCAACGCGTTCTTCCACTCGATGCTGTCCCAGGGCGTCTACCTGCCGCCGTCCGCCTTCGAGTCGTGGTTCGTCTCCACGGCCCACGACGAGCGGGCGATCGAGCGGATCGCCGCCGCGCTGCCCGCGGCCGCGCGCGCCGCCGCGGAGGCCACCTCCTAATGACGTTGTCAACTCGCAGAAGCAGCGGAGAGTCCATGGTCGTAGCACCGTCCGTCACGGATCAGGGCCCACAGGACGTTGACT
>NZ_JBEZKP010000042.1:0-66620 GCF_040706335.1 Streptomyces sp. NPDC048389 | reverse complement strand
TCCTTCCGGGCCAGGACCCCGACACCGGTTCACAGCCCACGGTTGAGGGGTGACCGACCCCGGCGTGCGCGCCCCGGTTTCGGGAACGGGCGCTGCTCCCCATCCGCACCTGTCCACGGGCGGGGGCGAGAGGCCGGCCCGGTGGGGGTAGGTCCTGGCGGGCGCGCCGGGCAGCGGAGCCCCGGTTTCGGGAAGGGGGCTGCTCGCTGCCCGCACTTGTCCACGGGCGGGGGCGAAACCGCCGCGTCGGGGCAGGGGGACGCGCAGGGGGTCGTGTCCGGGATGTAAAGCGTCGCAACTCGCGCGCAGCGCGGTGAGGAAAGCAGTCCCGGACATGACCACCGGAGCGGCACCCGGACGCCACCCGCACAGGACCGGGCCAAGCCCGGCAACGTCACTCCGGCCCACCGGGTCCCGCCCGGACGCGCGGCACCCGGGACCGGGCCCCGCCCGAGGACGTAACCCGGACCCACCGAGCCCCGCCCGGACGCGCGGCACCCGGGGCCGGGCCCCGCACGAGGACGTAACCCGGACCCACCGAGCCCCGCCCGGACACGCGGCACCCGGGGCCGGGCCCCGCACGAGGACGTAACCCGGACCCACCGAGCCCCGCCCGGACACGCGGCACCCGGACGCCACCCGCACAGGACCGGGCCAAGCCCCGAAGGCGCACCCGGGACCGGGCCTCGCCCGAGGCCGGGCCACGCCCCGCCAGGCGGACAGGGCCGGGCCAGGCCCGGGGGTGGGCCGGGCCAGGGAGCCGGCGCCCCCGGGCGTCAGAGGCGGGAGACGTTGCGCTCGTAGACCAGTCGCAGCCCGATCAGCGTCAGCCACGGCTCGTGCTCGTCGATCGCCTCGGCCTCGCCCAGCACCATCGGCGCCAGCCCGCCCGTCGCGATCACCGTCACGTCGTCCGAGTCCTCCGCCAACTCGCGCTTCATGCGCTGGACGACACCGTCGACCTGCCCGGCGAAGCCGTAGACGATGCCGGACTGCATCGCCTCTACGGTGTTCTTGCCGATCACGCTCCGCGGGCGGGCGAGCTCGATCTTGCGCAGCTGGGCGCCCTTGACGCCGAGGGCCTCGACGGAGATCTCGATGCCGGGGGCGATCACGCCGCCTGCGTACTCGCCGCGGGCGCTGACCGCGTCGAACGTCGTGGCCGTACCGAAGTCGACGACGATCGCCGGTCCCCCGTACAGATCGACCGCGGCGACCGCGTTGATGATGCGGTCCGCCCCGACCTCCTTCGGGTTGTCCATCAGGATCGGCACGCCGGTCTTGATGCCGGGTTCGACGAGGACGGCGGGGACGTCTCCGTAGTAGCGGCGGGTGACCTCGCGGAGCTCGTGCAGCACGGAGGGGACCGTGGAGCAGATCGCGATGCCCTCGATGCCGTCGCCCAGTTCCTCGCCGAGCAGCGGGTGCATGCCCATAAGACCCTGCAGCAGCACGGCGAGTTCGTCGGCGGTGCGGCGCGGGTCGGTGGAGATACGCCAGTGCTCGACGATCTCCTCGCCGTCGAAGAGACCCAGGACGGTGTGGGTGTTGCCGACGTCGATGGTGAGCAGCATCAGCGTTCGACCTCGCGGAGGTCGAGGCCGATGTCGAGGATCGGCGAGGAGTGGGTGAGCGCGCCCACCGCGAGGTAGTCGACGCCCGTCTCGGCGTACGCGCGGGCGTTGTCGAGCGCGAGCCGGCCGGAGGACTCGAGCATCGCGCGGCCGGCGACGAGCGCCACGGCCTCCTCGGTCTGGGCGGGGGTGAAGTTGTCGAGCAGGATCAGGTCGGCGCCCGCGTCCAGCACGTCGCGGACCTGGTCGAGGGTGTCGACCTCGACCTCGATCGGCAGGTCGGGGAAGCGGTCCCGTACGGCCTTGAACGCCTCGGTGACCCCGCCGGCGGCGACCACGTGGTTGTCCTTGACGAGGGCCGCGTCGGACAGCGACATGCGGTGGTTGACGCCGCCGCCGCAGCGCACCGCGTACTTCTCCAGGGCGCGCAGGCCCGGTGTCGTCTTACGGGTGTCGCGGACCTTCGCCCCGGTGCCGTCGAGCAGGTCGGCCCAGGCGCGGGTGGCGGTGGCGATGCCGGAGAGCCGGCAGAGGATGTTGAGGGCGCTGCGCTCGCCGGTGAGCAGGTCGCGGGTGCCGGCGGTGACGGAGAGCAGCTTCTGGCCCGCCTCGACGCGGTCGCCGTCCTCGACGTGCCGCTCGACCGCGAACTCGGTCGTGCAGACGATCGACAGGATCGCCTCGGCGACCCGCAGACCGGCTACGGTGCCGGCCTCCCGGGCGGTGAAGTCCGCGGTGGCGACGGCGTCCTGGGGGACGGTCGCCACGCTGGTCACGTCGACACCGCCGTCGAGGTCCTCCTCGATGGCCAGGTGCGCGATGTCCTCGACCTGGACGGGGTCGAGTCCGGCCTCGGCGAGCAGCGTGGCGAGAGCGGGGTCGAGACCGCACTCGTACGCCTCCTCGGCGCAGCCGCAGTCGTCTCCGCAGCCACCGCCGGCCGGGGCGCCGATCTGGATCAGCGGTACGTCCACGGGGCTCGGACGTTCATCGGGCGTGCTCACGGTTACGGCTCCCTGGGGGCGTCGGGGACGGACAAGATATCGGTGGCCGGGAAGGCGGTGCCGTCCGTGCGGCTGACGACGAGCCGCCGGTCGGGCGCGAGCCGTACGACGAGATGGCGGCGCCACTCGGCGTCGTCGCGCTCCGGGCGGTCCTCACGCCAGTGGCACCCGCGGGTCTCCTCGCGCTCCAGGGCGGCGGCGGTCAGCACCCGGGCGACACAGAGGAGGTTCGACGTCTCCCAGGACTCGACGCCGGGCTCCGCGGCCTTGCCGGTTCCTTCGCGGTCCTGCACCGCTTCCGCGTACACCGCTTCGAGGGAGAGCGCCGCGGCGGCGAGCGACTCGGCGGAGCGCAGGACGCCCGCGCCGTGCGACATGACCCGCTGGATCCCGGCACGCTGCTCCGGCGCGATCAGCGGCAGCAGCGACGGCTCCAGGGGCGCCGCGGGCGCCGCCGCGGGCCGCGGCCGCCGCTCGGCGATGTCGGCGGCGATGCGCTCGGCGAAGACGAGTCCTTCGAGCAGCGAGTTGGAGGCCAGCCGGTTGGCGCCGTGGACGCCGGTGCAGGCGACCTCGCCGCAGGCGTACAGGCCGGGGACGGTGGTGCGGCCGTGCAGGTCGGTCCGTACGCCCCCGGAGGCGTAGTGGGCGGCCGGTGCGACGGGGATCGGCTCGGTCACCGGGTCGAAGCCGTGGGCGCGGCAGGCGGCGAGGATGGTCGGGAAGCGCTGCTCCCACATCTTCGCGCCGAAGTGACGGGCGTCCAGGAACATGTGGGCGGCGCCCTGCTCCTGCATCCGGCGCATGATGCCCTTGGCGACGATGTCGCGGGGGGCGAGCTCGGCCAGCTCGTGCTGGCCGACCATGAAGCGGGTGCCGGCGGCGTCGACGAGGTGGGCGCCCTCACCGCGTACCGCCTCTGAGACCAGCGGCTGCTGGCCCTCGCTGTCCGCACCGAGGAAGAGCACGGTCGGGTGGAACTGGACGAACTCGATGTCGGAGACCTCGGCGCCGGCCCGAAGGGCGAGGGCGACGCCGTCGCCGGTGGAGACGGCCGGGTTGGTGGTCGCGGAGAAGATCTGGCCCATGCCGCCGGTGGCCAGCACGACCGTGGGGGCGTGGACCGCCCCGACGCCGTCGTGCTGGCCTTCCCCCATCACGTGCAGGGTGATGCCCGCGGTGCGGCCGTCCGCGTCGGTGAGCAGGTCGAGGACCAGCGCGTTCTCGACGGTGCGCAGGCCCTGGCCGCGGACCGCGTCGACGAGGGCGCGGGAGATCTCCGCGCCGGTCGCGTCACCGCCGGCGTGGGCGATACGGCGCCGGTGGTGGCCGCCCTCGCGGGTCAGCTCGATCTCACCGGACGCCGGGTCGGTGTCGAAGAGGGCGCCGGTGGCGATCAGCCGGCGCACGGCGTCGGGTCCCTCGGTGACGAGAGCCCGCACCGCCGCCTCGTCGCACAGGCCGGCACCCGCGACCAGGGTGTCTTCCAGGTGCTGCTCGGGGGTGTCGCCCTCGCCGAGTGCCGCGGCGATACCGCCCTGCGCCCAGCGGGTGGACCCGTCGTCGAGACGCGCCTTGGTGACGACGACCGTGTCCAGGCCGCTCGCGGCGCAGCGCAGCGCCGCGGTGAGGCCCGCGACGCCGGAACCGACCACGACGACGTCTGCCTCGATGGCCCAGCCGGGGGCGGGGGCGGTCAGCCGTATTCCGGTCACGTGGTGGCTCCGTCGGTCGGTGCGGTGGTTGCGGCCGGTGCGGTCGCCTCGGTCGCTCCGGTCGATGCGGCCGCTCCGGTACCGGAGTGCGCGGTCCCGAAGTCCAGGGGGAGGTTGTCGATGAGACGGGTCGAGCCGACCTTGGCGGCGACGGCGAGGACCGCCTCGCCCTCGTGGTCGTCGGCGACTTCGTCGAACGTGGCTGGGTCGACGAGGGCGACGTAGTCCGGTCGGAGCGGCGGGTTCGCCTTCCCGGCCTCCTCCAGGACGGTCCGCGCGGCCGCGCGGACGGCGTCGGCGCCGATCGGCGGCCACGCCTGGGCGACCGCGTGGGCGTCCGCCGCGGCGCGGGCCTCGCCCAGGGCGGACAGCGCGGCGGCACGGGCGGGTGCGGCCGGCACGGCTTCCGCCCTGGCGTGCAGGGCCTGCTGGGCGGCGAGGCGGTCGCGGGCCGCGAACAGGGAGTGCGAGAGGGCGAGCGCGGTGTGCCGCTCGGCGGTGGACAGATAGCGGTTGCGGCTGGAGAGGGCGAGGCCGTCCTCCTCGCGGACCGTGGGCACACCCACGATCTCCACGGGGAAGTTCAGGTCGCGGACCATCCGCCGGATCAGGGCCAGCTGCTGCGCGTCCTTCTGACCGAACAGCGCCACATCAGGGCTGGTGAGATGCAGCAGTTTGGCTACGACGGTGAGCATGCCGTCGAAGTGGCCGGGCCTGGTCCTGCCTTCGAGCCGCTCGCCCATGGGCCCTGCGGTGATGCGGACCTGCGGCTCGCCACCGGGGTAGACCTCGTCGACGGACGGCGCGAACACCACGTCGGCGCCGGCGTCCGCCGCGGTCCTGAGGTCGGCGTCGAGCGTGCGGGGGTAGCGGTCCAGGTCCTCTCCCGCGCCGAACTGCAGCGGGTTGACGAAGACGGTGACGATCACGAACCCCTTGCCGCCCACTCGTTCACGGGCGGCGCGGATCAGGGTGGCGTGCCCCTCGTGCAGGGCCCCCATGGTCATGACGACAGCGGTGCGGCCGGGCACGCCGTGGTGCTCGACGGCGTACCGCAGGTCCTCGCGCGTCGGTACGAGTTCGACGTCGCGGCTCATCGCAGGTCCCCTTCTGCCAGTACGCCCAGCAGGTCCTCGGCGAGCTCCGGTTTGAGCATGCCGTGTGCGAGGGCACGGTCGGCGGTCGTCCGCGCCATCGCCAGGTAGCCGGCGACGGCGGCGGGCGCGTGCTTGCGCAGCTCGGCCACATGGGCGGCGACGGTGCCCGCGTCGCCCCGGGCGACCGGCCCGGTCAGGGCGGCGTCGCCGGAGCGCAGGGCGTTGTCCAGGGCGGCTCCGAGCAGCGGGCCGAGCATCCGGTCGGGTGCGGTGACGCCCGCGGTGCGCAGCAGCTCCATGGACTGGGCGACGAGGGTGACGAGGTGGTTGGCGCCGAGCGCCAGGGCCGCGTGGTAGAGCGGGCGGTTCTGCTCCTCGATCCACTCGGGCTCGCCGCCCATCTCGATGACCAGCGCCTCCGCGGCCAGCCGCAGCTCCTCGGGGGCGGTGACGCCGAAGGAGCAGCCGGCCAGCCGCTGCACGTCCACGGCGGTGCCGGTGAAGGTCATCGCGGGGTGCAGGGCGAGCGGCAGGGCTCCTGCCCGCAGGGCGGGTTCGAGCACCTTGGTGCCGTAGCGGCCGGAGGTGTGCACCAGCAGTTGTCCGGGGCGTACGGCACCGGTTTCGACGAGGCCCTCGACCAGGCCGGGCAGCGCGTCGTCGGGGACGGTCAGCAGCACCAGTTCCGCGCGGGCGAGCACGTCGGCGGGCGGCACCAGGGGCACGTCGGGGAGCATGGCGGCGGCCCGGCGAACGGACTGGTCGGACACTCCTGACGCCGCGACCGGCCGGTGCCCTGCAAGCTGCAGGGACGCGGCCAGCGCGGGTCCCACCCGGCCCGCTCCGACCACCCCGACGGTCAGACGGGCGGGGCGGTCCCGCGGGTCGAGCGGGTCCTGTGATGCTGTGGCGTTCACGCGGCGGTGCCTTCCGTTCCAGTCCGCAGGGGTACCGGACGATTTCTCGTGACGATGCTACGCCAGCGTTTCCGGGAGCCCCGCGGTTGTCCACAGGCTGTGGGCGATGATCGGAGCGTGACGGACACGAACGACACGTACGAACGGGACACGAGCGAGCAGGACGGGGCCGGACGGCAGGAGGACGGGCAGGACCGGCGGCACGAGAACGGGCAGAACGGGCGGTACGAGGACGGGCAGGACCGGCGGCAGCGACGTCTCGCCGCGTGGCGGGCCTCGGGCCGCGTGCTCGCCCGGCCCTCCGCCGACCGGCGGATCGGGGAGCGCCTCGCGGCGCTGGCCGAGGCCGCGGGCGAGGTGTACGACCTGGACGACTGGACCGACGTGTACGGCGGCGGTGTCGTCGAGGAGCTGGAGCGGCGGACGGCCGCGCTGCTCGGCTTGCCGGCGGCGGCGTTCTTCCCGACCGGGACGATGGCCCAGCAGGTGGCCATGCGCTGCTGGGCGGCGCGCACCGGGAACGCCACGGTCGCCCTTCATCCGCGGGCCCATCCCGAGGTCCACGAAGGCTCCGCGTTCTCCGTGGTCAGCGGCCTGCGCACAATCCACCCCACCACCGGGCCGAGGCTCCCCACGGCCGAAGAGGTTCTCGACTGCGACGAGCCCTTCGGCACGCTGATGCTCGAGCTGCCCCTGCGGGACGCCGGCTTCGTGCTGCCCTCGTGGGAGGAGCTGGTGGCGGTGGTGGACGCCGCGCGGGAGCGTGACGCGGTGGTGCACTTCGACGGCGCGCGTCTGTGGGAGTGCGCCCCGCACTTCGGCCGCCCTCTCGACGAGATCGCTTCGCTGGCGGACAGCGTGTACGTGTCGTTCTACAAGTCCCTCGACGCCATCTCGGGCGCCGTGCTCGCCGGCCCCGCCCAGCTGATCGACGAGGCGCGTGCCTGGCGGCACCGGTACGGGGGCCTGATGTTCCAGCAGTACCCGGCGGCGCTGTCGGCCCTGGCCGGCCTCGATCGGGAACTGCCGCGGCTGCCGTCGTACGTGGCCCACGCGAAGGTCGTCGCGTCCGCCCTCGGCGACGCGCTGCGCGCCTCGGGCGTGCCCTGGTCCCGCGTCCACCCGCCCGTCCCGCACACGCACCAGTTCCAGGTGTGGCTGCCGTACGGGACCGATCTGCTGAACGAGGCGGCGGTGACGCAGTCGGAGGAGACGGGCGTGACGCTCTTCCGCCGATGGTTCTCCGAGGGGTGCCCGCCGGGCGTCTCGGTCACGGAGGTGACGGTCGCGGCCGAGGGGCTGGAGTGGACGGCGCAGGACGTGACCGCGGCGGTGACGGAGTTCGTACGCCGCCTCGACCTGCCCGCCGCGGCCCCTCCCGCGCACTAGGTGTACTGACCCGTGAGGTTGTGGACGGGGCCCCCGCCGTGACCGGGGGGTCTTGCGGGCGTGGCCCGCCGGGCGGCCGCGGCCGGGGTCGCCCGGCGGGCCGTGGCCGGGCACCGGCCGGGGTGCCGGGGCGCGGCCTCGGCAGGAGCGCTCCACGCACGATGCGGACCGGGCCCAAGGACCCCGGCGGGAGCGCTTCGCTCGCGGTGGAGACCGGGCGCCGCTGCCAGGCGCCACCACGGCGTCGGATCAGGCCGCGCCGCCGCCCGCGCGGACGAGGCCGGTCTCGTAGGCGAGCACCACTACCTGCACGCGGTCGCGCAGGCCGAGCTTGGTGAGGATGCGGCCGACGTGCGTCTTGACCGTTGCCTCCGAGAGGACCAGCCGGCCCGCGATCTCGCCGTTCGACAGTCCCTGGGCGACGAGCAGCGTCACCTCGCGCTCCCGCTCGGTGAGCTTCTCCAGCTCCTTGCGGCGGGGCTCGGGGCCCGCGCTCGGCAGCAGGGGGGAGAAGCGGTCGAGCAGCCGCCGCGTGGTCGACGGCGCCACGACCGCGTCGCCGCTGTGCACGGCGCGGATCGCGCCGAGCAGCTCGGCGGGCGGCACGTCCTTGAGCATGAAGCCGCTGGCCCCCGCCTTCAGTCCGGAGAAGGCGTACTCGTCGAGGTCGAACGTGGTCAGGATCAGCACCTTCGGGGCTCCCGGCTTCTCGCAGATGCGCCGCGTCGCCTCGACCCCGTCGAGCCTCGGCATGCGTACGTCCATGAGCACCACGTCCACGGCCGTGGACCGCAGGGTCTCGATCGCCTCCGCGCCGTCCCCGGCTTCCGCGACGACCTCCATGTCCGGCTGGGCGGCAAGCACCATGCGGAAGCCGGTGCGCAGCAGCACCTGGTCGTCGACGAGCATCACGCGGATGGACATGTGGGTTCCGTCCCTTGGTCTGTAGTGGCTCTAGTGGGCGGGCTTGAGAGGCAGCAGTGCGCTGATCCGGAAGCCTCCGCCCGGCCGCGGCCCGGCGTCCAGCGTGCCGCCGACCATACCGACGCGTTCGCGCATCCCGATGAGCCCGTGGCCGTGCCCGTCCGCGCCGCCGTCCTCGTACAGCTCGTGCGAGGAGCCCCGGCCGTCGTCCTCGACGAGCAGCCCGAGGCCGTCGTCGAAGTAGACGAGCCGGACGCTGGCGCCGGCCTCGGGACCGCCGTGCTTGCGGGTGTTGGTGAGCGCTTCCTGGACGATTCGGTAGGCGGTGAGTTCGACACCGCTGGGGAGTGGCCGGGGCGTTCCCTCGATCCTGAAGTCCACGGTCAGGCCCGCGCCCCGCACGTGCTCCACGAGCTCCTCGATCTGCTTCACATCGGGCTGGGGCACGTACTCGCCGCTCTCCGGTCCGTCGCCGGTGCGCAGCACGCCCAGCAGCCTGCGCATCTCGGCGAGGGCCTGGCGGCCGGTGCTCGAAATGGTCTCCAGTGCCTGCTTGGCCTGGTCGGGGGCGGTGTCGAGCACATAGGCGGCGCCGTCGGCCTGCACCACCATCACGGACACGTTGTGGGCGACGACGTCGTGCAGTTCGCGGGCGATCCTGGCGCGCTCGGCCGCCACCGCGACCTTGGCCTGCGCCTCGCGCTCCTTCTCGAGCCGGGTGGCGCGCTCCTCCAGCTGGTCGAAGTAGGCGCGCCGGGTGCGTATCGAGTCGCCGAGCACCCAGGCCAGCACGAACGGCAGACTCATGATCACGGTGACGAACACCCTGCCGAGGGTCGACTCGTCCTCCGTCGGCCAGCGGATCTGCGCCAGCGAGGCGGCCGAGAGGCCGCCGACGAGCGCCAGCCGGGACGCCCACCGCGGCCTGCCGGCCGCCGCGACGGTGTAGATGATCACCAGCATCGCGAAGTCCGCCGGGTTGATGTCGACGTTCAGCGCCAGCTGCCCGACCCCCACCGCCGCCGTCAGGACCAGCATGTGCTGAGGCATCCTGCGGCGCAGCGCCACCACCAGGCAGAGGGTCAGCACGGTGACCGCGGCGGCGGCCGTCTCCCCGGCCCCCTCCGGCTCCTGAACCACCCACAACGAGGAGAACCCGAGGAGCACGACAGCCCAGAAGGTGTCGACGCCGGTCGGGTGCCTGCGCATGAAGTCGTAGAGGAGCTGCACGTAACCCAGAGTAGGGAAGGCGGATAGGTGCAGGGGTCAACCGGAGGGGCGATCCGGTGGGCGGAGGCATACTCCGCAAGGTGGAGACTGGTGCCCGTGACGTATGAGACGGGCGGGTGGCGCGGCTGGCGAGCGGCGTCGGAGACCGCCCTGTACGGGCCCGGCGGGTTCTATCTGCGGCCGGAGGGGCCGGCCGGGCATTTCCGTACCTCGGTCCACGCCTCGCCGTTGTTCGCCGCCGCCGTCGCACGGCTGCTGACCGGCACCGCGCAGACGCTGGGGCTCGACGAACCGGCGCTGATCGATGTCGGGGCGGGCCGGGGCGAGCTGCTCACCGGTGTCCTCGCCGCTCTGCCGCCCGGGTACCGGGTCCGCGCGTACGGCGTCGAACGGGCGGACCGGCCCGCGGACCTCGACCCGCGCGTCGAGTGGACCTCCGAGATCCCCACCGGGCTCCGCGGGCTGCTGTTCGCGAACGAATGGCTGGACAACGTCCCCGTCGACGTCGCGGAGGCGGACGCCGACGGGCAGGTCCGCCGGGTGCTGGTCCGCGACGACGGCGAGGAGCGTCTCGGCGAGAAGGTCACCGGCCCGGACGCCTCCTGGCTCGACCGCTGGTGGCCGCTGACCGAACCGGGCACCCGCGCGGAGATCGGCGTGACCAGGGACGAGGCGTGGCGGGCGGCGGCGGGTGCGCTGGGCGCGGGCCTCGCCGTGGCCGTCGACTACGCGCACACGGCCGGGTCCCGCCCGCCGTACGGCACGCTGACGGGCTTCCGCGACGGTCGCGAGGTGCGCCCGGTGCCCGACGGGAGCTGCGATCTCACCGCGCATGTGGCGCTCGACGCGTGTGCCGGGCCGGGGGCGGAACTGGTCGGCCAGCGGGAGGCGCTGCAAAGGCTGGGCGTGAGCGGGGAGCGGCCGCCGCTCGCCCTGGCGTCGTCGGACCCGGCGGGCTACGTCCGCGCGCTCGCGCGCGCCGGTGAGGCCGCGGAACTGACCGCCCGGGGCGGGCTCGGTGACTTCACCTGGCTCATGCAGCACGTGTGACGGGCTCTGAGAGACTGGTGCGCATGACGGAGACGACGGTCGGCATCGGCGGCGCTGCGGAGAGCACCGACATGGTGCTCAACATCGGGCCCCAGCACCCCTCCACGCACGGTGTGCTCCGTCTCCGCCTGGTGCTGGACGGCGAGCGCATCCGGCAGGCGGAGCCGGTCGTCGGGTACATGCACCGCGGCGCGGAGAAGCTTTTCGAGGCCCGTGACTACCGGCAGATCGTGGTACTGGCGAACCGGCACGACTGGCTCTCCGCCTTCTCGAACGAGCTCGGTGTCGTGATGGCCGTCGAGCGGATGCTCGGCATGGAGGTCCCGGAGCGTGCGGTGTGGTCCCGTACGCTGCTCGCCGAGCTGAACCGGGTGCTCAACCACCTGATGTTCCTCGGCTCCTACCCGCTGGAGCTGGGCGGGATCACCCCCGTCTTCCACGCGTTCCGTGAGCGCGAAGAGCTGCAGACGGTGATGGAGGAGATCTCCGGCGGCCGGATGCACTACATGTTCAACCGGGTGGGCGGCCTCAAGGAGGACCTTCCCGCAGGCTGGCTCGGCCGGGCCCGCCGGGCTGTCGCGGACGTCGGCTCCCGGATGGACGTGTACGACCGCCTCGTCCTCGGCAACGAGATCTTCCGCGGCCGGACCCGGGGCGTGGGCGTGCTCTCGCCGGACGCCGTGCACGCCTACGGCGTCAGCGGCCCCATCGCCCGGGCCTCCGGGGTCGACTTCGACCTGCGCCGGGACGAGCCCTACCTCGCCTACGGCGAACTGCGGGACACCCTCAAGGTGGTGACCCGGCAGGAGGGCGACTGCCTGGCCCGCTTCGAGGTGCTGCTGGAGCAGACGCGCAACGCACTGGAGCTGGCGGACGCGTGCCTCGACCGGATCGCGGAGCTGCCGTCCGGTCCGATCAACCAGCGGCTGCCGAAGGTCCTCAAGGCGCCGGAGGGCCACACGTACGCCTGGACCGAGAACCCGCTCGGCATCAACGGCTACTACCTGGTCTCCAAGGGCGAGAAGACGCCGTACCGCCTCAAGCTCCGCTCGGCGTCGTACAACAACATCCAGGCGCTGGCCGTGCTGCTGCCGGGGACGCTGGTCTCGGACATGGTCGCGATCCTCGGGTCGCTGTTCTTCGTCGTCGGCGACATCGACAAGTAGCGGCGACCCGCAGGGTGCAGTGGCGGGGCAGGCGCCTCCGCCGCCCCGCGCCCGCCGCGGGCGGCGCCAACGCCGGCGCTACGACACCGCGTTGCGCAGCTCGGCGACGTCCAGCTGCTCGGTCTCGTCGTGCGCGGTCAGGTCGATGACCTTGCCGACCGCACGGGGGCCGCCGACCCGCTGTGCGGCGAGGGTCTCCTCGCCCACCACGTCGGCGAGGTCCTCATGCTGCGCGGCCTCGATCGCCTTCTGGGTGCCCGGGGCCTCGATCGCCCTCATGGACCCGCTTCCCGCCGCGGTGGCCCCGGCGCGGCCGCCGGTGGCGGGGGCCCGGGAAGCGCCGTCGGCGCCGGTGGCGGGAGGCCGGGAAGCACCGTCGGCGCCGGTCGCCGTCCCGAAGAAGTCGAAGCCGCCCTCGGGCCGCTTCACGCGGGACCGCCGGGCGCCGTAGGGAGCTATCGCGGCCGCGGCCGGTACGGGACGGGCGGGGAGGGCGGACGACGGGCGCACACGCTGCTCGGCCCCACCGCCCGCCGCGTGCTTCCCCTGCGGCTCGTCCGCCTCCCGGGCCCGCTCCGCGATGTCCCGGCGCCGGGCTTCCTCCACGACGCGTCCCGCCTCCTGGGCCGCGGCGTTGCGCGACAGGTCCTCCAGCGCCTTGGCGGCGCGCAGGAACGTCGACGGGGTCGGCGTGGAACCGGCGGGCGGCAGCTCCTTCGTGGGTGCGGCCGCCTCGATCGCGAGCTGCCTGCGGCCCTCCAGCGCACTGGCCCGCTCCGTCTCCGCCGTGGCGTACCGCCGCAGCAGCGACGCGTGCTCGTTCCGCAGCGCGGCCAGCTCCACCCTCTTGGCGCGGAGCTTGGCGTCGAGCTTGAGGCGAAGCTCCCGGGACTCCTCGACGTCCGCCTCGAGCTCGGCGATCCGCTCCTCCGCCTTCCACTGGTCGCCGGCGCGACCGCGGGTCAGCTCGGCGACCCTGCGGCCGGCGCCGCGGTCCCAACTGCGCATGAGGACGGCGCCGGTGACGGCAGCGGCCGCCGCTGCCGCGACCAGCACGCGCAGCACGACCGCATGGCCGACGAACCACGCGCCGAGGGCGCACAGAACCGACGCTCCGGCCACTGCCGAGGGAGGCAGCAGCTTGTGCAGGGGAGGGGAATGGCGGTGGCGTCCTCGTGGCATGGCCCGAAATTTACCGTGCGTAGCCTCCGAATGGGGTGTCGGCCCGGCAAATCTCTGGTCGAGAACGCCGGGCCGCCCGCCGGCTACTTCCGAAGAAGCCCTTCCGACTCCAGATAAGCCTTCGCGACGTCCTCCGGCTTGGCCCGCTCCCCGTCCGCCTTGCGGTTCATCTCGGCGAGATCTTCCGTGGTCAGCGCCTTGGTGAGCTTCGCGAGGACATCGGCGATCTCCTGACTGCCGGCGTCCTTCGCATTGACCACGGGAAGGACGTTGTCCGCGTTCTGGAGCTTCTTGTCGTCCTCCAGGACCACCAGGTCGTAGCTCGCGAGTGTGCCGTCGGTGGTGTAGGTCAGCACCATCTGGTTCTCACCGTCCTTGACGGACTGCTTGGCCTGGGGAGTGCCGACGCCCTTGGGGTCGATGCCCGCCACGTCGATGCCGTACGTCTTCTTCAGGCCCGGTGCGCAGAAGGGCCGCACCTCGCACTCGTCACCTGCCGCGATCTTGACCTTCAGCTGCGAACCACCGAGATCGGAAAGCGTCTTGAGCTTGTTGCTCTCCGCGAATTCCTTCGTCACCGCGAAGGCGTTCTGATCGACGGCCTCCCCGGCGGGCAGCACCTTCAGTCCGCGCGGTTCGGCGAGCTCGGTGAGCGCCTTCACGGTCGCGTCGACATCGCCCGACGCGACGGGCTTCTCCTCGGACGCCTTCGGCCCGTTCACCTTCGCGTTGAGGAATTCGGCGAGCGTCGCCGCGTATTCCGGTACGACGTCGATCTCGCCCTTCTCCAGCGACGGTTCGTACAGCTCGCGGTTCTTCACCGTGGTGATCGACGTCTTGTAACCGGCGTCCCGCAGCAGCTGCGCGTACAGCTCGGCGAGCACCTTGGACTCCGTGAACGCGGCGGCCCCCACGACGAGGGTGCCCTTCTTGCCGGATCCGCTCTGCGAAGAGCCGTCCTTCTCCCCTTCGAGGGATGCGCCGCCGCATCCGGCGAGGGAGCCCGCCAGGGCCACCACGGCCAGTGCAGCGCCCGCGATGCGCGAGGTCTTGGTCATCAGGATCTCCGTCCACAGCGACATGGAAGCAGTACGAAAAGGAACGAGACGCCGTCAGCCGGACGACGGCACGGACGTGCGCAGGGGATTCAGCAGCCGGTCTGCGGCCACCAGCACCCCTTCCACCAGCAGGGCCAGCAGCGCCGCGAGCACAGCGCCCGCGACCACCTGCGGTGTGTCGTAGGTGTTGAACCCGGCGGTGATGATGCGGCCGAGACCGCCCTGTCCGACCATCGAGGCGATCGTGGCCGTCGCCACCACCTGGACGGCGGCGGACCTCAGCCCGGTCATCAGCAGCGGATACGCGAGCGGCAGCTCGACCCGCAGGAAGACCTGGCCGCCCGACATGCCCATGCCCCTGGCGGCCTCCACCACCGCACGGTCCACCTCGCGCATGCCCACGTACGCGTTGGTCAGCAGCGGAGGCACCGCGAACAGCACCAGCGCGATGATCGTCGGCACGTACCCGGCGCTGCGCAGCGGTGTGAGCATGAACAGGGCGAGGACCGCGAACACGGGGACCGCCCGGCCGGCGTTGGAGATGTTGACCGCGAGGGCGCCGCCCTTGCCGATGTGCCCGAGCCACAGGGCGACCGGCAGCGCGATCGCACAGGCCAGGGCGAGCGCCGCACCGCTGACGTACAGATGCTCGACGAGCCGGTGCCAGGCGCCGGACTCGCCGGACCAGTTGGCGCCGGTGGTGAGCCAGGTCCACGCGCCGGTGATCGCGTCCATCAGGGCTTCGCCTCCGCCGCGCGTATCCGGGTCCAGGGGGTGAGCAGCCGCTGGGCGCCGAGGAGCAGCAGATCGGCGACGGCCGCGAGCAGAACGCACAGCACGGAGGCCGTCAGCACCTGCGCCTTGAACGTGGTCTGCACGCCGTCGTCGATGAGGTTGCCGAGACCGCCCTTGCCGACGAGCGCGCCCACCGTCGTCAGCGCGACCGTCGACACGGTCGCGATCCGTATCCCCGCCATCAACGCGGGAAGGGCGAGCGGCAGTTCCACCTCCCAGAGCATCCGCGCCGGGCCGTAGCCCATGCCGCGGGCCGCTTCACGGGCCTCGGCCGGGACCGCTTCGAGCCCGGCCATGATGTTCCGCACCAGGATGGTGAGGGAGTAGAGCACGAGACCGGTCACCACCAGCGCAGCCGACAGCCCGAAGAACGGCAGCAGCAGCGAGAACATGGCCAGCGACGGGATCGTGTACAGCAGGGTGGTGAGACCCAGCACGGGACCGGCGAACCGCGGCCGGGCGCGGGCCAGCAGGGCCAGCGGGAAGGCGACCGCCAGGCCGAGGAGCACCGACGCGACGGTGATCCACACGTGCTGGACGGTCGCTTCGGTCAACTCCTCGCTGCGCGTGCGCAGATACTCGCCGCAGATCCATTCGTTCGCCGCGAGACAGCTCTGCGCCGCCCGCTCCGCACTCTCCCACCCCGGACTCATCGGCTCCCCCTTCCCCCGTGATGCCGCGCCCGTGCCCGCGCGCGTTGCCGGCAACTGTCCGCGACCCTATCCCCGGCCACCGACAATCCTCCAGGACGGCCGCATTGCAGCACCATTGCTTCCACACAGCCTTCGTCACCATGGGGAACTCATGATCCGATTCGAGCACGTCACCAAGCGGTACCCCGACGGCACCACCGCCGTGGACGACCTCTCGTTCGAGGTCGCGGAGGGTGAACTGGTCACGCTCGTCGGACCGTCCGGCTGCGGCAAGACCACCACCATGAAGATGGTCAACCGGCTCATCGAACCCACCGGCGGCCGGATCCTCGTCGACGGCAGGGACATCGCGGAGACCGACCCGGTCGAGCTGCGCCGCCGTATCGGCTACGTGATCCAGCAGGTCGGTCTCTTCCCGCACAAGACCGTCCTGGAGAACACCGCGACCGTCCCCCACCTCCTCGGCGTCAAACGCGCCAAGGCCCGTGCGCGCGCCGCCGAACTGCTCGAACTGGTCGGCCTCGACCCGTCCGTCCACGGGGACCGCTACCCCGAGCAGCTCTCCGGCGGCCAGCGCCAGCGCGTCGGCGTGGCCCGGGCGCTCGCGGCCGACCCTCCGGTGCTGCTGATGGACGAGCCGTTCGGCGCGGTCGACCCGGTCGTGCGCGAGCATCTGCAGAACGAGTTCCTGAAGCTCCAGGCCCAGGTCCGCAAGACGATCCTGTTCGTCACCCACGACATCGAGGAGGCCGTACGCCTCGGGGACCGTATCGCCGTCTACGGGCAGGGCAGGATCGAGCAGTTCGACGCCCCCGCCGCCGTCCTCGGTGCCCCGGCCACCCCGTACGTGGCCGACTTCGTCGGCGCCGACCGCGGACTCAAGCGGCTCTCCGTGACCCCCATCGAACCGGCGGACCTGGAGCAGCCGCCCGTCGTCCACCTCGCCGACCCGCTCCCCCGCGACCTCGGGGCCCGTTGGGCCGTCGTCCTGGACGCCGACGACAACCTGCACGGCTGGATCTCCGCCGAGCGGGCCCGCGGGCGCGGTGCCGTGCGCGACCACGCCCGCCGTATGGAGGCATGGCTGCCGGTCGGCGCCTCCCTCAAGCAGGCGTTCTCCACGATGCTCCAGCACGACGCGGGCTGGATCGCGGTGATCGACAAGGAGGAGACGGGCCGGTTCCTCGGCGTCCTCACCCCGGCCCGCCTGCATGAGGCGCTGCGTCGCTCGATCGACGCCGACGCGCAGGAGATCGCCCGTGCCGAGGTCGCCCTGGAGTCCATCGCGACCGTCCCGCCGGCGGACGGCGCCAAGGAGACCGTCAGCGCGGAAACCGGCACCGCGGAAACCGGCGTCAGCAAGAGCTGAGCCGGCTGCCGGGTCACGCGCCGCGGCCCGTGTGCTGGTCAGGCCCATGAGCCGGAAGTGCCTGCCGTGTCCACGAATTCCGGATGCGGATGAACCCCCCTTCCCGAAGTCCCGTCCTAGAGGGCGCGAATCGTCGGGGTCGACCGATCCGAGGGCTTGGGCACGGGGATCTCATCCGCAAGCACGGGAATCACAGGAATCACGGGAAGCGATGTCTGCAACGGTAGACGGGGACACATCACGATCGGTGCCGAACCGGGTACGCCGCCTCCTGCGAGGACCGCGGCCCGAGACGGTACCGGCCCTCGTCGGCACCGCATGCACGGTCGTCGGACTGATCGACATCGCGGCCGGGATCTTCCCCCGGTTCCGGCACAGCCACATGCACACGATCGCCGAGGTGCTGCCCGGCGCCACCGGCCCGTTCGCCGCCGCGCTCTCCCTGAGCGCGGGCATGCTGCTGCTCCTGCTCGCCCACGGGATCAAACGCCACAAGCGCAGGGCATGGCGGGCCGCCGTCGTCCTGCTGCCCGCCGGGGCCGTCGCGCAGTTCGTCTACCGCCACTCCGTCGTCGGCGTGCTGCTCTCCCTGGCGCTGCTGGTGCTGCTGCTGCGGCACCGGAGCGAGTTCGTCGCGCTGCCCGATCCGCGCAGCCGCTGGCGCGCCCTCGCCAACTTCGTTCTCATGGGCGCCGGTTCGCTGGTCCTCGGCCTGGTGCTCGTCAGCACCCACCCCGACCGGATCGTCGGCAGCCCGGGGCTCACCGACCGCCTGGAGCACGTCATCTACGGGCTCTGCGGCTTCGAGGGCCCCCTCAGATACTCCGCCGGTGTCTCCGGGACGGTCGGCTACTGCCTCGGCGCACTGGGCCTGCTGACCGCCGTCACCACCGTCTACCTCGCCTTCCGCCCCGAACACCCCGCCGCCCGCCTCACCCTGGACGACGAGCGCCGGCTGCGCGACCTGCTCGCCCTCCACGGCGGCCGCGACTCGCTCGGCCACTTCGCCCTCCGTCGCGACAAGGGCGTCGTCTTCTCGCCCAGCGGCAAGGCCGCCGTCTGCTACCGCGTCGTCTCCGGTGTCATGCTCGCGAGCGGCGATCCCATCGGTGACGTCGAGGCATGGCCGGGTGCCATCGAGCGCTTCATGGACGAGGCGAAGGCCCACTCCTGGACGCCCGCGGTGATGGGCTGCTCCGAGACCGGCGGCGAGGTCTGGACCCGCGAGACCGGACTCGACTGCCTGGAACTCGGCGACGAGGCGGTGGTGGACGTCGCGGATTTTGCCCTGACCGGGCGCGCGATGCGGAACGTGCGCCAGATGGTGAACCGCATCGAACGGGGTGGCTGCCGCACCCGCGTACGCCGCGCCCGTGACCTCACCGACGACGAGCTACGGCAGGTCCGCCGCGCCGCCGCCGACTGGCGGGGCACCGACACCGAGCGCGGGTTCTCCATGGCACTGGGCCGCATCGGCGACCCCGCCGACGGCGACGCCGTGATCGCCACCGCCCACCAGGACGGCGACGGGCCGGAGCCGTCCCCGTACGGCGACCTGAAGGCCGTCATCCATTTCGTCCCCTGGGGCACGGACGGCATGTCGTTGGAGCTGATGCGCCGCGACCGGTCCGCCGACCCCGGGATGAACGAACTGCTGATCGTCGCCGCTCTCCGAGCCGCACCCGCCCTCGGGATCGACCGGATCTCCCTCAACTTCGCGATGTTCCGCTCGGCCCTGGCCCGGGGCGAGAAGATCGGCCCGGGCCCGGTGCTGCGCATGTGGCGCGGACTGCTCGTCTTCCTCTCCCGCTGGTTCCAGATCGAGTCCCTGTACAAGTTCAACGCCAAGTTCCGGCCACGCTGGGAGCCGCGTTTCGTCGTCTTCCCGCACACCCGCGACCTGCCCCGAATCGGTTTCGCCGCGATGCGCGCCGAGGGCTTCGTCCACCTCTCCCCGCCCCGGCCCCTCGCCCGCCGCCGCACCGACCGCGGTCGCCTGCCCCGCACCCACCCGCGCCGCCGGCCGGATGCCCACGAGCCCCCGTGCCGCGTAGCCCCCGTACGCCGGGCGGGCCGTACCCGGGAGCGGACAAGCCCTAGGGTGGGGCCATGAGTACGTTGCGCGGACGGGGCACCGCCGAAGGGCTGCCGGAGTGGGATCGCTGTGCGGTCATGGGCGTCGTCAATGTGACGCCCGACTCCTTCTCCGACGGCGGCCGCTGGTTCGACACCACGGCCGCGATCAAGCGCGGTCTGGACCTGGTCGCCCAGGGCGCCGACCTGGTCGACGTCGGCGGTGAGTCCACCCGGCCCGGCGCCAGCCGCGTCGACGAGGACGAGGAGCTCCGCCGGGTCGTCCCCGTCGTGCGGGGTCTCGCCTCCGAGGGCGTCACCGTCTCCGTCGACACCATGCGCTCGGGCGTCGCCCAGCAGGCGGTCGCGGCGGGCGCGGTACTCGTCAACGACGTCAGCGGCGGCCTCGCCGACCCCCGGATGGTCCCGGTCGTGGCGGCGACGGGCGCACCGTTCGTGGTGATGCACTGGCGGGGCTTCAGCGAGGACATGAACAGCCGCGCCGTCTACGGCGACGTGGTCGCGGAGGTCGCCAGGGAGCTGCGCGCCCGGATGGAGGCCGTCGTCGAGGGCGGGATCGCGCCCGAGCGCATCGTCATCGACCCGGGACTCGGCTTCGCCAAACAGGCAGAGCACGACCTCGCCCTGGTCGCGCACCTCGCCGAGCTGCGGGCCCTCGGCCGGCCCGTGCTCGTGGCCGCCTCCCGCAAGCGCTTCCTCGGCCGCGTTCTGGCCAGAGACGGCGCACCCCCGCCGGCCCGCGAACGGGACGCGGCCACCGCCGCGGTCTCGGCCATCTCGGCCCACGAAGGCGCCTGGGCGGTCCGCGTGCACGAAGTGCGGGCCACGGCCGACGCCGTGCGGGTCGCCCGGGCCGTCGAGGGGGCCCGGTGAGCGTGACCGACACGGAGCTCGTGGAGCAGGCCAACACGGCCTTCTACGAGACGATGGAACGCGGCGAATTCGACAAGCTCTCCGACCTCTGGCTGGACGACGACATCTCGTGCATCCACCCCGGCTGGCCGGTGCTGACGGGCCGCGGCGAGGTTCTCCGCTCGTACGCGCTGATCATGGCGAACACGGAGTACATCCAGTTCTTCCTCACCGACGTGAGGGTGAGCGTGGCCGGTGACACGGCCCGGGTGACCTGTACGGAGAACATCCTCAGCGGCGGCCCCGCGGAGGACGGCGGCGAGCTCGGGCCACTCGTCGGGCAGCTGGTCGTCGCCACCAACGTGTTCCGCCGCACTCCCGACGGCTGGAAGATCTGGTCGCACCACGGATCGCCCGTTCTGACGGAAACAGACGACGAAGAAGACGAGAACAGCCCCTCTTGAGTGGGTAAGGGCCCAGCAGAGAGGTTCGCCGCCGGCTTCAGCCGGGTATACGCGGCTACCAGCCCCACGTGAGCCGCCCCCGGCCCCCGTGGGCACGTCATGTCGGTGCTCGCAGGTAGATTCGACCGCGGGCACCACGCCATCCGCATGTGGCCACGTGTCCGAGGACCTACAGAAGCAGGAGTGATTCGCGTGGATCGTGTCGCGCTGCGCGGCCTCAAGGCCCGCGGGCACCACGGTGTCTTTCCCAAGGAGCGGAACGAGGGCCAGACCTTCATCGTCGACCTGGTGCTCGGTCTGGACACCCGCCCCGCGGCGGCCGACGACGACCTGTCGAGGACCGTCCACTACGGCGTGGTGGCCGAGGAGGTCGTCGCCGTCGTCGAGGGCGACCCGGTCGACCTGATCGAGACGCTGGCGGAGCGGATCGCCCAGGTGTGCCTCAAACACGACGTCGTCGAGGAGGTCGAGGTGGTGGTGCACAAGCCGGACGCCCCGATCACGGTGCCCTTCGACGACGTCACCATCACGATCACCCGGAGCCGAGTATGAACCAGGCAGCAAGCGACCCGACCGTGCAGCCGGTGCCGTCCTCCGTCACGGAGCAGGTCGATGCCGCCGATGTCACCCTGTCCAACCCCAAGGACGCCGTGATCTCCCTCGGCTCCAACCTGGGCAATCGGCTGGAGACCCTCCAGGGCGCCATCGACGCGCTCGAGGACACCCCCGGCCTGCGGGTGAAGGCCGTCTCCCCCGTCTACGAGACGGAGCCGTGGGGCGTCGACCCCGGCAGCCAGCCGTCGTACTTCAACGCGGTGGTCGTGATCAGGACGACGCTTCCGCCGTCCTCACTCCTCGAGCGGGGCCAGGCCATCGAGGAGGCGTTCGAACGCGTCCGCGAGGAGCGCTGGGGCCCGCGCACCATCGACGTCGACATCGTCGCCTACGCGGACGTGGTGTCGGACGACCCCGACCTCACCCTGCCTCATCCCCGCGCCCACCAGCGCGCGTTCGTACTCGCCCCGTGGCACGACGTCGAGCCGGAGGCACAGCTGCCCGGTCGCGGCGCGGTGGCCGAGCTGCTGGCCGGTGTGGGCGTCGGCAGTGTCCAGCCGCGCGGCGACCTGGAACTGCGCCTGCCCGAATAGTCGTTAGGCTCGTACGGCACGGTCGCGCACGGCGGCCGTGACAGTCGGGAGCAACAGCGAAGGGCGGCATTCTCGGTGAAGCAACTACGGCTCGGTGTACTGGCCGGTCTCTTCGCCGCGGCAGGGGTGCTGTCCTGGGGCGGCGCCCGCCTGTGGGACTCGCTGGGGACGCTCCCGAGCGTGCCGCTCGCCGCCCCGATCGTGCTGGCGGCCATCGCGGCCGTCCTCGCCGCGACCGCGCTCTCGATCCGGACCCGCCTGCGCGCCCAGCGCGAACGCCGCCCCGGCGCCAAGGGCGTCGAGCCGCTGATGGCCGCCCGCGCGGTGGTCTTCGGTCAGGCGAGCGCCCTGGTGGCGGCGCTGGTCAGCGGCATGTACGGCGGCACGGGAGTGTTCCTGCTGGGCTCGCTCGACATCCCCGCCCGCCGCGACCAGGCGGTCTACGCCGGGTTCGCGGTGGTCGCCGGCATCGCGGTCATCGCTGCGGCGATCTTCCTGGAGCGGGTCTGCAAACTGCCCGAGGACGGCGACGACGAGAACAACGGCGGCACGGCGCGGGCGCTCTGAGCGCCGGCTGTGCGGCCGTTCACCAGGGCGCCCGCGCCACCTGGGCGTCGGCGAGGGCAGCCGCGGCATGTGGAGGACGCTCGTAGGCGTACGCCGACGCCGTTCACGGTCTGTCGACCTGGAGAACCACGGTACGCCGGGATACCCCCCGTCAGGTCTCCCTGGTGCCGGAGCGTATCGACCACCACGGACATGCGCGGTTATCGCGCCAGTATCAGACTCATCGCCTCTGCACGGGTGGTCGCGTCCCGCAGCTGCCCCCGAACGGCCGACGTGGTGGTCTTGGCACCTGGCTTGCGGATGCCCCGGACCGACATGCACATGTGCTCTGCCTCGATGACGACGATCGCGCCACGCGCCTCCAGGATCTTCATGAGCGAGTCGGCGACCTGCGTGGTCAGTCTTTCCTGGACCTGCGGTCGGCGGGCATAGACGTCCACGAGGCGCGCCAGCTTCGACAGACCGGTGATCTTTCCGGACTCCGCCGGGATGTACCCCACATGTGCCACGCCGTGGAACGGCAGCAGGTGATGCTCGCAGAAGCTGACCAGCTCGATGTCCTTGACCAGCACCATCTCGTCGTGCCCGAGGTCGAACGTCGTCGTCAGGACCTCCTCGGGCTCTTGCCGCATCCCGGAGAGAAGCTCGCGATACGCCCGCGCCACCCGCGCCGGGGTCTCGCGCAGTCCTTCGCGGTCCGGGTCCTCACCGACCGCGATGAGCAGCTCGCGGACGGCGTTCTCCGCCCGCTTCTCATCGAACTCGGCGATAGGGCCTTCGCCGTCCAGCGTCACCGGGTCGGTCATCTGTGGTGCCTCGTTCCTCTGCTCCGTGGCGCGAAAACGCCGCGTCTCCCAGGCTAGAACCTGGGAGACGCGGCGTTCATTCCGGGGCGGGTTGCTCCGCCGCGGCATACTGCCTGGTCAGCCTTCCGGGCGCTCTTCGGCGACCGGCTCCGCGGGAGCCTTGGTGACGTCGGTCACCGTGGCCGCCGCCGACGCCGCACCGTTCGCGGCGCCGTTGGTCAGGGCCAGTTCCTTGGGAGAGAGCACCGGCGGACGCGTGGAGGGCGTACGCCGCGAGGAGCCGGTCCACGCCGGGCGGGCCGGGCGCTTCACGATCGGCGCGAAGATCTCGGCGATCTCCTCCTTGCCGAGGGTCTCCTTCTCGAGGAGCTGGAGGACCAGGTTGTCGAGAACGTCGCGGTTCTCGACAAGGATCTCCCACGCCTCGTTGTGCGCGGTCTCGATGAGTTTCTTGACCTCTTCGTCGACCAGCGCCGCGACCTCTTCCGAGTAGTCGCGCGGATGGGACATCTCGCGGCCCAGGAACGGCTCGGTGTTGTCACCGCCGAACTTGATCGCGCCCAGCCGCTCGGTCATGCCGTACTGCGTGACCATCGCGCGGGCCGTGGCAGTGGCCTTCTCGATGTCGTTCGCAGCGCCGGTGGTCGGGTCGTGGAAGACGAGCTCCTCGGCCGCGCGCCCGCCCAGCATGTACGCGAGCTGGTCGAGCATCTCGTTGCGCGTGGTCGAGTACTTGTCCTCCTCCGGCAGCACCATCGTGTACCCGAGGGCTCTGCCGCGGGACAGGATCGTGATCTTGTGAACCGGATCGGAGTTCGGTGAGGCCGCCGCGACCAGGGCGTGACCGCCCTCGTGGTACGCGGTGATCTTCTTCTCCTTGTCGGACATGATCCGGGTCCGCTTCTGCGGACCGGCCACGACGCGGTCGATCGCCTCGTCCAGCGAGTGGTTGTCGATCAGCTTCTTGTCGCTGCGCGCGGTGAGCAGCGCGGCTTCGTTCAGCACGTTCGACAGGTCGGCGCCGGTGAAGCCCGGGGTGCGCCGGGCGACGGCGCCCAGGTCGACGTCCGGGGCGACCGGCTTGCCCTTCTGGTGGACCTTGAGGATCTCCAGACGGCCCTGCATGTCCGGGCGGTCGACGGCGATCTGCCGGTCGAAGCGGCCGGGGCGCAGCAGCGCGGGGTCGAGGATGTCCGGCCGGTTGGTGGCGGCGATCAGGATGACGCCGCCCTTCACGTCGAAGCCGTCCATCTCGACGAGCAGCTGGTTCAGCGTCTGCTCGCGCTCGTCGTGGCCGCCGCCGAGTCCGGCGCCGCGGTGCCGGCCGACGGCGTCGATCTCATCGACGAAGACGATCGCCGGGGCGTTCGCCTTGGCCTGCTCGAAAAGGTCACGGACCCGGGAGGCACCGACGCCGACGAACATCTCGACGAAGTCGGAGCCGGAGATCGAGTAGAACGGTACGCCCGCCTCGCCGGCGACGGCGCGTGCGAGCAGCGTCTTGCCCGTGCCGGGCGGGCCGTAGAGCAGCACACCCTTCGGGATCTTGGCGCCGACGGCCTGGAACTTGGCCGGTTCCTGCAGGAACTCCTTGATCTCGTGGAGTTCCTCGACCGCCTCGTCGGATCCCGCCACGTCGGAGAACGTCGTCTTCGGGGTGTCCTTGGTGATCAGCTTGGCCTTGGACTTCCCGAAGTTCATGACACGGGAGCCGCCGCCCTGCATCTGGTTCATCAGGAAGAGGAAGACCAGGACGATCAGTACGAAGGGCAACAGGGAGAGCAGGACCGAGACGAACGGGCTCTGCTTCGACGGCGAGACCGTGTAGCCGTCCTCGATCGCGCCGGCCTCGAACTTGTCCTGCAGCGTGTCCGCCAGGTCGGCACCCTGGGTGCCGATGTAGCTGGCCTGGACCTTGCTGCTGTTGTCGACCTTCTGGCCCTCCTTGAGCTCGATCTTGATGATCTGCTCGTCACCAGTGGTCAGTTTTGCCTGCTTGACCTGGTCTCTTTCGATCGCCTGAACGACCTCGCCGGTGTCAACCGTCTTGTAGCCGCCGGACGAGCCGACAACCTGCATCAGCACGACCACGGCGAGGACGGCCAGCACGATCCACATGACCGGCCCACGGAAGTATCGCTTCACGTCCATCCATACGGGGCGGTGTCGCCCCGTCCCTCCTGCCCGTAGGTAAATGCTGCTGTGAGAAAAGACAACTGTTCTTCGGACGGTACCTCAGCAAGGCCACCGGCGACCGCCTTCCCTTGCTCCAACGGCGGAAAGGCGGGCTTGGTTCCCGGTGGGCCCGTGCTTCAGCCTCCGTAGACGTGTGGGGCCAGTGTGCCCACGAACGGAAGGTTCCGGTACTTCTCCGCGTAGTCGAGGCCGTAACCGACGACGAACTCGTTCGGAATGTCGAAGCCGATCCACTTCACGTCGATCGCGACCTTGGCCGCGTCGGGCTTCCGCAGCAGGGTGCAGACCTCGAGGGAGGCCGGCTCGCGGGAGCCGAGGTTCGACAGGAGCCAGGACAGGGTGAGTCCCGAGTCGATGATGTCCTCGACGATCAGGACGTGCCTGCCCTTGATGTCGGTGTCCAGGTCCTTGAGGATGCGTACCACACCGGACGACTGGGTGCCCGCGCCGTACGAGGACACGGCCATCCAGTCCATCGTGACGGGGGAGGACAGCGCGCGCGCCAGGTCCGCCATCACCATCACCGCGCCCTTGAGGACTCCGACGATGAGCAGGTCCTTGCCCGCGTACTCTGCGTCGATCTTCGCGGCCAGCTCACTGAGCTTCGCGTCGATCTCTTCCTTGGTGATGAGCACCGACTGAAGGTCGGTGCCCATGTCCTTCTCGTTCACCCGCGTCGCTTTCTCTCGGCGGTTCAGCCTTGCCGAATGACCAGTCTGCCACCCTGCCGTCGCACCTGGACCCGGCCGGGCAGGTTGATGGCCCCCTGACCACGCCATCCGGTGATGAGCCGGTCGACCTCTTCGACGTGCCGGGCGAAGAGCGACCCGGCGGGCGCACCGGCCCGGATCGCGGCCCGGCGCAGTACCCGGCGCCGTACGGCGGGGGGCAGGACGTAGAGCTTGGCGCAGTCCAGCATGCCGCTCTCGTCGCGTACGGAGGCGTCCGCGTCGGCGGCCCATCCGTCGAGGGCGTCGGCGTCGTCGCGGGAGAGCTGGGCGGTGCGGGCGAGGGCTTCGACGACGCCTTTGCCGAGCGCCTTCTCCAGGGCGGGGAGCCCCTCGTGGCGCAGGCGGGAGCGGGTGTACGCGGGGTCGGCGTTGTGCGGATCGTCCCAGACGGGCAGCGACTGGACCATGCACGCCTTGCGGGCGGTCTGCCGGTCGATCTGGAGGAAGGGGCGGCGATAGCGGCCGGCGGTCCCTGAGACGGCGGCCATGCCGGACAGCGAGCGGATGCCGGAGCCGCGGGCGAGTCCGAGGAGGACGGTCTCCGCCTGGTCGTCGCGGGTGTGTCCGAGCAGCACGGCGGCGGCGCCGTGGCGTTCCGCGGCCTCGTCGAGGGCCGCGTACCGGGCGTCGCGGGCCGCGGCCTCGGGTCCGCCGGCGCGGCCGACCCGGACGGCGACGGTCTCGACGGGGTCCAGTCCGAGTGCGGCGAGGCGTGCGGCGACCTCGGCGGCGCGTCCGGCGGAGCCGTCCTGGAGGCCGTGGTCGACGGTGATGCCGCCGGCGCGGACGGAGAGTTTGCGGGCCTCGAAGGCGAGGGCGGAGGCGAGCGCCATGGAGTCGGCTCCGCCGGAGCACGCCACCAGGACGAGCGGCGGTTCGCCCGGGGCGGCCGGGCCCGGGGCGGAGTGCGCGAAGCGGGCTGCTTGTGCCGTCTGATCGGTGAGTACGTCGTGGAGTACGCGGCGGACCGCCAGGCGTATCGCCGCGACCGCAGGATGGGGACCCATGTCCGGTGCCCTTCGTGAACGGTTCGGGAGGGAGGGGGTGTCTCGGTCGAGTCGGGACGATCAGGAACGGCCCAGGGGACGAAGATCGCCACTCCAAGAGCAGTCACTCAGAGTGCGTCGATGGTGACAGAACCGAGCCAATACCCGAGCATTGCACGCCTATCCATAGCCCACGGTCCCTCGGACGGGTGATTGATGCGGCGTCCTTCTGCCGTCACACGTCCGCTTTTCGCGCCTGTCCTCTACGGTGCGCCCTCCCCCTTCCGGTGCACCCTTGCAACCCAGTCCGCCGGTTTGGCGATCTCCGCCTTGGTGGGGAGCGTGTTCGGCGAGGTCCAGACCCGGTTGAAGCCGTCCATGCCGACCTCATCGACCACGGCCCGTACGAAACGCTCGCCGTCGCGGTACTGACGCAGTTTGGCGTCGAGGCCGAGGAGCTTGCGCAGCGCCTGGTCCAGGCGGCTCGCCCCGCGCGCCCTGCGCTGCTGGAACTTCTCCCGGATCTCCGCGACCGACGGCACGACCGAGGGGCCGACGCCGTCCATCACGAAGTCGGCGTGCCCTTCGAGCAGGGACATCACCGCGGTCAGCCGGCCGAGGATCTCGCGCTGGGCGGGGGTCTGGACGATCTCGACGATCGAGTGGCCGCCCTCGTCCCGTTCGCCCTCCGGGCGTGCCCCGGCAAGCGACTGGGCGGCCTCGCGGAGCCGCTCCAGAACGGTCATGGGGTCGGTGTCGGTCTCGCCGAGGAACGACTGGATCTCGCCCTCGAGGTGGTCGCGCAGCCACGGCACGCCGGTGAACTGGGTGCGGTGGGTCTCCTCGTGGAGGCAGACCCAGAGGCGGAAGTCGTGCGGGGCGACCTCCAGTTCGCGTTCGACGTGGACGATGTTGGGCGCGACCAGCAGCAGCCGCCCGCCGCCGTTGCCGCCGCCGCCGGGGTCGCCGGCGGGCAGGTCGCGGGTGGCCGGGGCGAACGTCTCGTACTGGCCCAGGACGCGGGACGCCAGGAAGGACAGCAGCATCCCCAGCTCGACACCGGTCACCTTGCCGCCGACGGCCCCGAGGACGGCACCGCCCGGACCGCCGGGGCGGCGCTCCTGCATCTTGTCCAGCAGCGGCCTCAGCAGTTCGCGGAAGCCCGCCACGTTCGCCTTGACCCAGCCGGCCCGGTCCACGACGAGGACCGGGGTGTCCCGTGGCACCGTGCCTTCCGGGATCATCCGGGTGAACTCCCGGACGTGCTCCTCCGAGGACCTGGCATGCCGGCGCAGCTCTGCGACGACCGCCCGGGCCTCGTCCCGGCTCACGTCGGGACCGGGCCGCACGAAGCGGGTCGCGGTCGCCGCGGCGAGGTTCCAGTCGACCATCTCGGCACCACCGATGCTCGTCATGCGTCAACCGTACGTTCTCGGCTGCGGGTCCGGAGAGGGGTTGCCGGCCGCCAGTCCGGCCGGCGCCCGTGATCGGGGGCGGGACGGCTCAGGACACGAGGGCGCCCGCGAGGCGGTCGAGGGCGGGCTGCGCCTCGTACCGGGAGGGTGTGCCGGAGGCCAGGAACGCGAAGCCGAGGAGTCGGCCGCCCGAGGCAACGACGGTGCCGGCGAGGGCGTTGATCCCGGTGAGGGTGCCCGTCTTGGCGCGGACCAGGCCGGTACCCGCGGAGGTGTCGGACCAGCGGTGTTCGAGCGTGCCGTTGAAGCCGGCGACGGGGAGGCCGGTGAGGATCGGCCGCAGCTCGGGGTGGGCGGCGTCGCCGGCGCGCGCCAGAAGGGTGGTGAGCAGTGCGGCGGACACCTTGTCGCGGCGGTTCAGGCCGCTGCCGTCGGCGAACCGGGTCCCGGTCAGCGGTAGCTGGAGCCTCCGCAGCTGCCGGGTGACGGCTCGCTCCCCGCCGGCGAAGGACGCCTGCTCGCCGGTGGCGAGGGCGGTCTGCCGGGCGAGGGACTCCGCGATGTCGTTGTCGCTGGTGGTGAGCATCCGCTCGACGACCGACGACAGGGGAGCGGAGAGGACCTGTGCGAGAGGCACGGCCTCTGCCGGCGCCCGGCCGGGGGCGGGCGGCGTGATGCCGACTCCGCGTTCGGAGAGCAGGTCCCCGAAGACCCGGGCGGCTTCCCCTGCCGGGTCGGCGCTGCGGGTGGCCGCCCCGGTGGTGCGTTCGTCGAGGCGGCCCTGTCCGACCATGAGGGCGCTGACGGGGGCGATGTTGCCGTTGGGGCCGATGGGGTGCAGCAGGGGGCCCCGGTAGAGGGAGGCGTCGTACCGGAGCCGTATCTTCACGGCGGGCTGCCCGTCCTTGGCCGGCTCGCGCTGCCGCAAGGCACGCGCGGTCCGCTCGGCCAGTTCGCCGAGGCGGGCCCGGTCGAGGGTGGCGTCCCCGCCGCCGACGAGTGTGATCGCGTCGGCGCCCGGAGCCGCGACGACCGTGGTGGGGAGGCGGTGGTCGGGTCCGAGGGCGGTGAGCGCGGCGGCGGCCGTGGCGATCTTCACGGTGGACGCCGGGACCATCGGGGTCTCGGCCCGCTTCCCGTACAGCCGCTCCCCGGTGGTGAGGTCGACGACGCAGGCGGCGGGCGCCGCCCCGAGGCCGGGGTCGGCGAGCAGGGAGTCCAGTCTCTTCGCCAGCCCGTCGACGGGTGTGGCCGGTTCCTCCGCGGTCACGGTCCGCGGGCCGCCGAGGGCCGTGAGGACGGGGGCCGCGCTGGGCGCGGGGGCGGGCCGCTGCGGGGCGGGCGCGTGATGTGCGCCACCCGTCGGGCTGTGGGCGGCCACACGGGTCCTCTCGGCCTTACGCTGGCCCGAGTCCCAAGGCCCCGCCGCGGCAACAGCCCCGGCGGCGAGGGTGAGGCCGACCACGGCAGCACCTGTTGCAAGCTGCCACGTCCTGACCATCGGCACCTCGCACCAGCCCCTTTCGCGATCACACATGTGCGTGAGGGACACTTAACCACCAGTACTGCGTCTTGTTGTGTGTTTGATCATGGAGGAGCCACCCGTGGAGTTCGACGTCACCATCGAGATCCCGAAGGGTTCGCGGAACAAGTACGAGGTGGACCACGAGACCGGTCGGATCCGCCTGGACCGTCGACTCTTCACCTCGACCAGCTACCCGGCCGACTACGGCTTCGTCGAGAACACCCTCGGCGAGGACGGCGACCCGCTGGACGCGCTGGTCATCCTTGACGAGCCGACCTTCCCGGGCTGCCTCATCAAGTGCCGCGCCATCGGCATGTTCCGTATGACGGACGAGGCGGGCGGCGACGACAAGCTGCTGTGCGTCCCCGCGTCGGACCCGCGTGTGGAGCACCTGCGGGACATCCACCACGTGTCCGAGTTCGACCGCCTGGAGATCCAGCACTTCTTCGAGGTCTACAAGGACCTGGAGCCCGGCAAGTCCGTCGAGGGCGCCGACTGGGTCGGCCGCGCCGAGGCCGAGGCCGAGATCGAGGCGTCCTTCAAGCGCCTCGAGGCGCAGGGCGGCGCGCACTGACGCCGCACCCCTGAGCACTCCGGCGCGGGCGGGACACCTCTGGTGTCCCGCCCGTGTCGTGTGTCCCCCCTTGCCCGTGCCCATACTGGGCAGGAGCGCCGGTCGAGGGACGGTACGCGAGGGAGAGCGAGGACGACGAGTGGTGGCGGAGCCCGAGGGCCCGGAAGACCGGAAACCTCAGTCCGACGAGGCGCACAGCGCGTTCACCCCTCCGGCGGGGATGGAACAGCCGGAAGCGCCCGAGGAGGACCACCCGAGTTCCGAGTTCGCCGTTCCGCAGGGGCTGGCGCCCGAACCGGCCGCCGAGCCGGAGGGGTCCGCGTTCGCGCCGCCGAGCACGTACAGCGCGCGGAGTTCGCCGCCGGCGTTCACACCGGCACACGGCATCCCGATGGTGCGGACACACAAGGACGCGCCCTGGCAGGACCGGATGCGCGCGATGCTGAAGATGCCGGTGGGCGAGCGGCCGGTGCCCGAGTCGTCGCCGCACCGGCACGACGAGGAGACCGGACCGGCCGTCCCCCGCGTGCTCGACCTGACCCTGCGTATCGGGGAGTTGCTGCTCGCGGGCGGCGAGGGCGCGGAGGACGTCGAGGCGGCCATGTTCGCCATCTCACGCTCGTACGGGCTGGACCGCTGCGAGCCGACGGTGACCTTCACCCTGCTGTCGATCACGTACCAGCCGTCCCTGGTCGACGACCCGGTGACGGCGAGTCGCACCGTGCGGCGGCGCGGCACCGACTACACGCGGCTGGCGGCGGTCTACCGGCTGGTCCACGACATCAGCGTCGAGGAGTCGGACGTCTCCCTGGAGGAGGCGTACCGGCGGCTCGCCGAGATCCGCCGCAACCGGCACCCCTATCCCGGGTGGGCGCTCACGCTGGCCGGCGGTCTGCTGGCCGGGTCGGCCTCGGTACTGGTCGGCGGTGACGTGGTGGTGTTCATCGCCGCGGCGGTCAGTGCCATGCTCGGCGACCGTCTGGCCTGGCTGTGCGCGGGGCGCGGGCTGCCGGAGTTCTACCAGTTCGTGGCGGCCGCGATGCCGTCGGCGGCGATGGGCGTGGCCCTGTCCCTGTCCCCCCTGGAGCTGCGGGCCTCCGCGGTGATCACCGGTGGGCTGTTCGCACTGATCCCGGGACGGGCGCTGGTCGCCGGGGTGCAGGACGGGCTGACCGGCTTCTACATCACGGCGGCCGCGCGACTGCTCGAAGTCGGCTATCTGGTGGTGGCCATCGTGATCGGCGTGCTGTCGGTGCTCTATCTGGGCATCGTGCTGGACGCGGGGCTCAATCCGGAGACGGCCATCCACAGCGTGCCGCGTCCGGTGCCTCAGACACTGGCGGCGATGGGCCTGTCGCTGTGCTTCGCCGTGATGCTCCAGCAGGAGCGCAGCACCGTGGCGCTGGTCACCTTCAACGGCGGTATCGCCTGGGTCGTCTACGGCGCGCTCGCGGACATCGGCGGGGTCTCGCCGGTCGCCGCGACGGCGGCCGCGGCAGGACTGGTGGGCCTGTTCGGGCACATGCTCTCGCGATACCGCTTCGCCTCCGCGCTGCCGTACGTCACGGCCGCCATCGGTCCGCTGCTGCCCGGTAGCGCCACGTACTTCGGTCTGCTGGAGATCGCCCGCGGCAACACCAACGTCGGGCTGACATCGCTGAGCAAAGCGGCGGCGCTGGCGCTGGCCATCGCGATCGGGGTGAACCTGGGTGGCGAGATCTCCCGCCTGTTCCTGCGGATCCCGGGTGTCACCGGGGCGCTGCCCGGCGTGGAGACCCCCGGCGGACGCCGCGCGGCCAAGCGGACCCGCGGCTTCTAGCCGCCGCTCCGGTGTGCCCCGAGGCACCGGCGGCGGCTTGAGACATCCGGCGGCCGGGTGAGCCGGTTCGGTTGCTCAGGTCAGCCAAAGGCCGACTCCGACCAGCAGGGCTGTGCACGCCAGTGCCGTGAGCAGGAAGACGGTGCGCCTTCCTGCACCGCGGCGCCGGAGAGCAAGGGCCAGTGGGCCCACAGGGGGGATCTTGTCGTTCATGGCAGTCTCCTGGACGAGGTCGATGCCGGACCGGACGCACTCGGCGGTTCAGGGGCGGGCTGCCGCAGGGCGTCCCGCAGCCGCAGCAGCTCGCGACGGTGGGACCGCGCCCGGACCAGGACGAGTCCCGCCGCCCCGATGAGGGCGGCACCCGCCAGGGCGGTGGCCAGTGTCCCGGCGGTGGTGGCGCGTACGGCGGCCAGTGCCGTCCCGGCGATGCCGGTCACCACGGTGACCGCGAGCCCCAGCCGGGCCCCCAGCACCCGGTCCCGGGCGAAGAGCGGCCGGCGCCTGCTCAGGACCCGGCCGGCGAAGGCGGCCCAGGCCAGCCCGACGGCGATCAGCCCGGCGAAGGCGGCTTGGGTGCGTGCGGGAAGCGGCAGCGGCTCGGTCGCCCACAGCACGGCGATCAGTGCGGCCCCGCATCCTCCCGCCAGGCCCACGGCCACGTGGCGCATCCGGGATCCCAGCGAGACCTCCGCCGCCAGCGCGCGCTCCAGTTCCTCCGGGACGCCCCGCAGAGGTGCGGGGTCGTGCTCACTCATGCCTCGTATCCCCTCTCGACGAGGATGCTCCGCAGCATGCGGCGCGCGCGGTGCAACCTGCTCTTCACCGTGCCGGGCGGTACGCCGAGCACCTCGGCACAGCCGGCCAGAGGCAGATCCTGTAGGTGGAACAGGATCAGCACCTCACGTTCCAGGGGCGGCACGCCGGTGAGGCCGGCCTCGACCTGCATCGTGGTCAGCACGCCGCTGAGGGAGACGTCGTCATCGGCGACGGCACCCGCCTCCTCCATGGAGGTTTCGGGAGCCTGGTACGCCTGCCGCAGGTGGTCGGTGACCGCGCGGCGGGCGATGGTGAACAGCCACGGGGCGAACCGCTCCGGCTGCCGCAGCCGCGGCAGTCCGCGCACCACGGCGACCCAGGTCTCCTGGGCCAGGTCGTCCGCGAGATGCGGCGAGCCGACCATGCCACGCACGTAGCGCCACACGGGGGCGTGCCACAGCTGCACCAGTTCGCGGAGGGCCTCTCGCTCCCCGAGTTGGCAGCGCACCACCAGGAGCCCGTCGTGTCGCCCGTCACCGCTCACCCGCACTCCCCGTCTCGCGTCTTGTGTCACCGGGACAGTCGGTACGAGGGGCGGAAAGGTTCACCGGATGCTTGAGCGACGGGCCGGGCCGGTTCCCGCACCGAAGAGCGCCGCCTGGTGCGGTGCCCGGGTCACCGCCGGTCGCCGCACGCTGCCCGGGGCGCCACCGGCTCCCACCCGGCGTCCGAAGCCTTCCGTGGTCGGAAGCGGGGCCGGGACAGGAGCCGTGGCATCAGCCGCAGGGACGTCAGCGCTTGGCGTGACGGCCGCCGCGGGGCGACGGCGGGATCTCGGTGTCGGAGGCGGCGCCTTCGAGGGCCGCCGCCTTCTTGCCCTGGGAACGGGCCCGCAGGACCTCGATCACGATCGGCAGGACCGAAAGGAGGACGATCAGGATCAGGATCGCCTCGATGTTCTTGTGGACGAAGTCGATCTTGCCGAGGGCGGCGCCGAGCAGGGTGACCCCGGCTCCCCACAGGATGCCGCCGACGATGTTGAACGTGACGAACGAGCGGTAGTTCATCCGGCTCACACCGGCGATGATCGGCGTGAACGTCCGCACGATGGGCACGAAGCGGGCCAGGACCAGGGACTTGGGGCCGTACTTCTCGAAGAACTCGTGCGCCTTCTCCACGTTCTCCTGCTTGAAGAATCTGGAGTCGGGGCGCTTGAAGAGGGCCGGACCGACCTTGCGGCCGAAGAGATAGCCGACCTGGTCGCCGATGATCGCGGCGAGCACGATGAGGGTGCAGACCAGCCACAGCGGCTGCTTGATCACGTCGGTGGTCACCAGCAGCCCCGTGGTGAAGAGCAGCGAGTCGCCGGGGAGGAAGAACCCGATCAGCAGACCGGACTCGGCGAAGACGATGGCCAGCACACCGATCAGGCCGAAGGTGGTGATCAGGTAGTCCGGGTCGAGCCAGCTCGGTCCGAGCGCAAGGGTGTTCACGAGGTCCGGGCTCCTGTGGTGTGAGTCATCGGCATGGTCGGCTGACCAAAGCTATCAACGCATCCGGGTGACGCCGGGTTCCACCGGATGAAGCGGATGCGGGACGGACGGCCACCCACGAAGCTGTTCACCATGGGAATCGAGGAGTACGGCGGCGGGCAGGGCCCGCACTCCGATGTGCTGGTCGTCACGACGAACGACATCCCGGGCTTCCACGTCGAGCAGGTGATCGGGGAGGTCTTCGGACTGACCGTACGCTCGCGTCACCTGGGCAGCCAGATCGGGGCCAGCCTGAAGTCGATGGTCGGCGGCGAGCTCAAAGGGCTCACCAAGACCCTGGTGGAGACCCGTAACCAGGCCATGGAGCGCCTGATCGAACAGGCCCGCTCCCGGGGCGCGAACGCGGTGCTCGCCTTCCGCTTCGATGTGACGGACGCCTCGGACGTCGGCACGGAGGTCTGCGCCTACGGCACGGCGGTGGTGATCGCCCGGGTGTGACGGCGGGGCCGGGCCCGGGGCGCCGCGCCCCGGGCCCGGCCGTACCCGGCTCAGAGGTGACGGATCGCGTTCGCGAGGACCGCCTCCCGCTGATAGGCCGCGAGGCCCGGCTCGGCCTGGTCGATGGTGCGGGTGAACCGCTCGTCCGACACGTACATCTCGGCGAGGCAGGTGTGGATCTCGTACGTGCAGTCGTAGTGGTTGCGGCCGATCCACCGGCGATGCTCCTCCGCGACGTCCATCGCCGCCTCGGACTCCGGCTCCTCGCCGGCCTTCATCAGCGTCACGAAGCGGTGGGTGATGTCGTCGGCCTCGCGCTGGATGCGCTGCCAGTCCTCCTTCGTGTACGACGCCGTACGGCGCCGGGACTCCTCGTAGGCGTCGGTGTGGCCCCAGCGCTGCTCGGCCTCCTCCGCGTAGGCGTCCGGGTCGAAGTCACCGAAGACCTCGAACTTCTCCTCGGGCGTCAGGTTGATGCCCATCTGCTTCGCCTCCATGGCTCGCTCCACGGCGGCGGCCATCTCCTGGAGCCTGGTGATCCGGGCGGAGAGCAGTGTGTGCTGCCGCCGCAGGTGGGACCGCGGGTCCGCGTCCGGGTCGTCCAGGAGGACCGCCACCTCCTCAAGAGGAAAGCCGAGCTCCCGGTAGAACAGGATCTGCTGCAGCCGGTCGAGGTCGGCGTCGTCGTACCGCCGGTGCCCCGATCCGCTCCGCCCGCTCGGGCGCAGCAGTCCGATCCCGTCGTAGTGGTGCAGGGCGCGCACCGTCACTCCGGCGAATCGGGCGACCTGTCCAACGGACCAGCTCATCGCTTCCGCTCCTTCGTTTTCCGTGACGAGCCCCAGCGTGCTGCCTCACGTTGCGTGAGGTGCAAGTCCATATGAGCCTGAGCCCTATGGCACTCCACCAGGGCACCACCGGAACCGAGGACCACGGACCGGAGCGGCGCAGGCTGTCGGTCAACCCCTTCTTCGGGCTCGCCGACCCGGTCGCGCAGATGACGTCGGCCCCGCCCACACACCGGCTGCCGGACGGCCCGATGCCGCCTCCCACCGCGTACCAGCTGGTGCACGACGAGCTGATGCTCGACGGGAACTCCCGGCTCAATCTCGCCACCTTCGTCACCACCTGGATGGAGTCGCAGGCAGCGGAGCTGATGGCGGAGTGCCGTGACAAGAACATGATCGACAAGGACGAGTACCCGCGCACGGCCGAGTTGGAGCGGCGCTGTGTGGCCGTGCTGGCCGACCTGTGGCACGCGCCGGACCCGGCCGGCGCGGTCGGCTGCTCGACCACCGGGTCGAGCGAGGCGTGCATGCTCGCCGGGATGGCGCTCAAACGCCGCTGGACGAACCGGAACGCCGATCGGTACCGGAGCGGGGCCCGGCCCAATCTGGTGATGGGCGCCAACGTCCAGGTCTGCTGGGAGAAGTTCTGCAACTTCTGGGAGGTCGAGGCGCGGCTCGTGCCGCTGGAGGGTGACCGCTTCCACCTCGATCCGCAGGCCGCCGCCGAGCTGTGCGACGAGAACACCATCGGTGTGGTGGCGGTGCTCGGCTCGACCTTCGACGGTTCGTACGAGCCGGTCGACGAGGTCTGCGCCGCGCTGGACGCCCTCCAGGAGCGCACGGGTCTCGACGTCCCGGTCCATGTCGACGGCGCGTCGGGCGCGATGGTCGCCCCCTTCCTCGACGAGGAACTGGTGTGGGACTTCCGGCTGCCGCGGGTGTCCTCCATCAACACCTCCGGGCACAAGTACGGGCTGGTCTACCCGGGCGTGGGCTGGGCGCTGTGGCGTTCTCCCGAGGCGCTGCCCGAGGAACTCGTCTTCCGGGTGAACTACCTGGGCGGTGACATGCCGACGTTCGCCCTCAACTTCTCCCGGCCCGGTGCGCAGGTCGTCGCCCAGTACTACACGTTCCTGCGGCTCGGGCGGCAGGGCTACCGCGCCGTCCAGCAGACGGCGCGGGACATCGCGACGGGGCTCGCCGGGCAGATCGAGGCGCTGGGGGACTTCCGGCTGCTCACCCGTGGGGACCAGCTGCCGGTCTTCGCCTTCACGACCGCGCCCGAGGTGACGTCGTTCGACGTGTTCGACGTGTCACGGCGGCTGCGGGAGAAGGGGTGGCTGGTTCCCGCGTACACCTTCCCGGCGAACCGGGAGGACCTCTCGGTGCTGCGGGTGGTCTGCCGCAACGGGTTCTCCGCGGATCTGTCGGCGCTGCTGCTGGACGATCTGCACATGCTGCTGCCAGATCTGCGCCGCCAGCCGCACCCCGCGAGCGCGGACCGGGAACCGGCCACCTCGTTCCATCACTGACGCCGCCCGGCGTCCGTCGTTCCGCCGCCGATGCCGCCGCGCGGCGTCCGCCGCCGGCGCTGTGGGATCCGCCCGTCCGGGCTTCTCAGTGGGAGTCCCCCTCATGGGGTTCGCCCGTCGCGTACGGGTTCTCCTCGCCTTCCGCGAGCACACCGACGAACGGCTCGCCCTCGCCCGCGAAGGTGTACGCCCCGGCCTCGATCCGCCGGATCAGGCCACGGGTCCACTCGGCACCGGAGTCCGCGGACGAGACCCACAGGTTCATGATCTCGCCGATGTGCCCGAGGGACTCGGGCCCTTCCTCCGGCGTGTAGTACTCGGTGACCGAGGCGCGCCACTGCTCGATACCTCGCACCCGCTGCTCCAGCAGCTCGACGGCTTCCGCCCTCGGCAGGTCGACGACGAAGCCCAGGGCCGCGGAGAGCACGTCCATCTTCTGGTCGTACGCCGTCAGGGATTCACGGAGCAGAGCGAAGTACGCCTGTGTGCCCTTCTCGGTGACCTCGTACTCGGTACGCGGCGGGCCGCCGGCGGTGGAGGGCGCGATCTCGTGCGCGTGCAGCAGTCCCTGCTTCGCCATCTGCTTGAGCGCGTGGTAGATCGAGCCCGGCTTGGCATTCGACCACTCGTGGGCTCCCCAGTACTCCAAGTCGTTGCGTACCTGGTACCCGTGCGCCCTGCCGTGCTGGCGCACGGCTCCCAGGACCAGCAGACGGATGGCTGACATCACCCGGCTCCCATTCTATTCAACTTTGACTAGAGTACCTGTCATGACCGAGAGGACCATCCCGCTCCTGCCCTGCCGGACGATTCAGCCGGTGGTCGATTTCTACACCGCTCTGGGCTTCGCGACGACCTTCTTGCAGAAGAGCCCCTACCCGTACGCAGTGGTCGAGCGCGGCCCCGTTCAATTGCAGTTCTTCGGCATGAAGCGGTACGACCCGACGGAGTCCTACTCCGGCTGCTACGTCGTCGCCGACGACGTCGACGCCCTCCACGCGGAGTTCCGCGCCGGGCTCAAAGCGGCCTACGGCCGGATTCCGTCCCGCGGCCTGCCGCGCATCGGCCCACTGAAGGACATGTCGTACGGGATGCGGCAGTTCCTCATGACCGACCCGGGCGGCAACACCATCCGGGTCGGGCAGCCGGTCGACGACGACGGGAGCCTTCGGCCGGTTCCCAGGGAGACGTTCGCCCGCGCCCTGCATCTGGCCGATCTGATCGCCGACTCCAAGCAGGATCCGGCGGGCGCGGCGAAACTCATCGACCACGCGCTGGCGCGGGAGGACGAGCGCCCCACCGCCGTACAGCACCTGAGGCTGCTGGTCCTGCGCGGCGACATCGCGCGGCGGCTCGGTGACGAACCGCTCGCCGGCCGGCTGCTGGAGCAGGCGGCCGCGCTGCGGCTCGGCGCCGGGGACCGGGAGGCGGCACAAGACGCCCTTGCCCGGCTCGCCGAGCTGCGCGCCTAGCCGGGGGCCGGGCCGGGGCCGGGCCCCGTTCAGCCGTTGTCGCCGCTCCGGCCGCTCTCCAGGGCGACCAGGTCGAAGGCGCCCTTGCCGTCCAGGGACTCGCGGATGATGTCCGCGTGACCCGCGTGCCGGGCGATCTCCTCGACCAGGTGCATCATCAGCCAGCGCATCGAGACCCGCGCGTCCTCGGGGAACCAGGGCGCCGGCGGCAGCGGGAAGGTGTCGTCCAGGCTGGGCACCGCGCGGACGAACTCCTCGGTCTCCTTGGCGACCGCGTCCCAGAAGGCCAGCATGCCGGGGACCGTCTCGTCGCCGACCAGCCGGAAACCGTCGTCCCAGGTCTCCTCGTCACGCTGCTTCTCGTTCGGCCGCTGCTGGGCGAGTCGCAGCCAGTTCAGCTCCACTTCGGCCACGTGCTTGAGCAGCCCGGACAGGGACAGTTCGCTGGCGCTCGGCCGGCTCGCCGCCTGCTCCTCGGTCAGGCCGAGGACGGATCGCCGGATCGCGCCGCGCTGTGCCTCGACGAAGGAGAGGAGCGCGCCGCGCTCGTCGCCGTGAGCCTCTGCGGGAACGTGAGTGACCATGGTGTGCGCCTCCGGTTGGTGATCTCCGGGAGAGAACCGTCCGTCCTCCCGCCGGCACCTCACACGCTACGGGCCCTTGCGGTCAGTTTCTGTCCGCAAGGGCCCCGCGCCCACGAATGATTCTCCGGTCCGACTCAGAACGGGAACCGCGAGCGCCCGTGCTGCACCGAGATCCACTTCTGGGTGGTGAACGCGTCCAGCATCGCGTCGCCGTTCAGTCGGCCGACCCCGGACCGCTTCTCGCCGCCGAAGGGGACGATGGGCTCGTCGTACACGGTGCCGTCATTGATGTGGATCATGCCGGTGTCCACGCGCTTCGCGAGCCGCACGCCGCGCTCGACATCGCCGGTGTGTACGGCGCCGCTCAGGCCGTACGGCGAGTCGTTGGCGATCCGGACGGCCTCGTCCTCGCCGTCGAAGGGGATGATCAGCGCCACCGGGCCGAAGATCTCCTGGGACAGGACGGGCGAATCGGCCGGGAGGCCGGTCAGCACCGACGGAGAGACGAGATTGCCCTCGGTGGCGCCGTGCAGCAGGGCCGTCGCGCCCGCCTCGACCGTCTGGTCGACCAGCGAGGAGACCGCGTCGGCCTGCGAGGAGTTGATGAGCGGCCCGATGTGGGTGGCGGGGTCGGCCGGGTCGCCGACCTTGAGGGTCCGCACCTTGGCGACGAACTTCTCGGTGAACTCCTTCTCCACCGAACGGTCCACCAGGATGCGGTTGGCCGCCATACAGACCTGGCCCTGGTGGACGTAGCGGCTGAAGACCGCCGCGTCGACCGCGTAATCGATGTCGGCGTCCTCGAGCACGATCAGCGCACTGTTGCCGCCGAGTTCGAGGACGGCGTGCTTGAAGTTGGCCGCGCAGACCGTGGCCACATGGCGGCCCACCTTGTCGGAGCCGGTGAAGGAGATCACCTTCGGAACGGGGTGCGCTATGAGCGCGTCGCCTATCTCGGCTATGTCCGTGATCACGACGTTCAGCAGACCCGCCGGCAGCCCCGCGTCCTCGAACACCTTGGCCACCAGCGAGCCGCCGCAGATCGGGGTGTTCTGGTGCGGCTTGAGGACGACGGCGTTGCCGAGGGCGAGTGCCGGGGCGACCGACTTGATCGACAGCAGGAAGGGGAAGTTGAAGGGGCTGATGACTCCGACCACACCGACCGGGACCCGGTAGAGCCGGTTCTCCTTGCCGTCGACCGGCGAGGGCAGGATGCGCCCCTCGGGCCGCAGCGCCAGATTCACCGCCTCGCGCAGGAACTCCATGGCCAGGTGGAGTTCGAAGGCCGCCTTGAGGCGGGTGCCGCCGAGCTCGGTGACGATCGCCTCCGAGATCTCGTCCTCGCGGTCCTCGATGATCCGCAGGGCCCGCTCGAAGACCGTCCGGCGGGCGTACGGGTTGGTCTCGGCCCACTCCCGCTGCGCGCGCTGTGCCGCCCGGTAGGCGAGGTCCACTTCGTCGGCCGTGGCCACGGGGATCGAGGCGAGCTTCTCACCGTCGTACGGATTGAAATCGATGATGTCCCAGGAGCCGCTGCCGGGCCTCCACTCGCCGTCTATGTACTGCTGGGCCAGGTCGGTGAAGAAGGCCATGTGATCCCTTACTCCAGAGGCATGAGCACGGAGGTCTGATGTGGCGTCATCGTACTTATGTTTCAGGTGAGTTGGAGCAGCCCTCGGAGAAGGTCGCGCGTCTCGGACGGATCCGGACTGTCCTCGGTCAGCCGCTCCATCACCCGCTCGTACTGCGCGACCTCTTCGCGCTTGTCCACGTACAGCGCGCTGGTCAGCTGCTCCAGGTAGACGATGTCGGAGAGGTCCGACTCCGGGAAGCGCAGCATGGTGAAGGCGCCGCTCTCGCCCGCGTGTCCGCCGAAACCGAACGGCATCACCTGGAGCGTGATGTTGGAGTGCTCGGAGACCTCGATGAGATGACGCAACTGGGCCTGCATCACCGCCCGGTCGCCGTACGGTCGGCGCAGGGCCGCCTCGTCCAGCACGACGTGCAGGTGCGGGGCGCGCTCGGAGACCAGCGTCTTCTGCCGTTCCAGGCGCAGCGCGACCCGGCGGTCGATCTCGGCCGGCGGGGCGTCGGGCATTCCGCGGACGACGACCGCGTGCGCGTACGCCTCGGTCTGCAGGAGCCCGTGCACGAACTGCACTTCGTAGATGCGGATCAGCGATGCGGCGCCCTCGAGCCCGATGTACGTCTGGAACCAGCCGGGCAGCACGTCGCCGAAGCTGTGCCACCAGCCGGTGACGTTGGCCTCCTTGGCGAGCCCGAGGAGGGAGGCGCGCTCACCGTCGTCGACCACGCCGTAGAGGGTCAGCAGGTCCTCGACGTCACGCGCCTTGAAGCTCACCCTGCCCAACTCCATACGGCTGATCTTGGATTCGGACGCGCGGATGGAATAGCCGGCCGCCTCTCGAGTGATGCCCCGCGACTCCCTCAGCCTTCTGAGCTGTGAACCCAGCAGGATGCGCCGCACCACCGAACCTCCGCCCGGACCCTCGGTGCGGTTCTGCGCCCACGCCCACTCGGCCTCTGCTGCCGCCACGACTTCGAGCCTCCCCATCCCTGTTGCGCTGCGCTTCGTTCACTCGTTCTGTTCGCTCGTTCCGATGCTGCCGGGAGTCCCCCCGAACTCCAAGAGGCGGATTCTGCCACCAAAACGCTTCAGCGCGTACTCGTCCAGTTACTGAAACGAGAAGACCCGGCCCTGAGGAGTACAGAAAATTCATGGAAGAAATGAGCAACAAACGGCACGGGGCCGGACAGGTCCGGCGCGTGCACGTGCATCTGCCCTTGCATCTGCCCTACGCATTGGGAAGCATGGTTGCCGCGCCACCTGCGTACTCGTTTGTGTTGTAGCGTCACAGCCGCGATTCCCGGGAGTGCCTCGCATGGGACCGAATGGATCCACCATGCTCGAGCCGTTAAGGCAGGGGCTTCCTCCGATCGACCCCGCGGCCGTATCGAGTTCGGCCTCGTGCGCTCTTCCCGCCCGCTTCGACGCGGTCCGCGGCGCCCGCCGGTTCACCGAGAGCACGCTGGGCAAGTGGGAGCTGGAAGAACGGTTCGACGACGTCGCGCTGGTCGTCTCCGAGTTGGTGACCAACGCCCTGCGGCACGCCCTGCCTGCGGAGAGCGCGTCGCACGGGCCCGTCAAGGAGGCGCCGGTCCGGCTGCATCTGATGCGGTGGACCGGCCGCCTGGTGTGCGCGGTGCGCGATCCGAGCCATGACGGCCCCCGGTCGCGGGAGGCGGACGAGGACTTCTCCGCCGAATCCGGCCGCGGTCTGCTCCTCGTCGACTCGTTCAGCGACGGCTGGGGCTGGCATCCGCTCGCCGGGTCACGGCACGGCAAGGTGGTCTGGGCGCTGTTCCGCGTGGGTTAGGCGCTCTGCGCGAAAGCGCCGGACCGTGGAGGCTCCCCCGGGCCCGGCCGGGCCGCCTGTCGTCCGCCGTCGCACTGCGCGGCTCCGACGCAGGCACAGGCTCGCTCAGGCCGAGGCTCACGCAGGCACAGGCACAGGCTCACACGGGCTCAGGCTAGGTCAGGCACAGGCTCACACGGGCTCAGGCGACGAGATGGTCGAACTCGCCGTCCTTGACACCGAGAAGCAACGCCTCTATCTCGGCGGGCGTGTAGACGAGCGCGGGCCCGTCAGGGTGCCGCGAGTTACGCATGGCCACGCCGCCGCCCGGCAGTCTTGCGAGCTCCACGCACGAACCCTGCGAATTACTGTGCCTGCTCTTCTGCCAGACGACCCCCTGAAGCTCCGTGGCCGCCATGCCGTTGTACACGTGGTGCACAAGTCGCTCCCGGGGTGCAAGGTGCAGCTGTCAACTATCCGGGATCATAGCTGCGTTCACATGCAGATGCATGAGGCGGATGCGCCTGCAGATGCACGTGCACGCGGTGTGGTGTCGCGGTTACAGCTTCAGTTCCTGGATATGGAGACGTCTGCCCCCGGCGATCGGTGCCATACCGGGGAAACCGGTTTCGGCCATGCCCGGCCTGCGCGCCGGAACCGACCCGTTCAAGGGCCCGGACCCGCGCCCCGTTCAACGACCCGAGGCGGCGGAGACTTACGGCAGCAGCGCCGTCTCCCGAGCGTTCTTGACGGCGCGAGCCAGGTGGCGCTGCTGCCACGCGGTCACTCTTGTCACCCTGCGGCTGCGGATCTTCCCTCGGTCGGAGATGCTCGCGCGCAGTAGATCGGTGTCCTTGTAGTCGATGTTCGTGATGCCGGCCCGGTCCAGCGGACCGGCACGGGGTTTCAGCGGCTTGCGGGCTTCTGAGCGACGGGTGGCATGTCAGACCTCCAGGAGGGAGTCGAAGGCGGGCGGCAGCCGCTTCCAGGCATCCCGGCCCGCGGCGTACTCGGCGTCGGTCAGCAGGCAGGACTCGAGGAGTTGATCCAGCCCGTCCCGGTCGAGTCCCGGCGAGGTGAACACCAGATGCCGGCAGCAGTCGCCGTGCTCGGGGTGCCAGTCCAGCGCGGCAGCCGCCCTGCGCACCGGCGGAACCATCTCCCACGCGGCGTCCGGCAGCGAGGCGAGCCAGGGACCCGCGCTCTCCACGCAGAGCGCTCCGCCGGCCGCGTCCCAGGCGAACAGGGTGTCCGGCCGGTCGGCGAGCCAGAACCGGCCGCGACTGCGGGCGGCGGCACAGGTCAGGTCCTCCAGCGCTTGAAAGAGCCGCTCGGGGTGGAAGGAGCGGCTGCGGTGCCACACATAGGTGACGACGCCACAGTCGTCCGCCTCCTGCGGCAGCAGCGCACTGGCGGGATGCTGTGCGGCAGCGGCCGCTTCCACGTCGAACCCGGCGAACGCCGCGGCGGCCAGTTCGTCGCTGTCCACGGGACGCGGCGGGCCGTCGGGTGCAGCCGGCTCAGCAGCGCGTGGTCCTCCTCGTCGGCCTCTGCGGCGTCCACGACGACGATGACCGGGGCGTATTCCAGCTGGCGCGCCCAGGTGTCGGCGATCGCGCGGCGGTCCGTGGCGGCCGCGGCGAGGCCCGCGTCCGACAGGTCGTCGCCGTTGCCGAGATACGGCAGCAGCAGCGTCGGGTCGACGGCCGTCATCACCGATGGCGAGCCATGGGGTTAGAATAAATGGAAATGATTTCCATTACCAATGCAGCTGCCACGAGAGGTGCATCACCATGTCCGCCCACTGCATGCTGACCGGGGCCGTGCCCGGCTTCGGCAATCGGATCTCGCACTCCCACCGGCGCACGTCCCGCCGCTTCGACCCCAACATCCAGCGCAAGCGCTACTGGCTCCCGAGCGAGGGCCGCCACGTGCGCCTCACGCTCAGCGCGCGGGCGGTCAAGACGATCGACGTGATCGGCGTGGAAGCCGCCGTGGCCCGCATCCGTGCGCGGGGAGTGAAGGTCTGATGGCGAAGAAGAGCAAGGTCGCACGCAACGAGCACCGCAAGGCGGTCGTCGAGCGGTATGCCTCCCGGCGGGCGGAGTTGAAGGAGATCCTCCGCAGGCCGGACACGAGTGAGGCGGACCGGCGGGCCGCGCAGGCCGAGTTGCGGCGTCAGCCGCGTGACGCCAGCCCCACGCGCGTCCGCAACAGGGACGGCGTGGACGGCCGACCGCGCGGCCATCTGCGGAAGTTCGGGCTGTCCAGGGTGCGGATGCGCGAGCAGGCCCACGCCGGATTCCTCCCCGGAGTCCGCAAGTCCTCCTGGTAGCTTGGCGCGGTCCTGCTACCGATCAGGGGGATCGATCACATGCGCAAGCTCGTACGGACCACGGCCGCCGCGGCGGGCCTCGCCGCCGCCCTCGCGCTCACCGGATGCGGCGGCGGCGGGAGCGACGACGCGAGCAAGGACACCGCGCCCTCCGCCTCGCCCACGACGGGCGGCGACGACGGTGACGGCGACGCCGGCCGAGGCCGCGACGTCGAAGGCACCTGGGCCGACACGAGCGGCAGCGCCGGCCCCGTCGCGCTCAGCGTCCAGAACGGGACGGCGACGCTCGTCGCGGAGGGGCACACCTGTCACGGCGAGGTGCGGGAGACGGACAAGCAGATGCTGGCGCTGAAGTGCGCGGACGGGGACACCGACCGCACGACGGGCACGGTCGAATCCAACGACGGCACGACCCTGGTCGTCTCCTGGGGCTCCGGGAAGAAGGACACCCTGAAGAAGGTCGATCAGGGTCAGCTCCCCGACGGCCTGCCGACCGGCATTCCGACCGACTTTCAGGTCCCCTGACCGTCACGGGACCGAGTTCCAGGTCCCCTGACCGTCACGCCTCACAGGTGACGCCTCGTCACGTCACGTCACGTCACGTCACCGGGTCACCGGGCCGCGGAACCCTCACGGGTCCGCGGCCCGTCCGCGTCCCGGCCCCGCGGCGAGGGCCGCCGCCAGCGCGTCCAGCGCCGCCAGGAGCTGGACGGCGCCGCCCCGCAGGACCGCGTCGGCCGCCTCCTTGGTGCCCCACCGGTCCACGACCTCGTGGAGGGCGTCCCAGTCCGGCACCCGGTGCTCCCGGATCGCCACCACGGCGTCCTCCGTGGCGTGCCGCAGCACCTCGGCCAGCGCGGCGGCGGCGGGAACGGGCTCGATGCCGTGGCCCGTCCGGTACTCCGGCAGATGAGCCTCGATGAGCATGGCGACCCGGCCGGCCTGCGCGAGGGCGCGCCCGGCCTCCTCCGCCGTGTCGCGGGACAGCACCCGGGAGCGCACCGGCTCGTACCTCGCCTTCTCCAGCGCCTCCCGCCAGGCGATACGGGCGTCGCGCGAGGCGAGCAGCGCCTGGCGGACGTCATCCGGCCGGGGCGGGTGGGCCGGGTCCGCCCGGTCCGCCGGGACGGCCCGATTCGGCAGGTCCGCGGGGTCAGCCGGGTCCGCCGGGTCCGCGTAGCGGTCGAGGACGGCTGCGGCGTAACGGCCGTCGGCGAGCAGCCAGTCCGCGAGACGGTGGTGCAGACGCGGCGTCTCCCACGCCGGGTACACGGCGTACGCGAGCATCGCGAGCAGCCCGCCGAGGAGCGTGAGCAGCACCCGTTGGGGCACCGTCTGGTCCCAGTCCTCCCCGCCGGTGCCGAGCAGGAAGACCACGTAGGCCGAGATGAAGACGCTGGCCGCGGCGTAACCGGTGCGCATCACGAGGAACATGCCGAAGGCACACAGGACGGCGATGCCCGCACTGACATAACTGCCGGGATCGGCCGCCCGCACCACCGCGGTCGCCGCACCCACCCCGACGAGCGTGCCGCACAGCCGGGCGACGGAACGGCCGTACGTCTGCGAGAAGTCGGGGCGCATGACCATGACCGCCGTCAACGGCGCCCAGTAGCCGTGACCGAACGGAAGCGCCGTGCCGAGCAGATAGCCCGCGGCCACGACCGCCGAGGAACGGATCGCGTGCCGCAGGACCGGCGAGCCGGGACGCAGTTCGCCGCGCACCGCGCGCAGGGCCACGGGCAGCAGCCGCAGCAGGCCCTGCCGCGTCCGGTGGCCGGAGTCGGCGGTGCCCGCGCCGCGGGCCGTGGCGACGACGTCGTCGAGCAGCGCGGTCAGCCGCAGGGCGGCGCGACGGGGCGGTCCCGACAGGAGGGCGCCGCTGTCGGGCGTCCGCAGAGCGGCGGCCGCGGCCGCCGGCACCGCTGCCGCTTCCCCGTGGCGCACGGCGTGCGCCGCGGTGTCGAGCACGGTGCCCGCCGCGTCGAGAAGTTCGCGCACCCGGTCACGCGCGGGACCCTCGTCGGGGACACCGACGGCCGGGTCGGCGAGGGAGGCGAGCACCGGCCTGATGCGTTCGGCGACCCCTCGGGTGCCGTGCAGTTCGGCCGGCCTGCGTCTGGCTTCCCTCGGGGTGACGGCCGCGGCGCTGCGGGCCTGCATCAGCGGCGCCGGATCGAAGGCCGCGGTCGGGTCGCGGCGCAGCCGGCGCGCGTAGTCCGCCTCCGCGGCGAGCGCGTCGGCCAGCGCGTCGCGCTGCGCACCCCAGCGGCGTACGGGGAAGATCACGACGAGCAGTGCCTGTGCGATGCCGCCGGCGGCGATCACGGCGGCATGACCGGCCGCGGCGGCAACCGAGGTGGGCAGGGTGACCGTCACGAGCATGATGGCGACGTTCGAGGAGGCGATGATCCCGACGGTCGGCCCGACGGCCCAGGAAAGACCGGCGAGGAAGGTCCACAGTGTCAGCAGTGCCAGGAACAGGGCGATATGGGCACCCGTCACATATCCGAGGAAGGTGGAGACGGCCAGCGTCGCACCCGAGAAGAGCGCCAGCACGGGCCGCGGGCGCCAGCTGCGCTGGAACGTGGCGATCGCCGCCTGGAAGGCGCCGAAGGCGGAACTGACGGCGACGGCCGGCCCGAAGAGCACGAGCGCGGCGCCGAAGACGAGCGCGAGCCCGGCGGCGGCACGGGCGGCGATCAGGGGCTCCAGCCGCTGCCGCTCGATCTTCAGGCCCGAACGGGCGGTCTCCTTCAGCGCCCGGAGCCAGCTCATGGGCCGAGCGTAACGGCCTTGAGGGACATTTCGCCGAGGGGCGGAGCCGAGGGCGACGCCGCCGGCACCGGGCGGCGCCGACCGCGCACGCCCGGCGTTTCGCGCGCACCGGCGGCTGTCTCCCTTACGCAAGCCGCCCCTTCGCACGCCGCCGGGCCGCCGTATCCGGCACAGGCAGCCCGCCGCCCCGGCCACCACATCAGCCCACGCCTGCCGCCGGGCCCAGCCGCCTCCCCACACAGGAGCGCCAAGCCCGGCCGCCTCCCCCGCTACCGCCGGGGACGCCGCTCGACACCGCCCGTCGCCGGGGCGGGGCCCCGCCGCTCGGCCCGGTCGGCCGCGGCCCGGCCGTCGTGCCAGCCGTCCGGGTCCGCCGCACCGCGCACGCGCGTGGTCGTGGTCTCGGGGAACATCCGGTCGGCGTGGGCGGTCACGGCCACATCCCGGGAGGCCAGGACCGGCAGCAGGTCCGCCGTGACCACCTCGTCGGCAACCGCCGCAAGGTGCTCGCCCAATCGGCTCGCGTACGCCGTCCAGAAGGACTGCCGGAAGGTCTTCGTGCGCCTGCGCCCGCCCGCGCGCTGCGCGGACTCCGCCCCGGCCAGGGCCGTCGCGCCCTGGACGAGCAGTGAGGTGTGGAGCAGCTCGACCGACTTGAGGTCGCTCTCGAAGCCGACGACGGTCGAGAACGCGAAAGAGCTGTTCCACACCGCGCGGCAGCGGTTCGCGCCGGCCACCGCGTCGAGCAGGACCGCTTTCGCCGTCTCGTACGGGGGCTCCACGCCGATCCGGCACGCCGACGGGGCGTCCGGACTGTGCGTACGAGCGGACAGCAGGGCCTCGTCGACGCTGTGGCGTGCCATGAGTTCCTGCGCCTTCGCGGTGAGTGCCTCGGCCTCTTCCGGAAATCCGGTGGCCTCCGCCTTCGCCAGTAGCGCCCGGATACGGCCGAGCATGCGCGGCTCGTGCGGTGACGCGCGCACCGAGGACAGGGGTTCGCCGGGCACCGGGCCGACCGGCTCGATCGCGGGGAGGCGGGCCAGCAGACGGTACAGCTCCAGCAGGGCCGTGGCATGTGAGAAGCGGTCCGACCGCGGTGGCCGCAGGACCGCCGCCTCGGCGAGCTGCGCCCGGAAACGGGGCGTCAGGCGGGAGCCGTAGCGCTTCGTCTCCGCGGCGATCAGCCCGGCGGCCAGGCGTTCGTGCGCCTCGCCGAGGTCGCGGCGGACCAGCCGCAGGACGTCGGCGGGCTGCCAGCCGCGCTCCCAGGCCCGCCGTACGAACTCCTCGCCACGCCGGTCGCGCTCGTCGTCGGCGGACGGGTCGGCGGCGAGCAGGGACGCACCGGTGTCGAGCGCCTCGTCGCTCTCCGCGCAGAGCGCCGCTGCCAGCGCTTTCTCGACCGTACTCATACCTCGGATGGTCGCACGGGCGCGGCCCGCCCGGCCGCTGGGTATGGCCTGCCCGACCGCTCCCCCGGGCTCCCCAGCGGTCGCGATCCGGGCCGCCGGGACCGGAAGTCCGGTCCGGCCGGACCGGTGCCCGGAGGCAGAAGCACGGGGTCTTCCCAGCGCGGCGAGCGAAAGGGAAGCGCTCGCCTGTGCTCTGGGTCACCCGTCAGGGCCGTGCTCTTCGCCGACGAGCCGACCGGTGCGCTCGACACCGGGCAGGCCGGCGATACCGTCGACACGGACGAGCGGCGGGCGGGGCCGCCCCCGCCCGCCCCTGGCACCGGGTCAGGAGCCGCGTACGGTCTTCTTGGCCAGCTCGTACGCCGGGAGCATTTCCTCGTGTTCCCCGGAGTCCAGCCCACCGAGGTCGACGACCACCACGCCCTTCGGCGTTGCCACGGCGAAGGCCCGCTCCTTCTTCGGCTCGTCGAGGATCACACTGGTGTTGACGTACGTGACCTCGGTCGCGTCGTACGACCCTGCCTTGGTCACCGTGTACGCCTCCTCACTGCGGTGCTCGCCCCCGGCCGCGACGAACGCCTCCAGCGCCTTGCGGGTGTCGCCGCCGGCGCCGGTTCCCACCCACACCCGGATGAAGCCGATGTTCCCGGCGGGCTTCGCGTCGATCTCGCACACGAGCGAGACCGGGCCCCGTTCGAAGAGCGCGGCGAACTCCTCGTCCTCAGGAGCCGTCACGGCCTCGGGCTTCCAGTGCTCGGCAAGATCGAAGGTGACCGGCATGGGGCACGGTGAACCGGCGGCACCGACCTGGCCGCCCCCGGCCGGCTCCTTCTCCTTCCCGGACGTCTCCTTGTCCTTCGCCGCCGTCTCGCCCTGCGGGACCGCCGAACCGCCGGCCTTCTCGGCGGGCGACGGCTTCGTCTCCGCGGAACAGGCGGTCACCGCCCCCATGGTCAGCGCCGCCACCGCCGCCCCGAGGGCCGCGCTCCGTACCTGTCTCCGCATCGCACCGCGTACCGCACCGCGTACCACCGAACGTCCCCACCCTGTCCAAGAACCCGCCACCGCCATCGGCGGCGTAGCAGGATCAATCCTACGGAGCGGGGCGTCGAGGGAGGGACCGGCCGGCGGCCGAGAACAAGGACCGGATGCCGGCGGGCGACTGGTACCGGCTGGACGACGAGGAGCTGGGCGCGGACACGCTGCGCCGCGCCCGACTCTGCGCCGCCTACAACACGTACAGCGGCGGCGGCGTGATCGTCTGCCCGGGGTCACCATCGGCGAGAACACCGTGGTGGGCGCGGGGTCTGTGGTCGTCAAGGACCTGCCGCCCGGGGTCCTCGCCGTCGGCAACCCGGCCCGCGTCGTCCGGAGCCTCACCCGGTGGCGAACGGCCGGTACGGCGGCCACCGGCCGGGCGTGCCGGCGGTACGGCGGCCACCGGCCGGGCGGACGCAGGGCAGCCTGCCCGCCGGGCGGTCGCGGGACAGCCCGGCGGTCGCGGGACAGCCCGGCGGTCGCGGGACAGCCGGGCGGTCGCGCGAAGGCCACGGCGGCGGCGATGTCCGACCCTGCTGCCACACTCGGTTCCATGGGCGGACGGTGGGCTCTGGCGGCGGCCGAAGGGGGAGGGGCTCGGCTCGTCCCCCTCGGCCCCGACGGCCTGCCCGCAGGGCCGGTCCTGGAGGAGCCGGACCTGGTGGAGGCGGTCCGGTCCCGGCCGGATGTCGGCCGGTGGGTGTGGCGGTCCACCGCGGAGGTCTGCCCCCGGCTGCTCGCGGCAGGCGTCCGCGTCGAGCGGTGCTACGACATCGAGGTCGCCGAGCTGCTGCTCCTCGGCCACGAGGGGCGGCTCGGCGAGCCCCGCTCGGCGGCGGCGGCCTGGGCGCGCCTGCGCAACGCTCCCGTGCCGCCCGACCCTCCCGCGCGGGCGGCCGAGCCCGGCTCCCAGTCCTCCCTGTTCGAGCCGCAGCCGGTCACCGTGCCGCTGGAGGCGCTGCTGGAGGTCTACGCCGAGCAGCAGCGAAGACACGCGGCCACCGAGCACCCGGGGCGGATGCGGCTGCTGACGGCCGCCGAGTCCGCAGGGATGCTGGTGGCGGCGGAAATGACCCGCGCGGGGCTCCCCTGGCGGGCCGACGTGCACCGGGAGGTGCTGCACGAACTGCTCGGAGAGCGGTACGCGGGCGGTGGGGAGCCACGGCGGCTGGCGGAGCTCGCGGACCAGGTGTCGGCGGCCTTCGGCCGGCGGGTGCGGCCGGATCTGCCGGCGGACGTGGTCAAGGCGTTCGCCCAGGCCGGCGTGAAGGTGCGCTCGACCCGGCGCTGGGAACTGGAGGAGATCGACCACCCGGCCGTCGAACCGCTGATCCGGTACAAGCAGCTGTACCGGATCTGGACGGCGCATGGCTGGGGCTGGCTGCAGGACTGGGTTCGGGACGGCCGCTTCCGGCCCGAGTACCTGCCGGGCGGTACGGTCTCCGGCCGCTGGACGACCAACGGCGGCGGGGCGCTTCAGATCCCGAAGGTGCTCCGGCGTGCCGTCGTCGCGGACGAGGGCTGGCGACTCGTCGTGGCCGACGCCGACCAGATGGAGCCGCGGGTGCTCGCCGCGATCTCACGGGACGACGGCCTGATGGAGGTCGCGGGCCACGACGGCGACCTCTACACCGCCCTGTCGGACCGCGCCTTCGCCGGCGACCGCGCCCATGCCAAGCTGGCGCTGCTCGGCGCCGTCTACGGCCAGACGTCGGGCGACGGCCTGAAGAACCTTGCGGCGCTCCGCCGCCGATTCCCCCGCGCGGTGGCCTATGTGGACGACGCCGCCAAGGCGGGCGAGGAGGGCAGACTCGTACGGACCTGGCTGGGGCGCACCAGCCCCCGGGCCGTAGGAGCGGAGGACGGCGAAGAGGCCGGCATCCCCCAGGAGCCCCTGGAAACAGCGGCCTCCGTGGATCCCGGGTTCACACCCGGCTACGCGTCGCCGAACGCGCGGGCCCGGGGCCGTTTCACCCGGAACTTCGTGGTGCAGGGCAGCGCCGCCGACTGGGCGCTGCTGATGCTGGCGGCGCTGCGGCGGGCGACGGCCGGGATACGGGCGGAGCTGGTGTTCTTCCAGCACGACGAGGTGATCGTGCACTGTCCCGCAGAGGAGGCCGGGGAAGTGGCGGAGGCGATCCGCTCGGCCGGTGAGCTGGCCGGGCGGATCGCCTTCGGGGAGACGCCGGTGCGGTTCCCGTTCACGATCGCGGTGGTGGAGCGGTACTCGGACGCGAAGTGAGCCGCTCGGCGGATCCCGTCGCCGCGCCGCCGCACGTCCGGCCGCACAGCGTCCGCGGGCGGGTCGCCGCTTCCGGCAGGCCGCGGGCCACCCGGGCGCCGGTGGTCCGGCTGTCAGGGCGCCGGTGGTCCGGCCGTCCGTCCCACCGCCGTGCCCTCTCGCCGCCGTGTCCTCCCACCGCCGTGTCCTCCCACCGCCCTGCCGTCCCACCGCCGTGCCGTCCCACCGCCGTGCCGTCCTGCCGCCGTGCCGTCCTGCCGGAGGTCATTCGGCCGCCGTGTACCACTCCCCGTCGAGGACGATGGTCTTCATCTGCTCGATCGTCAGCACCGGCTCCGCGCGGCTGGCGTCCTGGCCCTGGCCCGGTGCGTTGAAGGCCGTCATCACGACCCGGAAGCCGTCGGGGCGCAGGGTGTCCACCGTCCAGCCGACGGCGCCCGCGCCGCCCTTCCGGTCCGGGTCGTTCTCCTTCTTCACCATGATCTTGGTGCCGTCGGGGAGGGTGGTGACGTCGCCGGTGAAGCGGCCCTTCAACAGGTCCTGCATACCGGTCTGGGCGTTGACCTGGATGAAGCTCGCGCCCTGGCCGTCGTCGGCGACGACGAACCCGTAGCCGGGGCCGCCCTGCTGGTCGACGATCTTCAGGTGCGCGGGGAGCAGTGACCCGAGGACCTTGTTCACCGGGGTGCCCGGGAACTGCCCGGGCTCTGGGCTCTCCTTACGGGGCTCCCCGAGCCGCGCGCCGATCGTGCGCCACGCCTCGGCGGTGACCAGGGCCTTCATCTGCGCGGCGGTCAGCGGCGGGGCCGGCCGGCTGACCGCCGCGCCCTTCTCGGCGGGTGCGTTCCACTCACTGGCATCGACCTTCACACCCTTCGGTGTGACCAGGGTGGCCCGCCACAGTTTGGTGTCCTCACGCCGGTCCGGGTACTCGTAGCCCTGGAACAGGAGGTACCGGGAGCCGTCGGGCAGCGTCTCCTCCTTGCACCCGTCGTGCTGCACCAACGCCTGCGACGGACACGTCACGGAATCCGCGGCACTCCTCCCCGCCGGGTCGACGACGCTCACGCCGAGGCCCATCGCCGCCGCGCCCCTGCCGTCGTCGAACACCAGTGAGACAGAGGGGCCGTGCAGCCCCTCGGGGCCGTCGGTGATGCCCGTGCCGTCCTCGCGGGTGGTCGTTCCCTCAGGTAGCAGGCCCTTGAAGATCTCGATCATCTGTTCCTTGGTGACACTGCCGGTCTCGACCGAAGCCGGGCCCGAGGGCGTGGCGGGGGCCGAGGGAATGGCGGGGGCCGAGGGAATGGCCGCGGCCGAGCCCGTGCCGTCGCCCGACCCGAGCGAGCCGGTCGCGTAGCCGCCGCCCACCCCGACCACGGCCAGGGCCAGGACGCTGCCGGTCACGGCGGCCGCCCGGCGACGGGCCAGCCGGCGACGGCCACGGGTCAGGCCGCCGTCCACGAGGCCCGGCCGGTCGGAGGGCCGGAAGGTGTCTCCGGTGCGGCGCAGCGCCTCACCGAGCTCGTCCTCAAAAGGCATGGGGAACCACACTCTCTGGTCGCAACATTACGGAACGAAGTGTTCGAACCCGCGTAGGGGCTGCTGAAGGCTGGGCGCTAGCGAGCCGCGAACTCGACCAGGCTGCCGCCCAGTTGTTCACGGAGTTTGCCGAGTGCGCGCACGGCTCTGGTGCGGACGGCGGCCGAGCTGACGTTCATCGCGTCGGCGGTCTCCTCGATACTGCGGTCCTCCCAGTACCGCAGCACGACGACCGCCCGGTCCTTCGGCGAGAGCCGGTCGAGCGCTCCGAGGAGCGCGAGGCGCAGCTCGGGGTCGTCGCCGGAGAGCAGAGCGGAGTCGGGCAGTTCGCCGACGGGGCGTTCGGAGGCAGAGCGCCGGCGCCGGTGGGTGAGGAACGCGCGGACGAGCACGGTCTGGGCGTACCCCGCCGGATTGTCGATCCGGGAGACGCGGCCCCACACCACATACATGCGGCCGAGCGTCTCCTGTACCAGGTCCTCCGCGAGGTGGGTGTCCCCGCCGGCCAGAAGGCAGGCGGAGCGGTAGAGGTGCGCGGCGCGGTTCGCCGCGAACTCCCGGTACTCCTCGGTGCGGGACACTCTCATCCCTCGGTCACTCTCCCCCGTACGTACCGACGACCCCTTCACCTCATTGACGCGCCGGCCTCCCCGTAATGTTTCAACCCACTTGCCGGCCCCGCTCACCCGCCCCGGGACTTCAGGTCCTGGCAAGCCGGTGAGCTGCGCCGGGGCGCCGCTCAGGGGAGCAGCTTCAACGGCTCGTACTGATGCGGCCTGCCGCCCGTCCACTCGACCCGTGTGGGGTCCTCGAGGCTTTCCGCCTCAACCGCCGTCTCCCCCGCGCGGCGGACCAGCTCCAGCACCTCGTCGTCGGAGTGCGCCAGCCCCATGATCCGCCCGCGCACCGTCACCCGGCGCCCGCCCGAGGGCGAGATCCGGTGGACGACGATGGGCGGCTCCCTGCCATGCCTCCAGCGTGCGCCCCGGACAGCGCCCGCGACCAGTCCCGCAGCGGCTCCGGCTCCGGCTATAGCTTCCGGCTTCCGGCTTCCGGCTTCCGGCTTCCGGCCACGGATCCCGGCCCCGACTCCCGCCTCGGCCCCGACTCTCCGGACTCCGACTCCCCTGGCCCGACTCCTCCGCCCCGGCTCCAGCTCCGGTCCCGGTGCCGTATCCCGTACCGGCGAGGTCGCCGCGCCGGTCGGCGGCCGGGCCGTTGACACGTAAGAACACCGTTGCTTGGCTGGCCGCAAGCGCTTTCCGGCCGAACCATGGAGCGTTCAGGTGGAGTTCTCGCGTCGCTGCGTACTGTCCGCGATCCCCGCGGCGACACTGCTTGCCGTGGCACGGCCCCTGCGAGCCGAAGCCGCGCCCCGGCCCGGTCCCGCCGAGTCGGCGAAGGCGGCCGTCGGCCATGCCACGCTGATCCGCAACACGGTCGCCGTCTTCGCCGGCACCGCCGAGGCCAACGCGCGCCCCGAGGTGGCCCCGAAGCTCGACTCCATGATCCGCACGGCCCGCTCCCGGCTCGCCGCGATGGACGGCGCCGGACCGGGCGAGCTCTTCCAGGGCGTCCCTCTGGGCACCAGCGAGGCCAACCTGAGCAGGTCGTTCCAGTATCTGTACGAGATCGCCCTGGCCACCCGTGTCCCCGGCTCCACCGGCGCGGAGCTGCGCGACGACCAGCCGGTGCAACGGCGGGTCGTCGACGGTCTGGCGCGCCTCCACACCGAGTACTACGGCGACGGATCGAAGGGGTACTACGGCAACTGGTTCCACTGGGAGATCGGCATCTCCACGCATCTCACCCGGACACTCGTCCTCCTCCGGGACCAACTGGCGGCGTACCGGCCCCATCTCGCCGCCGCCTGTGCCGTGTCCATGGACGGGTACCTCCGCAACGGCAAGGACGGCGACGTCGACCTCGGCTCGCGCTTCCACACCGGTGCCAACCTCGCCGACATCACGACGAACCGGATTCTCCAGGGTGCCGTGCTCGGTGACGACGCCCGGATCATGAAGGCCGTCGCCGACCAGCTCACCATCTTCGCGCGGATCGACCCGTACGACCTGCGCCACGGTGTCACCGACGGCTTCTACGCCGACGGCTCCTTCGTTCAGCACGCGTCCGTCGCCTACACCGGCTCGTACGGCAAGGGCCTGCTCACGCGCATCGTCCAGACCGTGAAGATCCTCGACGGGACGGCCTACGTACCCGTCGCCGACCTGGTCGGTGTCGTGCAGGGCTGGGTGGCCGACGGCTTCGCCCCGCTGATCTTCGAAGGCTGGATGACGGAGGTCGTCAAGGGGCGCGCCGTCTCCCGGACCGGCACCGGCTACGCGGACGTCGCCGCCGTCGTGGAGGCCGTCGTAGACATCTCCGGATACGCCGCCGACAGGGACGCCGAGGCCCTCGCAGGCTACGTCAAGTACGTCCGGCAGACGTCGCGGGCGGACCTCGACCCGGTCTCGTTCACCTCACCCGTCAGCATCGCCCGCTACGCCGGCATCCTCGACTCGGCGGTCCCCGCGAAGGACCTCGTGCCCGACGCCTCCCACACGGCGTTCAACGCGATGGACAGAACCGTCCACCGACGGCCCGGCTACGCCTTCGCGCTGGCCCGCAGTTCGGACCGGATCAGCAAGTACGAGTACATGAGCGGCGAGAACCTGATGCCCTGGTTCCAGGGCGACGGCGCCCACTACCTCTACCTCGCCGGCCAGGACCAGCGGCAGGCGTTCGGTGTCGACTACTTCACCGTCGTCCCGCCGTACCGGCTGGCAGGCGTCACCGCCCCGGTGGAGAGCCGCCGCACCGTCCCCGAGCTCTACGGCACGCTCTGGTACGACAACCCCGAGCGCGGGTTCACGTCGTCCTCCGAGTCGCAGAACACCTACGTCTACTTTCCCCGCGGCACCGCACCCTACTCCGGCGGCGCCCGCCTCGGCGCGTACGGAGCGGCCGGGCTCGTCCTGTCCGACGACGCCGCGTACGCGGCCCGGCACGCGGGTGAGCTGCCCGACGACTTCGTCGCCTACCGGGGCGCCCGCGCGACGAAGTCGTGGTTCATGCTCGACGACGAGATTGTCGTCCTCGCCGCCGGTGTGTCCGGTCAGGCGGGCCGGGCGGTGACCACCACGGTCGACAGCCGCATCGCCGCTCCCACCGCCCCGGTCACCCTCACCGGCGGGCTGCGCGACGGAACGCCGTGGCAGGACACCGGTACCGCCCCGCCGGCCTGGCTGCGCTACGCCGACGCCGACCAGGGGACCGCGGTCGGGTACGTCTTCCTGTCCGGCCCCGCACCGACCGCCGCGCTCGGCACGGTCACCCGCAGCCGCCGCGCCGTCCGGCTGTCCAACCCGGACACGGCGGTCACCAAGCAGGTCTTCACGCTCTTCTACGAACAGGACGCCGGCTCCCGCCCCGCCTCCATGGCCCACGCCCTCGTCCCCGGCTCCTCCGCACGGCAGTTGGCGTCCTACGCCCGCGGCCCGCTCTCCGTGCTGGCCAACACCGCCCACCTCCAGGCGGTCAAGCACTCCGGCCTCGGCATCGTCGCCGCCAACACCTTCGGCCCCGGAGTCCATCACGCGGAGCTCCTCGCGATCGACGGCCCGGCGTCCGTACTGCTCCGCACGGCGGCCGACGGCACCGTCTCGCTCGCGGTCTCCGACCCGACGACGCGGCGCCGCACCGTCTCGGTCACCCTCCACGGCCGGACCCTGCGCACCATCTCCGCCGACGAAGCCGTCCGCGTCCGCCGCGTCCCCGGCGGTACCCGCCTCGACGTCACCACACACCACGCCTACGGGCGCAGCTTCACGGCGACGCTGCGTCAGTGGCCCTGACTTCCCGTGCGCTCCCTGCGGGTTGCGCGAGTTGCAGCTTGAAATCGCCATGGACGAAGCGGTCCCACAGGGGTGGACGCATGAGCGAAGCGGCAGCCTCGGCACCCCGCCGGCGTCCGGACCTGCTGGACGACGGCGTCCGCGCCGCCTACGGGCTCTCGACGGAACAGGCGCACTCTCTGCGGCAGGCAAGGATCGGACACTGCTGGTGGGCGGCCGTCAGCCAGGTCTCGATGTCCTCGTTGAACCGCCGCACCTGTGGAGCGTCGCGGATACGACGAGGATGATGCCGGTCATGGGCCATGACGGGTACGCCGACTTCGCTCTGCTCTCGCTCCGGCACGAGGGCGACGACCGCGTCCGCGTCTGGTACCGCGACAAGGCTCCGGACCGGATGGGTGGCGGCATCCCCTTCGTGGAGTTCCTGCGCGAAATGCTCGACCGCGCCCGGCAGGAGGATCCGTTCCCCGACGGGACATGGCCGGGACGCGGCGCCCCGTGCCGACCGATCGCCCTCCCCGTACGGGCCCAAGGCCCTCCCCAGTCCCGACCTCGACCCCATGGGGCCGAGCACGTGGGGATTCACCTACTACGTCCGGCGAGGGCATCGGTAGAACTACCCCATCGGCTACGGAAACCCGCGGTACCGGGCCTGATCGCGGCCTACAGCCGACTTTGATGTGCTCTACGTGGTGAAGGGCCGGTCGGCCGGAAGGCCCGGCCCCCTGTCAGACGTACGTCCTACGGTCCTCACTGTGAGTGAATCGATGAGTGAATCCCTTCTTGCTGACGTCACCCCTGCCCATGGCGGCGACGCCCTGGAGCAGGCCGCCCTGGTCCGTTCTCTGATCGCGCCTGCGGCCCGGCGACCGACGTCCCGGCCGCGGCCATCGATTTGCTGGTCGCGGAGCTGGCCGCGACCAGTGCCGATCCGGAGGGGTACGGGATGGAGCCCGGGACCGGCTTCTGCTTCAACTCCCCCGGAACGGCTGATCGTCCCGACACTCCACCGGCTGCCCGCCACCCCCCGGCACTCCGCACTGGACGCAGCCGTACAGACCCTCGCCGGTATCGAGTACCAGGACCGGGTGCCATGGGGAGTGGCCGCGGATCGGGTCGTCCTCGCGCTCGGCGATGCCGAACCCGGCAGCGCGGACACGCTGACGGCCTGACAGCACGCCGTGCTGCGGGCGCTGCTGACCGGTGCCCGGTGACCGGATCTGGGCATCGGGGCAGTTGGACCTCCACCTGTCCTCGGAGTACGGGCCCCCGACACCCCGGACGCGCTGGAGGAAGGCTGGACCGTGCGTGACCGGCGTCGGCCGGGGGCCGATTGTCGTTGGCCGCCGCTGACGTCGAAGACACCGATGAGATGACGGCCAGAATCCCCGGCAGCTCTGTGCTGCGCTGCCGGGGCGCTGGATGACCGAAGTGCGGCACTGCTGAATCGCTCTGTAGTGCTGGATCGCGGGATTGCTGAACTCGATGACGGAAGGCGGGGCCCGGTGGGCTGGTTGTCGGCGGGCGAGGGGTACGAAGTCGCCCTGGCGGGTGGGAAGGTGACGGCACGCTCGACCTCGGGGCGGGCCTCGGGCCGGGAGCTGAAGTCGCTGCCCAAGGCGCTCAAGGACCATCCCGAGGTGGATCGGCTGCGGCGCTTCGCCGAGTGGCTGGACCGGCATGCGACAGCGTGTGCGGCTCAGGTGGACACCTGGATGGTGTCGTCGCTGCCCGTACCGACCGCGCTACTGGCCCGGGTGTGGCCCGACGAGGCGTGGCAGGTGGCGCTGCGCGATCTGGTGGTCGTCGGTGAAGACCCGGACGAGCCGGGTTTTCTGCGGGATGCCACCGAGGCCGGTGAGCTGCGGATCGTCACCCTGGACGGCGAGACCGTACGGATTTCCCCGGAGACGGTGACGATGCCGCACCCGGTGCTGCTGCCCGACCTCGAGGAGCTGCGGGAATTCGCCGCCGAGCTGGGCGTGATCCAGGAGGTCGAGCAGATCCACCGGGCGACCTGGGTCAGGCCGGACGGCCTCGCGGAGACGGCGACCGAGGTCGACGAGTTCGCCGGAGGGAAGTTCTCCTCCCGGTTCCGCCTCGCTGGGCGGGCCACCTCCCTCGGCTACCGGATCTCGGGCGGCTGCGCCACCAGCCGGATCCGGGACGCGGGGCGGACGGTGGAGGCGTCGGTGTGGATCGGGGAGCCGTACTGGGACGGCGAGACGGAGACCGGCGCGCTCAGCTGGCACGACGAGGACGGCCGGTCGCTGCGGCTGCGCGAGGTCGGCCCGGTTGCCTGGTCGGAGGGTATGCGGATGGCTTTTGCCCTGTACGCGGGGCGCCAGGTCGAGGAGGGCACGGACGCATGAGCAGCGGTATGAGGGCAATGGTCGGCCCGGATGAGTTGCCGGAGGCCGGTGCGGTGCTGCCGCATGGTACGGAGGTGGCCGGGGAGCGTACGGTCGCGCTGACGGCGCGTGCGTACCGTCATCCGGGGCTTGAGGGCCGGACGGTGGTGCGACTGGTCCCCGACGACCTGGGCGCGGCGGAGGACCTGGCGGCCGGTTTCCTGGGGCTGGAGCCGGTCGGGGAGCCTGCAGTGGTGGGCCTGGGGCTGCGGCAGGCGCTCGGCTTCCCCCAGTGGGTGCTGGTTCACCATCCCGAGGACGGGCACCACGCGCTGGCCGTCGTACCCGAGCTGGAGCGTGCCGCCCGGCAGGCGAAGGCCAGGCCGAAGGCCGCCGCAGACGCCTTCCACCAGGTGGCAGAAAAGCTCGCCGCCTCCGTACCGCACTTCCTGCCCACCTTCTACGAGCAGGCCGGGCGGGTCTACCTCGGCGTGGACAACCCGGCGTACGCGGGGCAGATGTTCAACCGGGCGCGCAAGGCGGATACCGAGCACGGGCTCACGGTCGACGAGGACCGGCTGGACGCCGTCTGCCTGGAGTTCGCTCTCGCCGGGGTACTGCAGGCGAAAGCACTGTCGACGTATGCCAAGGAGCTGGCCGACCGGGTCCCGCCCGAAGAGGCGTTGCACCGCTTCGTGCGGCTGTCCGTACGGCGCACGGCGGGCGGGCTGCCACCCTCCGGGACGATGGCGACCGACCTGCGGCGGTTGGCCAAGGCCGTGGGTCGGGACGCGGAGGCGACGGAGCAGGCGTATCTGGCGGAGCTGCTGGAGCTCCCGGCCACGATGCGGGCCGCCGCCTCCTGGTGGAAAGCGCATCGTGGGGCCCTGGTGGCGCTGGGCGGACGGGAGCCCGCGGTACGCGGCACGCTGCTGAACGTCATGCCACGGGGCGACGACGGTCAGCTGCCCGCCCTGTGGCTGGAGATCCTGGAGAAGGCCGGCGCCACCGCCGGTCTCGGCGACGGCGAGGTGCCCGAACGGCAGCGGCCCGCCGACGGCACGGCGGGCTGGTTCCGGCGCTTCCTGGCCCTGCGGAGCACTTCCCGCCGGGCCCAGCCACGGCTGCCGCTGCTGTACACACTGACGGAACGGGTCGCCGACCGGCTACGCGTCGAAACCACCGCCTCGGGTGAGGCGCTCGACGCCCACCGTGACCTGGATCTGCTGGACCTGCTGCTGTCGCTGAAGGTGCCGGTCGCGGACCCCGGGCCGAGTCCGGAACTGCCCCTGGAGGGCTGGGGTCGTGGCGAAGGGCAGCGGGACCTGCTCGCCGTGGCGGCCGATGCCCGGTTCCGGCCGGCGTTCGGCCGGGCCGCCGAACTGCTCAGCCATCAGGAGGGCCGTGACGCGGTGTCGGCACTGGTCCGGTCCCCGGGTGGGCGGACGATGCTCGCCCACTGGGTTCGTGAGGTCGCCCGGCGCACCCTCGACGCGGGCCTGCCGCAGTTCCCGGGCGCCGTGGAACGCCTGTGGTGGCTGCCTGGAGAGGCCCTTGCCCTGGCACAGGAGGAGGTACGGGAGGCCACCGGGACCGACCGCGCCGCCGCCCTGGCGCGGACCCTGCGGGGAGGGCTCTTCGACGAACTGGGCTGGCCCGCCTGGGAGGAGGCGGTCGCCGACCTCACGGCGGGGAAGGACCCCGACGAGCTGGTCGTCGCGGACGCCTGGCCGTACCTGATCGCCGCGGGCCCGTCCCGGGCCCGGGTGATCGGAGCCGAAGGCGCCGTCCTGTTCCACGATCTGCGGATCCCCGCCGGCGTGGTCAACCGGTGGAACACACCGGGCTTCCACTACGTGGACGGCGAACTGCTCGTCCACTGGCAGTCGCCCCAGGGTCTGCGCGGGTACTGGCACACCACGGCCGACCGCACACGACTTCTTCAGGGCGACCACCGCCACGGATGGCAGGTCCGGTTCAACCACAGCAACAGCCCGGCCCTGCCGCTGCCGGGCGGCGGACGGACCACCGGTGGCGGGGTGCTGCACCGGGGTGACACGACCGTGCCCGGTGACCTGCCGGTCATCAGCGACGGTACGTCGTACTGGGTGATGTGCACGGAGGACGAGGGCCGCTTCTGGCACGCGTACGACCCCGCCACCGGCGAGTACGGGCACAGGCACATGCCGGGCTTCTTGGCCGACGCCGTCCGCGACGCGCCCGAGGACAGCGCCTACGTCGAGGGGTGGCTGCTGCCCGCGTACACCGACGAGGCGGGCCCGGTCGGCGTACCGGTGGACGGTCTGCTGGGCTGGCGCGTGGTGCGGCTGCCCGACGGATCGCTGCGCGGCGAGGACCTGGCCGGGCGCTCGGTGACCGTGCCGGGCGCGCCTGACGGGCCGGGCACACCGGTGCGCGCACTGACCCTGCCCGGCGACGAGCGGCCCCGCGGACTCGTGGCGTACAGCACAACGGTCCTGCTGCTCGACCCGGACGGCGTCGTCACCGCCGAGGCCCGGCCGGGCCGGGGATACGACACGTACACGGCGGGCACCGCGCTGCTGCCGCCACTGCACTACTGGCACTGCCTGCGGCCCCGCGACCAGGAGGGCTCGGCAGCCCTGCGCCGGGTCGACCGGGACACCGCGGCGGCGCTGCTGAAGGCGGCGGGCGCCGCCGGTGAGCACGAGGCCCTGCGCGCTGTGGTCCGCGAGCTGCTGCCCCGCATCACCCACAGCGCGCTGGTGGCCGGGGTCGCGGGGGTGGTGCGGTACGCCGCCGAGCAGCAGGCGTCGCTGGACGAGGTGGCGGCGAGGCTCGCCGCGGCGCTGGGCGACGGCGGCCGCGACGAGGAACCGGCGGGTCCCACCGACGAACTGCTCGTCGACGCGCTGGGCGGCCTCGCCGACGAGTCCCACTGGTACCACGGGGACAACGCCTTCCGCCGCCTCCTGACCATCGGCCAGGCGGTGCGCGGCGCCCTGGAAGCCGCCCCACCGGCAGGGCCCGCCGTGCGCACACATCTCGACGGGCACCGGCTGCCGGACGGCAGGCCTCGGTGGGACAGGCTGCTCGACCAGTGCGCGGCGGTGGCCTTCCGGGCAGCGGCCCCGACGACACGGCCCCAGCACCGGGACGCCCTGCACGAACTCCTCCGCGAGATCGACGCACTGGGGCTGGCCGCGGTCGCCGAATCCGCCCGGTGGCACTGGTTCTCCCTGCACCTCGACGCGAGCCACCTGACCGAGCCGAACGGCGAGCGGCGCTCCACCGGTTGGGAGCGGTTGCTGACGCTGGACGGAGGTGCCTTCCTCGCCGTCGTGGACCACGGGGTGTTCGACGAGAACACCGGCTGCCGCTTCACCGCGCTCTTCCACGACCCCTCGGGCCGCTTCGAGGTGCCCGCGCCGTACACGGTGCGGTCCTCCGGGCCGGTCGGCGAGGCGGGACGGGATGCGGGCTGGTTGACGGCGTTCCTGGCGGAGCTGGACGCGCGCGGCCCCGCGCCCTCGTTCCCGGAGGCGGCGATACGGGAGTTCGCCCGGCTGACCGGAGTCAGCGAGGGCAAGGCCGCCCTGGTGGTGGCGGGCATGCCGTACTACGGGCACCATTTCGCCTCCGTACCGGGCAAAGTCCTCACCCGGCACGGGCTGCAGCAGGCCGACGTCGACGTCGCTCTTGAGGATCTGCGCGACCTCGACGCCGGCGTCCGGCGTGCGGTGGTCGCGGCGCTGCTGCCCGCCGAGCCCGCCCGGCTGTGGACCGACGGCCCGGACGTCGCCGCCGCTGCCGAGGTGTGGACGCGCATGGTGGGGCGGCGGCCCGACGCCCCGGCGGCGCTGGTCGTCGAGACCGCGAAGGCGCTGCGGACCAAGTGGGAGCCTCGCCATGCGCTGCCGGCGATACTCGACCCGGCCTCCGCACCCGAGCTGAGCCGCGACCTGGCCTGGACGGTCAGCGACTACCGCGTCACACAGGTCGACCGGCACGCTACCGGCTTCACCGCCACCACGTTCCTCAGCACCATGACGCTGCTCGCATGGCTGTCCCACCGGCTCCCGCCGGGGGATCCGGTGCGGGCGGCGCTGCCCGGCGCGCTGGCGGCCGTACGGGGCCGGCTGGCCAACCCGGAGCTGCTGCTCGGCCTCCGGATCGGAGTACCGGAGGACTTCCGCCGGGCAGCCGGCGCCCCCACCGAGGCCGGCGAGGGATTCGAGCGGTACGGCGCGCTGGTATTGGACACCCGGGGCGGCCACCTGGTTCCGGCGGTCCGCCCGGCCCTGATGGACGCGGACGGAATTGATACGTATCTGCCCGTGCTGCGCGGCGGCAGCCCGCCGTTCGACACCGAGGCGGCGCTGCGGCTGGCCCGCGACCCGCGGTTCGAGGCCGCTCTCGCCGACCCGGGCGACCCGGTGGCGGGGAGCGGGCAGCGGGACGAGGGCGGCACGTGGTGGCCGCAGGACCCGGCCCGGTCCGTGCCGGAGCTGGTCGCCCAGGCGGCGAAGGAGTACGGCATCGGCGAGGACGCGGCCGTGCTCCATCTCATGCTGCTGGCCATGCCCGACCCGACCGACGGCAACACGGCCAGGTGGACGCGGTGGAGTCCCGCCCGCCTCAGGGCTGCCCGTGCCGAACTGGCCGCCACCGAACTGGTGGTGGAGGCGAAACGCCCTCGTGCCGGCCGCTCGCTGTTCCTGCCCGGCGGCTGGGCGGACCTCATCCGTCCGACGCTGCCGCTGGAGCGGTGGAAGCTGCCGCTGTTCGGGAACCTCGTCGCAGGCGAGCACACACCGCTGGGCGTGGTGGTGCCGGTCGAGCCCGCCGCCGACCTGTACCGCAGGGCCTGGCAGCGGGTCCGGGACGGTGACGAGCCCTGCTTCGAGGAGCTGAGGATGCCGCGCGGCAGGCGCCGCTGAGTGACGACACGGGCGGTGGCGGCACGGCTCGCGACCCACACGGGAGAAGGATGCCCGATGGCCCCGGCGCGAACGGCCACATACCGCGGACAGCCACCCGATGCGCCGGGGCCGTTGCCGGCGTTGCCGTCGACGTCCGGCGAACGCGCCCTGGTGGAACGCTGCGTGGTCGCCCTCGTCGGCGAGCGCGGTCCGCTGCTCGCCGACGAGCCCGGCACCGCCAGGCCCATGCACTTTGAACACTGACCGCCACTGTCTGCGGCACCAGCGCCCTGACCGTCCAGGGCACCGCGGGCACCCGAGAACGCCTTCCGCCATGGCTGGAACTACGCCCTGCTGCTGGCTCAGAGGCCGACCCCGCAGGCGCCGGCCGACTCCCCGGCGCCCATCGCCATGCGCACCGGGCGGGTCGCCCGGATCGAGGAGGCCACCGCTGCCCGCCCGAGGCGCAGGACCACCGGGCGCACCGAGTGCACGGACGCCGAGTTCTCGATGCCCTTGCTCCGATCGGCTACTGCATGCGCTCACGCCAATCACCGCCAGGACCCGAGCCGGACATGAGATCTGTCTGGACCGGACCGTCCCGACGACGCCTGTCGCCCCATCGGAGACCGGTGGATTTCGCCCATCACCCAGGAGCAACAAGAGTCCCCTGATGGAGCGTCACGCAGGGCTGTCCACCGGTTGTCCACCGGGACCCTTTGCGCAAGCATGATCCATCCCCTACGAGCGACCAAAGAGCCAGGTCAGAGCATCACCAAGGCCACCCAAGACAAGAAACTCCAGGTCAAAGGCTTGACCTGGAGTTCACTGTGGAGCCGCCTTCGGGATTCGAACCCGAGACCTACGCATTACGAGACCATGAGCGTTCGTGTCGTGTGGTGCCTCTTCGTGCTACGTGATGACGTTTCGCCTGAGCAGAGCACGTGCGACAGGTTGACCTGTGCCACCCCGTGATGCGCTGTCCGAAGGCGTCTGTCCACCGACTGTCCACCGACAAGGTTGTCGCCGGGCCACCAGTAGGGCTATGCCTGGGCTCCCGACGACGCGTTCGCCCGATCGGAGAGGCGAACGGAAGCCACTGTAGGACCTCCACGAGCAACCCTTCCAGGGGGTTCGGGAGCAGGCGCTGGCCGCTCGGGGAGCAGCAGCCGGGGTGCCCGGCCCCCGCGGCCCCGCTTGCACTTCCGCTCGAGGGAGACCCGAGCAGCGGTCCGTAAAGAGACGGCAGCAGGCCGTCAGGAAGGAAGGCCTCTCTCCCCGCGCGTGAAGGACGGATGACTGTGCAGCAATACCCCCAGGCAGGGCTGACCGAGGACGCGTTCGCGGAGGTCCAGCGCGCCTTCGAG